>DATGXA010000337.1:0-30160 GCA_035299125.1 Opitutaceae bacterium
GTAGTGAGCCGGCGAGTTGAGCAATCACGGACCCGAGCAAGAGCGGTACCACCATGGTTTCCGCCGGGCGCGGGCCTTCCCGCTGTCGCCGAGCCGTGCCCACATGTTGACGATCCACGCACGGCTCCAGCCGGTGTGGCCGCCGCCATGGGCGAGCCGGAACTCAAGCGTCTTGCGCGCCGCGGCGAAGAAATCCCGGCCGCTCACCGCGGAGTTCGAGCGCGTGAACTGCGCGCTCGGGTGCAGGCCGTAAAGGTGCGAGATGTGGCGGTGGCCGGGGTAGAACTCGCCATACTCCTTCGCCCATTCCATCACGCGGCCGTCGGAAGCGATCTGCGGCAGCGCAAGCTTCGCGCGGGCGGACTCGACGGCGGCAACAGTCTCGTCGGCGACGCCGAGATCGCGGGCGGCGGCGAGGAAGTTCGTGAACGTTTCCCAGATGATCTGCTGGTCCATCGAGCAGCCCATCGAAACGCTGTGCTGCGAGCCGTCGGGGCCAATGAACTCATTTTCCGGAGACGCGCTCGGGCCGGAGACGAGCCGGCCGGTCTTCGGATCGGCAACGAGCCAGTCGAGATAGAACAGCGTCGCCTCGCGCAGCGCGGGATAGGCGCGGCGGGCGAGGAAGTCGCGATCGCCGGTGTAGAGGTAGTGCTCCCAGAAATGGCGCGTGCTCCAGCCGAAGCCCATCGGCCACATGGCCCACACCGGCTGGCCGCCAGTCGAAGCGCCGAGCCACGCGTCGGTCGTATAGTGCGCCACCGCGCCGCGCGCACCGTAGATCTCCTTCGCCGCCTGGCGTGCGCCGTTCGCGGCGAGATTCTCGATCAACGCGAAGAACGGCTCGTGGCACTCGCCCAGGCCGGTGACCTCGGCCGGCCAGTAGTTCATCTGGATGTTAATGTTGATGTGGTAGTCGGCGCTCCACGGCGCGAACATCGCTCCGTTCCAGAGTCCTTGGAGATTGGCAGCGAGATCGCCGGGGCGCGACGAGCCGATCAGCAGATAGCGGCCGTATTGAAAATGGAGTGCCAGCAGCCCGAGGTCCTCCGCCCCACCCTGCACGCGACGCAGACGCTCGTCGGTCGGAAGCGCGGCGTTTGCGTCCGCGCCGAACGACAGCGACGCGCGGCGGAAAAGCCGGCGGTGATCGGCGCGGGCGCGCTCGGCGAGCGCGGCGAACGACTGCCCGGCGGCGGCGAGATCTCCCTGGGCCGCGGCGAGGTTGCTGCGCGTGAGCGGCACGGCGGGCATCGGGGCGTTGTAGTCGGTGCGCACGGCGAAGAGCAGCGTGGCCGCATCGGCGCCGCGGAGCGCGAGCTTAGCGCCATCGCGCACGAGGGTGCCGCCCTCGGGCACGACGCGGAGCACGCCGGCGAATTTCACGCCGTCGCCCGCGTGGCCGGCGAGCGCCTGACCGACCATCTCGAGCGAGCCATCGGGCCGCGCGGTGACGGCGACATCGTCGCGCTGGAGCGCGGCGGAGAACGCGATCTGGCCGGGCTTGTCGGCCGTGAGGCGGATGACGAGCAGCTGGTCGGGCGCGCTCGCGAGCACTTCGCGGCGGAACGTCACGCCGCCGAGCGTGAACTCGGTCGTGGCGGTCGCGGCATCGAGATCAAGCGCGCGACGGTAGTTGGCCGGCTCGCCGGCGGGGAGCGCGAAGGCGAGTTTCAGGTCACCCAAAGTCTGGTGACTGCGCCCGACTTGCGACTGCGGCCCAATCACTTCGTCCTGCACGAGCTTCTCGGCCTCGGCGAACTTTTCGGCGAAGAGCAACTCGCGGATTTTCGGCAGCTGTTTGCCGGCCGCGGTGCGGTTGAGCGCCTCGGGGCGACCACACCAGATCGTGTCCTCGTTGAGCTGGATCGTTTCCTCGGCGACACCGCCGAAGACCATCGCGCCGAGCCGGCCGTTGCCGAGCGGGAGCGCCTCGGTCCACTCCTTCGCCGGTTGCCGGTACCAGAGCTCGAGTCCGCTGAATGCGGAGGCGAGATCGGCGGCGCCGTTTTCGCTCGGAGCGGGCGCGACGGAAGATTGAGCCACGGCGCAAGGGGAGGACACCGCAGCGGCAGCGCCAAGCAGCAGCGACGTCATAAACCGAGGGGCAAAGGAGAACATCGTCGGCGATCTAGCGACCCGGATCACGCCGAGCCAGCGGAAAGGCCAACGAAAACTGGGGACAGCGCCGCCTTGAGACGGCAACGTCCCCCCGTACGCATCGCGCGGCTCGGTGGCGCCGGCGCGGGCGACGATCTCGATGCGGTCCACGCCGGGCGAGAGCTGCACCGCGGGCCAGCGCGCGATGCACACCACAGCGGGCTGCGCAGTGCCGAGCGAGCGGCCGTTGCAGCGGAACTCCACGGTCCCGGTATTCGAATACGATTTCACCTTGCTCGCCGCCCGCTTTCGCTCGGTGGGCCGCCGCGCGACGAGACGGACCATGGGGGCGGGGGTGCCAGTTCGTCTTGGAGAAATGCACGCTTCCTTGCGGTGCAACGGTCGCGGCTACTCCTTGTCGCAAACGTTGTTCGCGTGCCGCGCGACGAGTTTCCAAGAGTCGCCCTTGCGCATCCATACGTTCGTGTATCGCCGTTTGATCTCCGGTCCGGGGCGACCTTCGACGATCGGCACCACTGTCTCGCTTCCCATCGAGATGGCCACGTCGCCTTGCACGACGATGCTCTCGACGTTTCGGACAAACGAGGCCCGCGCGCCCTGAAAGACCGGGCGCGCCAACACCGTGGCGCCCGCCGGCACAATTCTGCCCTCGGGATTATGGACCACGAAGTTCCGGTCCCAGAGCTCCTCGAGCGTCGCGCCATCGCGCGCGAGGACCGCCTGAACCTCCCGCCCTTCCAAGATCCGGATCGCCTGACTGATCTCCGCAACGCCTTCGACTGTCGACGCCGCGCCACGTGCCAAGCCCGGGCCCAGCATCAAACAGGCGATCACGATGCCCGAAGTCCATGTCTTCATAGGGAGCCTTTCAAAACCGCCTCGAGGCGGTGCGGGGAGTCCGCAGAGGCCGGGAAGCGCAGAATGTTTGCGGCGCGATGCCGATCCACAGGAGAAAGCGAAACGAAGAGACAGCGAAGATGGTAGCGCCACACGCAAGGGTAGGCACAGAGGCAGCAGTGTCTATCCGGCCGCGCCCTGTTCGCACTGGATCGACTGGACGCTCAACGAAAACGCACGCAGTCGGCCTCGAGCCGCGGCACAACGGGGCCCTACCGTCCCGGTCCTCCGCCAAAGAAAAGGGCGGGCGCTTGGAGAAGCGTCCGCCCTCGGAGTCGGGAGTGGGTGGGATTTTGCGGGCTGGTTTCAGGGGGCGCGGGATCGGCCGCGCCCGAAGATGAAACGGGTCAGATCAACTCGCACTTGCCGCCGGCACAGGCCGTGGCGGCGCCGCGGGACTCGTGGCCGGCGGTGTGGTCCTCCTTCTCGGGGACCTTCGCGTAGTCGACGGGCGTGTAGTGCAGGCTGTTCCATTTGCGCACGTCCTCGCGGCCGCTGATCGCCTCGCGCGGGGCCTGACGGTAGTCCTTGTCGCCGCTGGCACCGAGGAGGGCGACACCGGTGAAGGCGTGCTGGTTCTCCCAGATGAAGTCGGCGACGGCGGGCCACTCGTCGGCCTGCACGGTGATCGTGTTGGAGACGTTGTGGTGGGCGTCGGTGTAGGTGGTGACCGCGCGGCCGCCCTGCACCCAGTTTTCCTGGACGAGGCGGACGTACTCAAGGAGTCGGAGGGCGGGCACGTCGTCCTTGAGGAGGGCGTGCGGCGGGGCCTCGACCGGGAAGGTGATGACGTCGGTGCCCTCGTTGTAGACCGACTTCTCGGTCATGTGCGGATTGTGCTTCTTGAACCAGCGGTAGATCGGGTCGCCCGAGCTGGCCTGCACGCGGCGGAAGTAGCGGCGCGCGTGGTGCGGGTGGATGCCGGAGCCGGCGTTGAGCACGAGGGACGAGGTGCCCTCGGGCTTGACGCAGGTGGTGCGGGCGGCGCGGTTGATGCCGAGCGCGGCGGCACCGGTGGCGTTGACGGCCTTCACGACCTCGGCGCCGCGGCGGAGCGTGGCGGGATCGAGGAGGATCTCGGGGTTGTCGAGCACGCCGCAGATGGAGACACCGATGAGAGCCTCGCGCTCGTTGATGACGCGGGTCACCGGCCCGAGGTACGGGATGTCGGTGTACGTCGCCTGCACGGTGCCGATGAGCGCGGCAGCGCGGGCGAGCGCGAAGAATTGGTCGGCGGTGTCGGCGGCGGCGCCGGAGATCGTGGAGAGGTTGCACATCTGCCAGCCCCAGAGCTCCATGCCCTCCTCGAGGTGGCCGGTGTAGCCGTAGGCGCGGAGCTTCTCGATCTCGCGCGAGGTGACGACGAGCTTCGGGTTGAGCGCGATCTCGACGCACGGGTTCGGGAGCACGTCGGGATCGGAGCCGTTGACGAAGTAGAAGCCGGGCTCGCCGAACTGTTTCTGGCACTCGAAGAGGCGCTGGTAGACATCGCGCGGCGTCTGGTCGCGGACGAGCACGGCGGAGTTGTTGGAGGCGGAACGCTGCGGGTGCGTGCGGAACCAGTCGCCGGTCTTGGCGGCCATCATCTCCTCGTCCTCGGGGCTGAAAAGGCAGATCGTGGCCGAACGGCGGATACCGCCGGAGAGCACGGACTGCGCGACGTGCATGCAGATGTCGTAGACCTCGATCGGGCGGAGCTGGCGGCCGGCGGCGCCGATCAGGATCTCCTCGACGCGGGTGAGCGCGCGCTTGAGCGGGAGGTGGCCGGGGGCCTTGCCGCCGGAAGTCTTGAGGAGCGCGCCGCGCGGGCGGATCTGGTGGAACGAGAACTCGATCTTGTAGCCGTGGACGAAGGATTCGAGGAGTTCGTGGAGCGAGTCGGACCAGCCCTCGACGGTGTCCGGCACCGGGTAATGTTTGACTGGCAGCTCGAGCTCGTCGCCACGGGCCGCGAGGGCCGGGAGCATCGCGACGTGTTGCTTCTGCACGGAGAAGCCGCAGCCGCAGCCGCTGAGGAGGAGGAAGAAATACTCGCGGAAGAACTCGACGCGGTTCACCGGCGAGGCGGTGCAGTTGTAGATGCGGGCGTTGGAGACCTCGATGGCGCGACCGCCGAACTGCAGCGAACGCATCGAGGGCAGCACCTTCTTGTTCTTCACCAGATTGTAGGCGCGGACGATCTCATCGGCGAGCGAGCCGAGCGGGCCGGTGTCACGCGCGGCCTCGGGGGTGACGACGCCCTTGGCGACGAGGTCGCGCAACGTGGCGTTGAGGTCCTTGTCGGCGATCTTCTCGACGCGCTTGAGGTGCATCTGCGCGACGCGCTCGACGGCCTCGGGCCAGATCTCGCGGCGGCCGAGCGCCTCGTCGTAGCGGCAGTAGCGGCTGATGGCGATGTAGTCCTGCAGACCGCAGTCGCCGTGCACGACCGGGCGGAGCTCGGAGTGCTGGATGCGGTAGAAGATGTAGTGGCGCGCGATCTCGTACTGGCCGTGCTTGAGGAGGGTGAGCTCGATGAGGTCCTGCACGTCCTCGACGCCCGGAGCGCCGGCAGTGCCAAACTTCTCGATGACCATGTCGCGCACCTCGGCGGAGAGGTTGAACACGTTCTTGAACTCCGCCTCGTCCAGCCCGTAGCGGTGGTCGGAGCTGTCGCGGTGCGGGTTCTTGGCCTCGTCGTGCTTGGCGCCGTAGGCGGCGAGCGCGATGGCGCGGACGATGCGTTCCAGTTTGAAGGGGGCGGCTTTGCCGTCGCGCTTCTTGACGGTGAGAAGGATTTCCGACTCGGGCATGGAAGTGGTGCGTTCGAAGAGACGAGAAGAAGTGTCAGCGGGCATGGTCGGTTCGGGGACGATGGCTTTGAATAGGGGGAAAGACGGAGGTACGGGAAGGAAACGGCCCGCGCTCAGCTCGCGCGGATCTTGGCGGCGCGGGCGGTCGAGAGGCGCCAGAGGGATTTCAGACCGAGGCGCCACGCGGTGAGCAGGAGCGCGGAAACGGCGCCAATATCGGCGTGGAGCGGAGGCAGCTCGAGGTGGAGCGCCTGCGCCTGATCGAGCCACTTCTGCCGGCGCGCCGCGGCGCGCAGCAGGCAGCTCGGGTCGATGTCGCCGGCGGTGAGATGCTTCGCCTTCAGGTCGGCGGGAATCGCGGCGATCTCCTGCACCTCGCCGTCGAAGTATTTGAGCGTATCCACCATCTCGGCCGACCACAGGCCGCGGGCCTTCAGGTCGCGCACGAGTTCCGCCGAGAAGACGACGAACTCGCCGGAAAGCGTCGATTCGACCTGGACGTTGCGCGAGGCGGGCTCGACGGAAGCCGAGGTGCCGGCGACCTGGTCGATCCACGGCGTGGGCGCGAGCGCGAGCAGCGAGGCGTTGCGCAGACCGTGCGTTGCGACCGCGGCACGCACCGGCTGCCAGTCGAGGCGACCACCGTACGAAAGATCGGAGGCAAGACCACGCTCGGCCGCGGCCGCGGCGGCGGTGTCGATCGGAAACAGGCCGCGATCCCACTTCGAACCTTTGAACGTGGGATAGCAGCCGCGCTCGGCCGCGAGCTCCGCGGAGGCGGCGGTGGCGGCATGCGCGAGCGCCTCGAGGCACTCGTCGTTGAAATCCTCCGCCGCGGCGGAACCGAACGCGAGGCCATTCAGGTGCAGCGCGCGGGAGAGGCCCATCACGCCGAGCCCGAGCGGGCGGTGGCGTTGGGCGGCGCGGCGGGCGGACTCGATCGGGAAGCGGTGCAGATCGAGGACGTTGTCGAGCGTGCGCACAGCGACGCGCACCGTGTGGCGCAACGCGGCGAGATCGAGCGCGCCGGCGGAGTCGAGGTGCGCATCGAGGGCGACCGCGCCGAGCGCCGCGGAGGCCGTTTCGCCGTCGGCGGTATTGAGGGCGAATTCGGTGGCGAAGGTCGGCGAACGCAGCGGCCCGACCTGCTCCTGCGCAGCGCGGAGCGCGAAGGCGTCCTTGAACGCCACCGAGGCGCGGCCGTCGAGCAGAGCCTGGACGAGGTCGCGCCAGAGTTCGGCGGCGGGCAGACGGCGGCTCCAGAGCGAGCCCTGCGCGGCGAGCGCCTCGTACTCGGCGTACCGACGCGCGAATGCGGCGCCGGCGAGCGAGGGCAGATCGGCGACATCGGCCGGCCGGAACAGCGACCACTCGGCGCCGGCGACGACGCGCTGGACGAAGAGATCGGGAATCCACTGCGCCAGCACAAGCGCGGGCTGCGCGGACTCGTTCGCGCGCGCGACGAGCAGGCCCGGCAGATCCGCGTGCCACGTTTCGACGGAGGCCGCGCCATCAACCGGACCGACAGCGGCGAGCATCGCGCGATGGAGATCGAGGTAGGTGGCGAGGCCGCGCGTCTCGAACTCGGCGGCTTCGGGCTCGGCGGCCTGCACCGCGGTCCATGCGCCGGCGAGCGAACCGCCGCGGACGGCGAGGTAGGCGTTGTCGGCGATGGCGCGCTGCATCACGCCCTCGAGGCGGTTCTCGACATGGTAGGCGTAGTGCGCGACGAGCTGCCGTTTCGGCGTGCCGGCGTGGGCGAGGACCGGCGCGGCGGGCAGGAAGCGGCGCGACTTGAGCAGCTCGAAGAGCTCGAGGCAGCGCACGTCGCGCCCGCGGCGTTCCTCGGTGTTGAGGCCCATGGCGACGCGCATCCAGAAGAACTGCGGCACCTCCAGGTGGCGGACCTTCGCGCCGTCGCGGCGCGCGGTGACGAGGAAACGTTCGGCGAGCGTCTGGACCGCAGCGAGATCGAGTGCGAGGTCGGCGGCGGGGTCGAGCGCGGCGGCAAGTTTCTCGAGCTGGAACGCCTCGATCAGACGCGGCTGGAGCAGCCCGAGGCCGACAGCCTCGAAGATGTACTCGCTGAAGACGCGGCAGTGGAACTCGCGCAGGCGGTTGATGCCGTCGCGCACAATGTCCCAGCCGAGCGCCTCCTCGTAGAGGTACGTGAGCTGGAGGCGGCCGGCGAAACGCGCGAACTCGCTGTCGCGCTCGATGAGCGCGCGGGCGTTGCGCGCTACAGTGGCGGCGAGGTCGGCCTGCGAGATGTTGTCGTAGACGGAGCGGCGCAGCTCGTGCTCGAGCTCGTCGGCCGCGAGCGGGAGGCCGAGGCCGGCGGCGGCGTATTCGATGCGCAGACGCAGGTCGTGGCCGTCCCAGAGGAACGTCTCACCGCCCGGGCGCACGACGACGATCATCGACGGCTGCGCGACGGCGGGCGCGGGGGCCGCCTCGTGGCCGCGCACGGCCGTGCGCATGGAGCGGTAGATGATGAACGCCTCGGCGACCTTGAAGTGGCCGGCGCGCATCAACTCCTCCTGGACAACGTCCTGGACCTCCTCGATGTGGAGGAACGGCTCGCGGGTCGCGAGCGCCCGGGCGGTGACGGCGCGGGCGATCTCGGCGGCGGGCGCGGGGTTCTGCTGCAGGGCGAGGAACGACTTGCGGATCGCGATCTCGATCTTGGCCTCGTTCCAGGGGACGACGTGGCCGTTGCGGCGGATCAGGCGGACGGGAGTGCCGCAGGAGACGCGGTCGGTGCCGAGCTTCGCGCCACGGGTGTAGAGGAGGCTCTTGGCGACGTCGTAGGCGCTGTTGTCGACGAGCGTCTTCTCGATGAGGACGTAGAGATCGTGGAGGTCGACCCGCAGCGGCCGCTGGCGCAGGGCGAGCGCAGTGAGGTTGTTCGCCACCTCCTCGGAAATACGCGCGACGAACTGCTTGTGCGCCTCGGTGAAGATGGCGGTCTCCCCGCGCGCCAGGAGGAGCGTGGTGAGGGACTTGCCGACCGTTTCGGCGATCTCGCCAAGGTCGAACGGCTCCGGACCTTGGGGACAGAGAACCTGCACATCCGGCAACGCCGCCCGCTGCTCGCGCACCGCGTCGCGCCACGGGTAGTTCGGCTTCCGGTCCTTGGGGGCGGTGGCGAAGCGCTTGAGCGCGAGGTCATGCTCGAGACTGGAGTGCGGTGTCATCCCAGGAATGAGCAGTCGGCAGTGCTGTGTCGGGGTTTGGAAAATGCGAGCACCCGACGCCGCGCGGGCGTCGGGTGCTCGCGCGAAAATTCAGGTTCGGACGCCGCCCGGAAACGTGGCGGCGGGAGTGCACCAAGCCACGTCACCCGCCTGCGCGCAGACCACGACCGAGGCCGAACCGTGGAGGTCCGGGCGGGAAGCGGTGTCGTGGTGGCAAGTCATGGCGGAAAACGCAGTTTGGAGGGCGGAAAAGGCAGGCGATCAGGGCCGTAAAACGGCAGACCGGGAGGTTTGGCCACACAAAGTTATTTCGAGTTATTTACCGGTTGCTAACCACTACGGGTTGTGGGTGGCCAAATTCGAGGGCACAACATATGGGCTTAGAGGAAAAACCCGTCAACTGGTTTCTGGAAAGGAAAACATGATTTCTGCTCATCAGAGCGGTCCTTGGGCGCTCCCTCGCCGGGGGTGGCCATTTTCGTCAGGCGAAGGCCCCCCAACGGCTACTTTTCAAGGCCACTTTGACGGTTTCCTCACGGCCGCAAAGACCCACTGCGAAGCGAGGCGATGGTGCTGCGGGGAACGGCCAGATGCTCACGCGTCCCGCTACGGTCGGTGAGACTGAAGCCCAAGCCGCCGAGTTCGCCGGCAAAAGAAAACGGCGGCCCGGGAAAGGCCGCCGTCGAAAGTCGCCGAAAAGCGGATGCGCTCAGCGCTGATTGGGCAGCACGTAGTCGCGTTTGACGGCGCCGGTGTAGATCTGCCGCGGACGGTAGATGCGGGCCTTCGAGGTGGAGGCGACCTCGCGCCAGTTGGCGATCCAGCCGGGCATGCGGCCGATGGCGAACATGACGGTGAACATGTTGAGCGGGATGCCGATCGCGCGCATGATGATGCCGCTGTAGAAATCGACGTTCGGATACAGCTTGCGCTCGACGAAGTACGGGTCCTTCAGGGCGGCCTGTTCGAGGTGGCGGGCGATGTCGAGCAGCGGGTCCTTGCGGCCGAGCTTGGTGAGCACGTTGTCGCAGGCACGGCCGATGATCTTGGCGCGGGGGTCGTAGTTCTTGTAGACCCGGTGGCCGAAGCCCATGAGGCGGGCCTTGCCGTTCTTGGCAGCCTCGATGAAGCGCGAGCCGTCGTCGCCGGTGGCGTGGATCTGCTCGAGCATCTCGATCACGGCCATGTTGGCGCCGCCGTGGAGGGGGCCCCAGAGGGCGGAGATGCCGGCGGAGATGGAGGCGAAGAGATTGGCGCCGGAGGAGGCGACCATGCGCACGGTCGAAGTGCTGCAGTTCTGCTCGTGGTCGGCGTGGAGGAGCAGGATGAGGTTCAGCGCGCGCACGACCTCGGGCTCAGGGATGAAGTCGTGATACGGCTCGGAGAACATCATGTGCAGGAAGTTCTCGCAGTAGGTGAGGTTACGCTTCGGATGCACGAGCGCGAGGCCCTTGCTCAGGCGGTACGACATCGCGGTCAGCGTGCGGACTTTCGACACCGCGATCGCGGAGGCCTCCTCGTAGTTTTTGAGGTCGCGCTCGTGGTTGTTCGTAGCGAGATGCGGATAGTAGCAGCCGAGGGCGTTCATGCCGGCCGAGAGCACGGCCATGGGATGCGAGTCGGCGGGAAATTCCTCGAGCAGGTGGTAGAAGCCGCGGTGGAGTTCGGCGTTTTCGCGGAGATACGAGGAGAAACGTTGGCGCTGGCCGGGCGACGGCAGTTCGCCGTGCATGACCAGATAGGCGGTCTCAACGAAATCGGATTTCTCGGCGAGTTGCTCGATCGGGTAACCGCGGTAACGCAGGATGCCCACTTCACCGTCGATGAACGTCACCTCGCTCACGCAGGAGCCGGTGTTGCCGTAACCTTCGTCGAACGTGATGTGTCCGGTGTTCGCACGGAGATTGCGGCAATCGATGGCCTTCTCGCCTTCGGTGCCGACGATGATGGGCAGCTTGTACTCTTTGTCTTCAATGCGGAGGGTAGCTTCGGTCGGCATAGTGGTGGCAGAGAACACGTCCGGGTCGGTTTTGCAAAGCCGACAAAGCGCGGGCTCGCGAATTTAGATACCTCCGCGTCGTCGTCGCGGCGGATGAAGCCAACCTGCTGGCCGCGGTACCCGCCGACAAGCGACGCCAGCTGCGCGCGCACGTCTCCACGACACGCTCCGCCCCGTGCCCCATCGCCGGCGGGCGATGCAGCGGAGCCGCGCCCGCCGCGTCAGGCGTCGGCGCGGCAAAGCGCGACGAAATTTCCGTAGAGCCGCAGGCCCGCGGCCTGGCTTTTCTCCGGGTGGAACTGCGTCGCCACGCAGCGCCCGCGCGCGATCGCCGCCACGAACGGCCCGCCGTAATCGCACTCACCGAGGATCAAGCTGCGATCCGCCGGCACGCAGTGGTAACTGTGCACGAAATAGAACGGCTCGCCGTCGCTCCGCAGACCTGCGGCCAGTGGCGATCCCGCTTGCACGAAACGCACCGGATTCCAGCCCATGTGCGGCACCTTGTACGCGGGCGGCAGCCGGAAACGGTGGACCGCGCCGGGGAACACGCCGAGCCCGCGGCAATCGCCCTCCTCCGAACGTTCGAACAACGCCTGCATCCCGAGGCACACGCCGAAGAACGGCCGGTCTTCGGCGATCCAATGTTTCACCGCCGCACCGAGGCCCGTCGCTTCTAGCGCCGCCACGCAATCCGGCAACGCGCCCACGCCGGGGAGCACCAAGCCCGCGGCCGCGCCGATGTCATCCGCCCGCTCGACCGTGCGGACCTCGGCCCCCGCCGCTTCGAAGGCTTTCGCGACGCTGCGCAGGTTGCCCATGCCGTAATTCAGCAGGGCCAACCGGGGGCGGCGGGACTCGGTCGAGGCGGAGGCGGTCGGCGTGGCGTTCATGCGCGAAGACTTGTTCTCGGGCTGCGCCACCACGGAGCAACCCGAAACTGGGTAACGGCACAACCGAGCCACGCGCCAGCGGTGTCGCCACTGCACGCCACGACAAGCGGCGGCCCTCCGCGCTTACCGCTAATTGCGTTCGTCCTTCTCGGCGGAGTTTCCGGAATCGCGGCGCGATTCCTCGCGCGGCGGCGGCCCGCGGCGACCACCGTTTTCTGAACTCGAAGAACGCTGTTGCTCCTGCCGGCGCATCGCCTCGGCGGCGCGACCAGCCTGCGGTTGCGGACGAGGCGCAGAGCGGGTTGCCTGCTCCATCCTCGCGGGTGATTCGGTGCGCGGTCGCACGGTCGGGGCCACTCGCGGCGTGGGCGCAGGCTGAGGCGGAAGTGTCTGCTTCACCTCGCGATTGGCGGGCGGCGCGACCGGTCGAGACACGGATGCCGGCCGAGGGTAATCGTTGGCCGCGGGCGGCGGAGCGACATGCGCAGGACGGCCCGGTGGATTCCGACGTACAGCCGGAGTGTTCTGCGGCGGAACGGGGTCGGGCGTGCGCACGCTCAACGGCCGTTGCGAGGCCGGCGGAGCGACGACCGGAGGCTGCGCCACGTTGCTCGGCTGGGGCTGCGAGCGGCGGGCATCGGTCGGGCGCACCGAGCGAACGTCTTCGCGGTTGCGCTCACGGATGTTCTCACGGGCGCGCTCGCGCAGCTCGTTGTTCGGGCGCTCGGTGCCCTGGCGGTCGTTGTCCGGTTTCCAATTCGGGTCGTTGTGGTGGTCGCCCGGCCGATTGTCGCCGCGGCGGTGATCTTGGCGATCGTCATGCCGGTCGTTGTCGCCGCGACGGTGATCGTCGTGGCGGCCGTTGTTGTCCCGCCGATCGGAGTCGCGGCGGTCGCGATTGTCGGGGCGATTGTGGTCGCCGTCGCGACGGTCGCGGTCCCAATCGCGCCCACGCCGGTCGATATCCGGGCGGCGATGATCATGGTCGTGCCAACGGTGCTGCCGGTGCCAGCGGCGGTCGTGGCGCCAGTCGTCGCGCCAGTACCAGCTCGGTCGGTGCGGCGGCGGGCAAAGGATGACGCGGCCGTGGTACCATGGGCTGTCCCACACATCGAACCAGATCGGGTAGAACAGACCGAAACCGACGTAGGAGAAGCGCGACGTTTCGAACTCTTCGTCCTCGATCACGCCACCGGGCCACTCGAACTCGTCGCCGCCGGGCGCGCCGAGGCTGCGGGCGGAGGAAGTGCTCACGACCGTCCACTCGGACGGGTTGTCGGGGTTGCGCCGTTCGAGCACGGCATAGACGAGGTAGTCGGCCTCCGATGGTTGCTCGACCACCACGGAGCCTTTGCCCCTGAAATAGTCGGTGAGGATGGCGCGCACATCCGCGCGTTCCTGCTCGGTGGGCTCTCCGCCGCGAAACTCCATCACGAGGGCCACGCGGCTCGCCGCGGGCAACGTGGTGCTCGAATACGCGGGCGTGGCGGCGATCGAGTGGTACTCGGTCACGCAACCGGTGCTGCAGAGAGCGAAACCGGCCAAGACAAGAGCGCCGAGGCCGGCGAAATACGTTTTCATGGTGGGGTGTTGGCGGTGCGAACAGGGGTTTCGCAGGGAAAAGTTGGCCGGTTCCGGCCGGGAACGAAACACCGAACAAGACAGGCCAACCACGCCCACGGTTCCCCCGAACGCCCCCGAGGCCCGAGTCGGGGCCCGCCACCGGCAGCGGATTGCCGGAAGGAGGATCGTTCGGGCAACCGGTCAGGAGGCGGCGAGGAGCTTGCGGAGGACCTCGTCGACGAGCTTCGGGTTGGCCTTGCCCTTGGCGGCTTTCATCACCGGGCCCTTGATAGAGTTGATGGCCTTTTCGTTGCCGGCCTTGAACTCCGCCACGGCCTTCGGGGTGGCGGCGATGGCGTCGCGGCACCACTGCTCAAGTTCGCCGGTGTCGTTGCTCTGGCGCAGGCCGCGGCGGTCGACGATCGGCTCGGGCATCTCACCGGTCTGGGCCATTTCGACGAAGACTTCCTTCGCGCTGCTCGATGAGATCGCACCGCTCTCGACGAGAGCGATGAGCGCGGCGATGTGCGCGGGGCGGATCTTCGACTCGGCGAGCGCGTGGCCGGCGGCGCCGAGTTCGCGGAGGAGATCGTTGGCGATCCAGTTGCCCACCGCCTGGGCCTTCGCGGCGCCGGCGAGTTTCGCGGCCTCCTCGAAGTAGTCGCTGAGCGCACGGTCGGGCACGAGCACGGAGGTGATCGTGTACGGGAGCTGGTACTCGGCGAAGAAGCGGCGCTGTTTCTCGAACGGCAACTCGGGCAGGCCGACGCGCAGTTGCGTTTTCCACGCCTCGTCGACCTTCACGGGCATGAGGTCGGGGTCTGGGAAATAGCGGTAGTCATGCGCCATCTCCTTCGAACGGAGCGACTGCGAGGTGCCGGTCTGGCCGTCGTAGTCGCGCGTCTCCTGGCGGATGGTGCCACCGCCGAGCACGACGGCGGTCTGGCGCTGGATCTCGTGCGCGATGCCGTCGCGGACGAACGAAATGGAGTTGAGGTTCTTGAGCTCGACCTTCGTGCCCAGCTTTTCCTGACCGACGGGGCGGATGGAGATGTTGGCGTCGCAGCGCATCTGGCCTTTCTCCATGTCGCAGTCGGAGATGCCGGCGGCGACGAGCGTCATGCGCAGCGAGGTGAGGAAAGCGAACGCCTCCTCTGGCGACTTGAGCGCGGGGTCGGTCACGAGCTCCATGAGCGGAGTGCCGGCGCGGTTGTAGTCGATGAGGCTCTCGATGGCGCCGTGGTTGAGCTTACCGACATCCTCCTCGAGGTGAATGCGCGTGAGCGGGATCACCTTGTGCTCGCCCATGATGTTGCGGGCCGGGCCGGGCAGCTCGATCTCGACGCCGCCGCGCAGGCAGATCGGCTGGTCGTATTGGGAAATCTGGTAGTTCTTCGGGCTGTCGGGGTAGAAATAGTTCTTCCGGTCCCATTTGCAGACCGGGGCGATCTCGCAGCCGAGCAGGAGGCCGACCTTGATGATCTTGTCGAGGGCCTCCTTGTTCATCACCGGAAGCGTGCCCGGCAGAGCGAGCACAACGGGATCGGTGAGCGTGTTCGGCGGCTCGCCGAAACCGGCGGCGACGCGCGTGAACATCTTCGAACGCGTCTTGAGCTGCACGTGGACCTCGAGCCCGATGACGGCTTCGTAGGCGGAAGAGTTTTGAGCCACAGTGGACACAGGAAATCGGGGTCAGAGCTGCGGGTGCTTGGTGTGGAAGTCGTGGGCCCGTTCGTAGGCGTGGGCGATCGCGAGGAGGTCGGCTTCCTGGAAGGGGCGGCCGACGATTTGCAGGCCGATCGGGAGCCCCTCCGCCGAGAAGCCGCAGGGCACCGACACGCCGGGGAGACCGGCGAGGTTGAGCGGCAATGAATACACGTCGACCAGATACATCGCCAGAGGGTTGTCGGTCTTCTCGCCTTTTTTGAAGGCGACGATCGGCGACGTGGGCGTCAGCAACGCGTCGACCTCGAGAAACGCGTTGAGAAAGTCCTGCCGCACCAGAGTGCGCACCTTCTGGGCACGGCCGTAATAGGCGTCGTAGTAGCCGCTGCTGAGCACGTAGGTGCCGAGGATGATGCGGCGCTTCACCTCCGAGCCGAAGCCCTCGGCGCGCGAGTGATGGTAGATGTCGATCGCATCCTTCGCCTTCGCGGAGCGATGCGTGTAGCGAATGCCATCGTAGCGCGCGAGATTCGAGGACGCCTCGGCGGTGGCGATGATGTAGTAAGTCGCGAGCGCGTACTCGGTGTGCGGCAGGGAAACCTCGCGGATCTCACAGCCCTGCGCGCGATACCACGCGATCGCCCGCTCGACGGCGGCGCGCACCTCGGGCGCGAGGCCTTCTCCGAAATATTCCTTCGGCACGCCGAGTTTCCACGGACCACGGCGCTTCGTAAGCTCGGCGCGGTAGTCGGGGATCTCCGTGCGGAACGATGTGGAATCCTTCTCGTCGTGCCCCGCGATGGCCTGCAACACCAGCGCGACGTCCTCGACCGTGCGGCCGAACGGCCCGATCTGGTCGAGCGACGACGCGTAGGCGACCAGGCCGTAGCGCGAGGTGAGGCCGTACGTGGGTTTCAGGCCGACGATGCCGCAGAGCGACGCCGGCTGGCGGATCGAGCCGCCGGTGTCGCTCCCGAGCGAGACCGGTACTTGACCGGCGGCGACCGCCGCGGCGCTGCCGCCCGAGCTGCCGCCGGGGATACGCGAGAGGTCCCACGGGTTCGCGGTCGTCTTGAACGCCGAGTTCTCCGTCGAGCTGCCCATCGCGAACTCGTCCATGTTCAACCGGCCGAAAAGCACTGCGCCGGCCTCCTTCAGTCGCAACGCCGAGGTGGCGTCGTACGGCGAGACGAACTTCTCCAGCATGCGGCTGCCGCAGGTGAGCGGCTGGTTGCGCACGGCGATCACGTCCTTCAGGCCCACGGGCACGCCGTCGAGCGGACCGCGCGTCTGGCCGGCAGCGCGCCGCGCGTCGGCTTCGCGGGCCTGCGCGAGGATGTCGGCCTCGTCGAAGGAGAGAAAGGCGTTGAGGCGGGCGTCGGTGGCGCGCACCTGCGCGAGGCAGGCTTGCGCGAGTTCGACAGCGGAGACCTGCCGCGCGGCGAGCTGGTCGGCGAGTTGCGCGGCGGTCTGGAAAACGAGGGCGGACGACATTGCGGAGAACGTGAGGGTTGGCGCGGCGGAGGCGGCGAGGACGGGGGGGCGTTGCGGCGAGTCTTCTTCGGCAACGCGCGCGGGGTCGTTATTCGACGACCTTCGGCACGGAGATCATGTTGTCGCGGGCGGCGGGCGCGTTGCGCAACACGTCCTCCACCGGCAGGCCCGGCTGCGGGACATCGGCGGCCCAGACGTTGTGCACGTCGAAGGCGTGCGCCGTGGGCTCCACGCCGGTCACGTCGGCCTGTTTGAGCTTCTCGATGTACGCGAGCACATCGCCAAGCTGGCGGGAGAAGGTGGCCTTCTCCTCTGGAGTGAGCGCGAGGCGCGCGAGGCTGGCGACGTAGTCGATGTCGATGTTGTTGGGCGTATCGGGCATGGCCGGCGGCGGTTCCTGTGCAGGCTACGGTTCGGCTCCCGACGTTTTCAACCCGGATTCCCGGCTCGACATCGACGTGCTCTCCGGCGGTTTTCGATCAAGCCCCCGCTCCAGCGGCCGATCAATCCTGCGCGGGTCATCCCGATCCCCTCTCCCGCCACATGAAAATCTTGGTCGTCGACGATGATCGCATCGCGCGCAAAGTCCTGCGCGCGTTCCTCGAGGACGCCCATTACCAGGTCGTGACCGTCGACGACGGCAAACAAGCCATCGATGCGATGCTGGCGCCCGACGCGCCGCCGATCATGATTCTCGATTGGGTGATGCCGGGCATGTCGGGCCCCGAGGTGTGCGCAAAGCTCCGCGCCGCCCAGCTGAAGTTCCGCCCGTACGTCGTCATGCTCAGCAGCAAGACCGACAAAAACGAGGTGGTGGCCGGGCTCGATGCCGGCGCCGACGATTTTCTCTCGAAGCCGTTCAACCTCGGCGAACTCCTCGCGCGCCTGCGCGTCGCGCAACGCATGGTCGAATACGAGGTCGAGCTGCATCAGAAGATCGCCGAACTCGAGGCGCTCGAACAACGGCACCGCCTTCTCGGCGACCTGCTCGCCACGCCCGGGGCCGAGGGCTCCGCCGAACAAGGCGCCCGCCCCGAGGCGGCCGCCGAACGCTCGAAAGCCGCGATCACCCTCGAGCAACTCGCGCCGCTCGCCTGCACCGCGCTCGCGCAACTCGGCCTCGGCGAGGCCCGCCAGGTCGAAGCGCCGCCGGATTTCCAACCGCTGCGCGTCTCGTACGCGGCGTGGGTCGCCGTGATCGCCATCGACGAGCAGCGCTGGATCGATCTGCTCGTCGAAGCCTCGCCGGCCGTGATCGGCAACTTCCTCACAAAGACGCTGCACCGCCGTTCCAACGTGCAGCTGCCCAAGCCGGCGTTTCTCGCCGAGGCGCTCACCGTGATCGGCGCCGCGCTGCGCACCGAGCTGCGCCAGCGCACCTGCGACACGCTCATGCCTTTCCTCTCCCGCGGCCTCTACGTCGAGCGCCCGCGGCTGCGCCTGCCCGTGCCCGACGACGCGCTCACCATGCACCTCGAGGTCGGCGGCGATCTGCTCCAGCTCACCGCGGTCGACCAACCAGCGCCCTTTCGCCGGAAGAGTTCGAATCATCTCCGGATCTACGACGTGCTCGCCGAGGCCTACCCGCCGCCGTCGGTCAACGAAGTCGCGCTGCTCAACCGCGGCGCGATCCTCAACGACCGATTCATCGAGAAACTCGCGTCTTTTGCCGAGGCCACTTCCGAACAACACCCGATCCCGGTCTACGCGCCCACCCCGCTCGCGGCGTTTTTCAACCGAGAGGGTGAGCGCTGAGTCGCCGCCGGCGACTCGTCTCGGAGCAACCGACCGGCACCGCCGGGACCGTTTGCGCTCCGCCGGTAGCGAAGGCCCGCCAAAGCCTTCGCTCCTCGCTTCAGCCGCGATGCTCGCGGCCGAGGCCGAGAGCCGAAGACCGAGAACCAGCCATAGCCTTCCGCGTCGCCGAGGGTGTTTCCCCCAAAAGTTTCCCCGTCTCCGGCCGATAAGAACGACACCACTCGAGCACAGCCCCGCAACATGAAGGTCCTAATCGCCGAAGATGATCGCGTCTCCCGCGAAGTCCTGGTCCGGGTGCTGGCCGGCGCACATCACGAGACCGTCGTCGTCGCCGACGGTAAGGCCGCCCTCGCCGCACTGCTCGATGCCGACGGCCCGTTGATCGCCCTCATCGATTGGGTCATGCCCGGCCTCGACGGCCCCGAAGTGTGTCGCCAGCTCCGAGCCGCCAGCCCGGCGATCCAGCCGTACGTGATCATCGTGAGCTCGAAGTTTCTCAGTGGCGAAATCACGGCGGGCCTCGACGCCGGCGCCGATGATTTCATCAGCAAACCGTTCAACCCCGACGAACTCCTCGCGCGCCTCCGCGTGGCGGAGCGCATCGTGGGCTACCAGCTCGCCCTCCAAAAACAACTGGAGCAGTACGAGTCGCTCGGCCGCCGCTACAGCCTGCTCGGCGAGATCGTCGCGCAGCAGCTGCAGCCTCCGCTCGAGACGCTCGAATCTTCCACCGTCGACGATCCCATCGCCGAAGCCGAGCGCGCCGCGCCGCCGCTCGCGCCCACCGCGCCGCCTCCGATCTGGTTCGCCGCGGGCGAAATTCAGGATCTCGTGCCTCGCGCCCTCACCGAGCTCGGCCTCTCCGCCCACTCCACCATCGCCGAGCCCGGCGAACACGCGACCGGCGTGGCATCGTTCATCGCGTGGGCCGGATTCCTCGACAGCGAACACGACCGCTGGATCGACCTCGTCATCGAGATGGAACCGGCCGCCGCCGCCCTCGTCCACGAACGCGCGCTGCGCCGCAAGCCACAGACGAGCGCCGAAATCTGCAGCTTCCTCGCCGAGACGCAGACGGTGATCGCCGCCGCGCTCAAATCCGCACTCGCCGCCAAAGGCTGCGGCGTCGGCTCGCCGCTTCTTTCCCGTGCGCAGCAACGCGATCTCTGGGAACCCGCGCTGCGCATCCCGGCGGAGAGCGAGACGTACCGTTTCGACCTCGACGGCGTTTCGCTCGACCTCGCCGTCGTCTGCTATCCCTGCGCCCCGCGCGGGCGTTCGCCGTGGGACCTGCGTGTCCACGAAGTCCTCGCCGCGCCCTACCCCTCCGTCCCGGCGCACGCCGGTGCCGCAGTGGGCGAACGCGGTGCCGCGCTCACGGAGCATCTGGTGAAGCAGATCGCCAACTGCGCCGATCGCCTGCCGCAGGACGAGGACGTGTCGGTGTACGAACTCTCGCCCATCGCGCAGCGTTTCTTCCGGACCAACGGCCTCTCGCGTCCGCTCTGAACGCGAGCGCTGCGGCGCTGTGCACGAGCCCCTCGGCGGGCCCCGTCATTCGACGCGCCACTGCGTCCGCCACCTACGAACAGCCTCCCTGCAATCGGAGGTGCGCCCAGATCGCGGCTGGCGCAAAACTCGTTCTGTGGCACAAGGAGCGCTCCGTCGGCCGTGTGCCGACAATGCCCGCATCGTGAAACCGCGCTCCGCCAATTCTCCGACCTCGGATCATCTCATCCACCTCGACGTGCTGCGCGGGCTGGCGATCCTGATGGTGTTTTTCGTGCACCTGCACGGCGCCACGTTCGGATGGAACCATCTGCCGTTCGCCGGCTACTTCCCGGATTTCTCCGGAGCGGCCACGCTCTCGAGCCGCGTGTTCTACCCGTACTGCCTCGGCGGACTCGGCGTGACGCTCTTCTTCGTGCTCTCCGGCTACTGCATCCACGGCTCGCTGCTCGCCTTCGAAACGAAACACCGCGACGCGACCACCGGCGAGTTCCTGCGGTATTTCTTCGTGCGGCGATTTTTCCGGATCTTCCCGGTCTACCTGCTGGCGGTGGTCTATTTCGGTTTCCTCCACGCGCCGACCGCGCTCACCCGCGAGAATCTCTGGCCGCAGCTCCTCAGCCACCTGTTCATGGTGCACAACGCCGATCCGGATACCTTCAGCGGAATCAACGGTGCCTTTTGGAGCCTCGCCTACGAGTGGCAGCTCTACTGTTTCTACCCGGTCTTCGTATGGCTGCGCCGGCGCTTCGGCCTCTACCGCGCGTTCAGCTTCGTGGTGATCGGGTCGCTGCTCTACAGCCAGTTCGCCGCGCAACTCGGCCCCGATCTGTACCCGCTCAAGAGCGCGGTCTTCCGGAGCAAGTACATGCTCGTCTGGTTCCTCGGCGTGTTGCTCTGCGAGCGCCACGCGCGCGGTGATCGCGTGTTCCCGCGGTCGCGGATCGGCTTCGGTCTGCTCGCCGCGTTCGGCGTGTTCGCGTCGCAGTTCGCCCCGCTGCAAACGATCCTCTGGGAAATCTGGGCGTTCATCTTCGGCTGGTTGCTTGAGCTCTACCGCGACCGCCGCACACCGAGTCGCGTCGAGCGCGGCGTCGCGTGGATCGGCGTCGTCTCCTACTCGCTGTACCTCTGGCACGGGCCGTTGATCGAGACGCTGCTCCCGCTGCTGAAACCGGCGCTGCGCGCCGGCTTTCCGTACAACCAGATGACCGTCGGCTCGGTGTTGGTGCTCGCGCCGCTGCTGTTGCTCTCCTGGGCGACGTACCGCCTCGTGGAGAAACCGTTCCATAACCTCGGCATGCGGCTCTCGCGCCTCAGTCACCTCACCACGCCCACGACAAAATCGGTCCCGCCGCCGAGCCCGGGCGCGCGTCCGCCGTTGCAGACGGCCTGAAACGCCCGCGGACAAGCGCAGGTCGACGGGCGAGGCTCAAGCGTGCCGCGACGGCGCCGTCTCGTGTGCAGCAGCGACCGGCGCGGAAAGGGCGGACGGCCCCTTCTCCGATGACGGCACGCTGGCGCGCGCGGCCGAGCTGCCGGCGAGCAGATTGAGGGTGTCGACGCTGACCACGAGCGCGTGCGCCTGGACGCCGAGCTCCTGTGTCGAAGCGGAAGTCTCCTCGGCGCTGGCGGCGTTGGCCTGCGTGACCTTGTCCATCGCGGCGACCGCGGAGTTGAGCTGGCCAAGTCCGCTGCTCTGTTCGCCGCTCGCGGTGGCAATTTCGTTGATCAACCCATCGGTGCGCCGCACGCGCGTGACAATCTCCTCGAGCGCATGGCCGACCTTGTCGCTGATGCGCACGCCTTCGGCCGTGCGTTGGACGGCGTCTTCGATCTTGGCGGCTGTCTCGCGCGCGGCGACCGCGCTGCGTTGGGCGAGGTTGCGCACCTCCTCCGCGACGACCGCGAAGCCGGCGCCGGCTTCCCCGGCGCGAGCGGCCTCGACCGCGGCGTTGAGCGCGAGGATGTTGGTCTGGAAAGCGATCTCGTCGATGGTCTTGATGATCGAGGCGATCTGGTCGGACGAGGCCTTGATCGCGGCCACGGCCTTGGTCATCGCCGCCATGTCGGCATGGCCCGCCTCGGCGGCGGCGCGGGTCTCGCGCACGATCTCGCGGGCGTGGCCAGCGTTCTCGGCGTTGCGCCGGGTCATGCCGGAGATCTCCTCGAGCGTCGCGCTGGTCTCCTCGAGCGAGGCGGCCTGCTGGCTGGCGCCTTGGGCGAGCGTGCGGCTGGTGTTCCCCAACTCGTGCAGCGTGGTCTCGAGCGTCTCGCTCATGCGGGCCAGATCGCCCGCGGTGGCGGACAGACGCCGCGCGATCCAGCGCCGCATCAGGAGCCCGAGCGCGACAAGTCCCACGAGGAACGCAAGCGCGGCCACGCCGGTCGCCACGCTGTTGCGACGCGCGGCCGTCCGATCCTCCACCAGACTCACCTCGATCGCCTGCTGCCGCTGTTTCAGATCGGTCTGGATCGCAGCACCCAGCGCGGCGACCGCCGGTGCCACCTCTTGGATCAGTAGTTCCGAGGCCCGTCCGTTGTCGCCCACCATCACGGCTTCGACCGCCTTCGCCTCGATCGCGGTCACGCAGTTCCATTTCTCCACGAGCGCCCCGCTCGCGGCTGAGAGTTCCGCGGCAAGCGCCGCATCGGCGGCCTTCGCCCGGGCGAGAAGGCTTTCGACCTCGTCGGGATCGCGGGAGCGCACGAGCGACTGCACGAGATTCCGGCCCTCGCCGACGTGCGTCTGCAGAGTGTTCGCCCGCGCAAACGCGTCGATCGTGTCGCGCACCGTGGCCTCGTGCCGCGCCTGCTGCCGACGCGCACTCAGGAGGAGAAACGCGACGGTGACGCCCGTCACCAGGGAGAATCCGACCAGCAATCCCGTGAGCAAACGCGGGAGGCTTTGCGCGCGCGCCATGAGTAGATCAGTTGCGGAGCTTGGTCACGCTCAGGCCCATGACGAGCGAGCCGATCGGCGTCGTCCCGTCGAGCACCGGCACGGCGACCTGCACCTGCTGGAGCCCGGTCGATTCGTCGACCTCGATCTCGCCCTGCCAAACCTTGCCGCTCATCGGCACATCGTGCTTCGCCTTGCCGCGATGCGACCAACTGGACGGTTTCGCGAGAAAGGCCACCTTCGTGCCCTCGGCGCCCGAGACGAACGCCTCGGAGACGAACGCCGACTTCTTGGCCTTGAGCGCCTCGCCCGCCGGATTCTTGGAGAAACCGCGCACAAACGGGTCGAGCAACGTGAGCGTCTTCCATTTCTCCTGCGTCATCGCCGCGGCGTCGCCCGACGGTGCGGCGTTGTGCGCCTGCACGGCCGCGACGATCGCGGGGTCGGCGGCGAGCACTTTGGCGGCCTCGATCTCGTGATCGATCTTCGCCTGCAGAGCCGAGTCGACCTGCGCACAGGCCAGGGTTGAAAACAGGACGGCGACGAGGCCGGAAAAGAGAGAGAGGGTACTACGTTTCATGGGGGTTCGTGGACCGGGCGCCACCGGCGCGACGCCCCCGGCTCCGCTTCAGGTGGGCCGGTTTCGTCGACTCCGGAGTCGACCGTTACCTACGCTTCATCGGACTGCGGCGCGGAATATTGAGAAACGCCGCCGCGCCACGAGCCCCGGCTCGCGCACAAGCGCCCGGGAAGACAGCGCCGGTGGACCCACGCCGCCCGGCGAATCCGCGAGCCCGAAACTCGCGCAACCGCGTCCGCTTCGGACGCCTCCGTCTCATCCACCCGGGGCGAAGCGAAGCGCCTATTCCGCGTGCGCCGCGGCCCGTACCGAGGCGCGGCGAGCCGCCGGATTCGGCTCGGAAGTCGCGCTGCGTCGCGCGATCTCGTGCGCCCGCAGCACGGCGGCATGGCGGTTTCCGACACCAAGCTTGTCGAACAGCGACTTCACATGCGCCTTCACGGTCGGCAAACGCACCCCGAGGATCGCGCCGATCTCGGCGTTGCTGCGCCCGCGGGCGAGCCAGGTGAGCACCTCCGACTCCCGCGGCGACAGGCCCGCACGGATGAACGCCGCCGGATCGGCCACCGCCCGTTCGAGCGACGCGAGCGCGCGCACCAGATGCACTGCATTGGCGAGATGCGGCTGCAGCCGCGCGAGGGTTGCGCGGTCCTCCTCGCGATAAGTGCCGCCCGCCCGCTCCATCCCGACGAAGAACACGTTCTCCGGTTCCAGCGCGGGCAACAGCATCGCCGCGTGATCCGTGAGCCCCGCGACGGCGAAACCTTCACGATAGATGTCCGAGCCGTAGAACGCGGCATCGTCCATGAAGTCGCCGCGCAAGAACGGCCGGCCGCCGGCGATGCTCGGGTCGAAATTGAAACACGGGTACTTCGCCATGTGCCGCCCGTAACCCGCGAATCCGGCCCCGATCTCCGGGTAGAACGGGTCGAACACGACATCGAGCTCGCGCGTGCGCGGATCGAAAATCGCAAACGACACGACCGAGCAGCCGACCGCCTCGCGAAGAATCTGCGCCGTACGGCCGCGGAACGATTCGAGGTCGAGACCGGGCGCGAACAAACGGGCAAGACCTTCAGGCAGGGAAAACGCGTCGAGTGTGGGCATGTGGTAACGACGCGCCGATTGGCGCCGGGCGTCCGGCCGCGTTCAAGACAAACCGCCCGCGGGCCCGCATCAAAAACCGGCGGCGCACGGTTTCCTCCGCGCCCCGCCGGCAACCATCAACCGAAGACGATCACCGCTTCGCGGCGCGCCCCAGCCGGCGGCGCCAGACGACGAAGCCCAGCGACGCGGCCCCGAACAGCACGGCATAGGTGGACGGCTCCGGCACCGCCACCGTCCCCGAGACGGACAAGTCGTCGATCGTCGTGGTGCCGTAGTCGTAGAACGAACTCCCTCCGATCGCGCTCGTCAGCCGCGGGATGAAAAACACCCGGAACTGCTGCAACTCCGTGCTCGAATAGCCGGTGAGCAACGAGCTGATGTCGAGCGAGGCCGAGGCAGTCGACGTGCTGCCCGTGAACCGCTCCGTGAGCGCGATGTTATCGGGATCGTTCCAGCCGTACACCCACGAGGAGGGGCCGGGGGAGGACAAGTCCGTCCCGAACCCGATCGCAAACGCGTCGGTCGAATAGTCCGAGAGCCGGTAGCTGAAGCTGAGCGTCACGGGGCTGTTTAGATCGAGCGAAGACAGGTCGATCGCGCGGGTCGCGATACCGCCACCATTGGCGGCCTGGGTGAACTGGAGCATTCCGTCGCCCACGATGTACGCGGGACCGTCGCTGAACAGGTAGTCGTGCCACCCGAAGGGCAGCGAAGATCTGCCCTCGAAATTTTCGGAAAAGACCGTCGTCTGCGCCTGAGCAGCGGCGCCGACGAGACCAACGGAGAGGATCGCAAGGAGACGAATCATGGGAGCGTGGTGAAACAAAACACCGCCCCGGAATGAGGCGGCGATGGTAGCGCCTCCGTTATACCGTCGTTTTGCCCCGAGCGGAATCATACTTCGGTATGAGTCGCGCGAATCCTTCGCCGGCAATGCGGCGCGCCGGGTGACGGGCACTATTCCCCTGCTGGTGCGGGCCGGCGAGTTCCGAGCCGGACCGTCGGCGCCTCTTCGCGCTTCTGATGGCCCGAGGCTTCAACGACAGCCTCACCAAGGAGGAGCGCGCCCGGACACTCGAGCAGTTCGGGCGGCAACGCTGGACCGATGCCGCAAAAGGTGCGCCCGCCCCCGGTCCCCGCATCCTGCCCGAGACGCTGGAACGCACCGACAGCCCGATCATCGAGGGGTTCTTCGGATACTACCGCACGCCGAGGGGCTTTCATGAAAACTCGCCGAACTCCACCGGCTCGTGGACGGCCACCAATCCGGTGTCCTTCATGAATTTTCCGCTGCTGACCTACCTCCAGGAGATCGCACCCCGGCCGGTTCTGATCATCGCGGGCGAGCAGACACATTCGCGGTATTTCAGCGAAGACATCTACAAGGCGGCCGCCGAACCGACGGAGCTGCTGCTCATCCCCAACGCCAACCACGTCAATCTCTACGATCGCATGGACAAAATTCCCTTCGACCGGATCGAGGCCTTTTTCAGGAAGAGCCTGCTTTGATCAACCGAGCCGTCCGGGAAACCTCCCCGGGCGGCTTTTCGTTTTGGCGGGCGAATCCACCTCCGCTCGGCCAACGAGGTCCGGAATGCGATCCGGATTTCGCGGGTATCTGCCGCTGGGCAAGAAGCACTTTGGCTCCGGGGTTCTCCTTGGCTGCCCGGCCTGGATTCGAACCAGAACTAGGCGAGTCAAAGTCGCCTGTGCTACCATTACACCACCGGGCAGTGTGCAAGAGGCGCGGAACGTGCCGGGCTCGAAGGGACGCGTCAAGGGCGGAGGCGCGTGCCGCGCGCGCCGTGAAACTATTCCCGCCTGCGCACGTCTCATTTTCCGTCACTGCAGCCGTACGGCTTGTCCCTTGCCAAGCGGCCGCGCCACTGCAATCGTCCGCCCGCTTCCAACCATGTCCGCGCTCAAACGCCTTTTCCTCGCCGCTCTCCTCGGCCTCACCGCGTTGCTCGTCAACGGCTGCGCCAGCAAAGAAGAACAAGACTCCATTCCGTGGAGCCGCCCGCAGAGCTGGGAAGGCAACGTCCCCGGCATGGGCAGCAGCCCCGGCATCTGACGCGCCACCGCCGTTTCAACTTTCCGCCCGGGCCCCGCAACGGCCCGGGCTTTTTTGCGCCCGCCGCCCTCGCGGTTCACGTTTGCCGACGCCAGCCCAGCCGCCCCACCCTCGGCGCATGAGCGACGCCAACACCTCCCTCACCGCACAGCCGGGCCATTGTTACGTCGTCGCCACCCCGATCGGCAACCTGGCCGACCTCACCGATCGCGCCCGCGGCATCCTCGGCACCGCCTCGGTGATCGC
The DNA here is from genome assembly GCA_035299125.1 of Opitutaceae bacterium. Taxonomy (GTDB): domain Bacteria; phylum Verrucomicrobiota; class Verrucomicrobiia; order Opitutales; family Opitutaceae; genus CAJCBL01. The sequence goes on from DATGXA010000337.1 coordinate 26,798, forward strand.
GAGCGAGGACACCCGTACCACCGGCGCCATGCTCCAGCGCCTCGGGCTGCACCGCCCGCTCGTCGCCTACCATGAGCACAATGAAACCGAGGCCGCGGAACACCTCGCCGGCCGCCTCGCCGCGGGCGACTCGGTCGCGATCGTGAGCGACGCCGGCACACCCGGCTTGAGCGATCCCGGCTTCCGCCTCGTGCGCGCGTGCCGTCGGCGCGGGTTGCCCGTCGTGCCGGTGCCCGGCGCGTGCGCGGCGATCGCGGTGCTCAGCGCGAGCGGGCTGCCGACGAACGCGTTTTTCTTCGCCGGTTTCCTCCCGCCGAAAACCGCCGCGCGCCGCACGTTTCTCGAGAAACACCGCGAGGCCGAGCACACCCTCTGCCTCTACGAAAGCACGCACCGCATCGAAGCGTTCGTCGACGAGATCGTCGAGGTGCTCGGCGAGCGGCGCGTTGTCTGCCTAGCCAAGGAGGTCACGAAACTCCACGAGACGTTTCTCGTCGGCCCGGCGGGCGAGGTGCGGCAACGTTTCGCGCCGCTGAGCAAGAAAGGCGAATACGTCGTCCTGATCGCGCCGGCGGCGTTCGAGCTGTAGGCCGCGCGGGCGCTTGCGCCGGCCGGCGCCTCTTGTTGGGGCGCGAGGCCGCCTCGTTGTCGGCGATATCAAGCTGCGCGACCGGCCCCGCCACACAGCGCAGCACGCCCGCCAAATCGATCCCTGCCACCGCCGCGGCCACCCATCGGCCATGTCAACTATTGGTTGACGTCGTCATCCACGCACGCGTCGGAGCAGGCACGCACTCCTCGCCCGCTCGGCTTCCGGCGTGATCGATCCGGCCCCGCAGTCGGACGAGGTGCCCGCCGCGAGGATCGCGGACAGCCACGCTCGTCCGCTCCGCCGGGACACGCGAACGCGTCAGTTCTTGAACAGATCCACCGGTTTGAACACCGCGATCCCCGCGTCGCTGAGCGCGGCGAGAGCCTTGTCGGTGTTGTCGAAGCGGAAGACCATCACGGCATCGCTGCCCGGCCGCTCGGCGAACGCGTACATGTACTCGACCGACACGCCGGATTTCTCGAGCAGCACGAGCACACCGGCGAGCCCGCCGGGTTTGTCGGGCACCTGGAGCGCAACGACCTCGGTGGTCGTGGCGGCATAGCCGGCGGCGGCGATCGTCGCCTTGGCTTTGTCGACATCGGGCGTGAGCAGGCGCAGCAGGCCGAACTCGCCGTTGTCGGAGAGCATGAGCGTGCTGAGGTTCACGCCGGCATCCGCCAGCGTGCGACAGAGCGCCGAGAGGCGGCCGGGACGGTTCTCGAGGAAGACGGAGAGCTGGGTGATTTTCATCGGGGGTAGAAGCGTTGAGGTTGTGGCGGAGCGGTAGGGACGTTTCTCCGAAACGTCCGTGGCGGTTTCGGGGAAACCGCCCTACCCTCAGCCTTCGTTTCGCTTGTCGAAAAGGCGCTTGGCCTTGCCTTCGCTGCGCGGGATCGAGCCGGGTTGCACGAGCGTCACCTCGGCGTGGAGACCGGTGATCTGCTCGATGCTGCGGCCGAAACGTTTCGCGAGTTCGTCCATCGCGCCGACCTTGTCGCTGAGCATGTCGGCGGTGACCTCGACCTTCACCTCCATGCGATCGAGGCCCGCCTTGCGGGTGAGCACGATCTGGTAGTGCGGCAGCGTGGCCTCGGTCTTGAGAAGCGCCGTCTCGATCTGGGAGGGAAACACGTTCACTCCGCGGATGATGAACATGTCGTCGCTGCGCCGGCTGATCCGGCGGATGCGGCGGATCGTGCGGCCGCAGGCGCAGGGTCGCGTGTCGATCGCGGTGATGTCGCGCGTGCGGTAGCGGATCGCGGGCATCGCCTGCTTGCTGAGGGTCGTGAAAACGAGTTCGCCCTCGGTGCCGTCCGGCACGGGCTCAAGCGTCTGCGGGTCGACGATCTCGACGAGGAAATGGTCCTCGAAGATGTGCAACCCGTCGCGGCACTCGCACTCCGCGCCGACGCCGGGGCCGATGATCTCGGAGAGACCGTAGATATCGAAGGCTTTGATGCCGGACGCATCCTCGATGTACTGGCGCATCTGGTCCGTCCACGGTTCCGCGCCGAACACGCCGCGTTTCACCTTCAGGTCGCGGCGGAAATCGATGCCCATCTTCTGCGCGACCTCGATCAGGTGGATGAAGTAGCTCGGCGTGCAGCAGACCGCGGTGACGCCAAAATCCTTCATCACCATGATCTGGCGCTCGGAGTTGCCGCCGGAGATCGGGATGACCGTCGCGCCGATTCCCTCCAGCCCGCCGTGCAGGCCGAGGCCGCCGGTGAACAGCCCGTAACCGTACATGTTCTGCACGATGTCGCCGCGCGAGAAGCCGGCCGCGTAGAGCGTGCGCATGATGACCTGTTTCCAGACCTCCATGTCCTGCGCCGTGTAGCCGACGACGATCGGTTTGCCGGTCGTGCCGCTCGAGGCGTGCAGCCGCACAACCTCGCTCATCGGCACGGCGAACAGGCCGTACGGATACGTGTCGCGCAGGTCGCCCTTCACCGAGAACGGCAGGTGGCGCACGTCGGCCAGCGTGCGCAGGTCGGCGGGCTTCACGCCCTTGGCGTCCATGCGCTCGCGGAAGAGCGGTACGTTGGCGTACGCGAGGGCCGTGACGGCCTTCAGGCGTTGGAGCTGCACCTCGCGCAGGCGCGCTTCGGGCATGTAGTCGAGGGCGCTCTCCGGGAAGAAGGTGCCCTCCAGATCATTCCAGAGGTTGCGAATCATGGGGATTGGGGCGGACGAACACTGGCAGAAAACGGGGCGTAACGGAATCGCGGAGTTGCACGGCGCGGGGCGACACCACGGTAGAGCGGTTTCTCCGAAACCGCCGAGGACGTTTTGGAGAAACGTCCCTACCCGACGGCTGGCTCAACCGCGGCCGAGCGCGAACGCCTGGTCGTTGGCCGCGTGGAGTTTCGCGGCGAAGTTCGCGCGCAGGCTCGCCTGCCACACCTCGGCCGGGAAATCGAAGTAGCGGCTGAGCCGGCCGAGCATGGCGACGTTGAGCGCCTTGCTTGAGGGCAGCTTCGCGGCGTCGATGTCGGCGGGCGTGATGAGCGTGCCGCCGGCGCGCAGGCCGCCGCGCACGACCTCGACCTGCGACGGCTCCATCACGACGAGGAAATCGCACGCGCCCTCGGGGATCATCGGACTGTGCACCTCGCCGCCGAAACGGACGTCGCTCTGCACCGAGCCGCCGCGCTGGCTCATGCCGTGCACCTCGGCCTTCTTCGTGTCGTGGTCGAGGCGGAAAACGACATCGGCGAAGATGTCGGACGCTTTGATGACACCGGTCCCGCCGATGCCGGCGACACGGA
>DATGXA010000338.1:0-29630 GCA_035299125.1 Opitutaceae bacterium
GCGCGTCGTCGGCGAAGAAGCGCTGCGCGCCGGCCGCGTGGCGGCGTTCGTCGTCGCGGGCGGGCAGGGGACGCGTCTCGGTTACGATGGCCCGAAGGGCACGTTCAAGGTTACGCCGGTCCTCCAGAAATCGCTCTTCCAAGTCTTCGCTGAGAAGATCCTCGCCGCCGGCCAGCGCTACGGAAAGCCGCTGCACTGGTTCATCATGACCAGCCACGCGAACCACGCCGCGACCGAGGCGTTCTTCGTGGAGAACAACTTCTTCGGCCTCGCCGCCGACCGCGTGCACTTCTTCCGCCAAGGCCGGATGCCGGCGGTCGATTTCGACGGTAAGATTCTCCTCGAGACGAAGTCGTCCATCGCGCTCAGCCCCGACGGCCACGGCGGCTCGTTGCGCGCGCTCGACCGCAGCGGCGCGCTCGAGATCATGCGCCGCGAGGGCATCGATGTCCTCAGCTACTTCCAGGTCGACAACCCGCTCGTGCGTTGCGTCGACCCGACGTTCATCGGCTTCCACCTCCGCGCGGGCGCCGAGATGTCGAGCAAGATGATCCCGAAGGCGTACCCCGAGGAGAAGGTCGGCCACTTCTGCCGCCAACGCGGCAAGCTCCTCGTCGTCGAGTACAGCGATCTGCCGATCGAGAAACAGCGCGAGATCGACGCCGCGAACGGCCGCCTACGCTTCATCGCGGGCAGCGTCGCGATCCACGTTTTCAGCCGCTCGTTCATCGAGCGCATGGCCAAGGGCGACGACGCCCTGCCGTTCCATCGCGCCGACAAGAAAATCCCGTGCCTAGACGCGGCCGGTGCACCCGTGAAGCCCGCGAAGGCCAACGGCGTGAAGTTCGAGATGTTCGTCTTCGACGCGCTGCCGTTCGCCAAGAACGCCGTCACCATCGAGGCGCCGCGCGGCGACGACTTCAGCCCGGTCAAGAACGCCGAGGGCGTCGACTCGCCCAAGACCTGCCGCGACGACCAGCTTCGCCAGTTCGTGCGCTGGCTGCGCGCCGCCGGCGCCGAGGTGCCGGCGGATGCGAGCGGCCTGCCGCCGTTCGCGCTCGAGGTGTCGCCGCTCTTCGGTGACGACGAGCCGAGTTTCCGCGCCGCCTGGACCGCGCTGAAGACCAAGCCCGCCATCGCCGCCGGCCTCGTGCTCGGCGCCCCCGTTTCCCCCCGCAAAACGAAATCGCAGACCACCATGAGCACGATCGACCAAATCGCCGCGGCCGAGCAGTCGGGCCAGCTTCTCGCCAGCACCGCCCAGAATCTCCGCACTTGGCTCGGCGGCAGTTTCCTGCCGGATTGGGCGCGCGCCGCGATCGAGGAACTCGTCGCGCAGCAGCAGTGGCCCGAGCTCAACGACCGGTTTTACCGCACGCTGGAGTTCGGCACCGGCGGCATGCGCGGCCGCACGATTGGCAAGGCCACCGCCGCCGCCGAGATCGGCACGCTCAGCGCGCAGGGTTCGCCCGAGCACCCGGCCGTGGGCTGCAACGTGCTCAACGACTTCACCGTCGTGCGCGCGACGATCGGCCTCTTCCGCTACACGAAGAGCCACCTCGCCGCGGCCGGCAGCTACGACTTGCCGCGCCTCGTGATCGCGCACGACGTGCGCCATTTCTCGCGCCACTTCTGCGAGCTCGCCGCCTCCACGTGGGCGCAGCTCGGCGGCCAGGCCTTCATCTTCGACGGCCCGCGCTCCACCCCGCAGCTGAGCTTCTCCGTGCGTTACCTGAAGGCCTCGGCGGGCATCGTCATCACCGCCAGCCACAACCCGCCGCACGACAACGGCTACAAGGTCTACTTCTCCGACGGCGGCCAGGTCGTCCCGCCGCACGACAAGGGCATCATCGCGCAGGTCGATCAGGTCGCGTGGGACGAGGTGGCGAAGTTCTTCGCCAAGAAGCTCGACGCCGTGACCACCCTCGGCGCCGCCGCGGACAAGGCCTACCTCGAGGCCGCCGCCGCCGCGGTGATCGACCCGGAGGTCTTCGAAGGATCCAAGCTCAAGGTCGTGTTCACCAATGTTCACGGTACCGGCGCCGTGGCGACACTGCCGTTGTTGAAACGTTTCGGCGTGAAGGCGACCGCGGTGAAGGAGCAGCTCGAGTTCGACGGGCGTTTCCCGACCGTGAAGTCGCCGAATCCGGAAAACGCGCCCACGCTCGCGATGGCCGTCGAGCTCGCGAAGAAGACGAATGCCGATGTCGTGCTCGCGACCGACCCGGATTGCGACCGCATGGGCGTCGCCGTGCGCGATGCGAAGGGCGAGATGGTGCTGCTCACCGGCAACCAGATCGGCGCGTTGCTCGCCGAGTACCGCATCTCCGCGATGAAGAAGCTCGGCATCATCCCGAAGAAGGGCACGAAACGCGCTGCGCTCATCAAGACGTTCGTCACCTCGCAGCTGCAGGACGCCATCGGCCACGCCCACGGCCTGAAGGTCATCAACACGCTCACCGGCTTCAAGTGGATCGGCGCCAAGATCGCCGGCTACGAGGCCGAGATGAAGGCGAAGCTGTTCGAGGTGGAGGGCGTCGCGCTCGACTACGACGCCACCTCGCCCGAGATCCGCGCCGAACTGCTTCTTGAATACAGCACGCTCTACGTCTTCGGCGGCGAGGAGAGCTACGGCTATCTCCCGACCGACACCGTGCGCGACAAGGACGGCAACACCGCCTGCCTGATCTTCTGCGAACTCGCCGCCGCGGCGAAGAAGGCCGGCAAGAGCATCACCGAGTACCTCGACGGCATCTACCTGAAGTTCGGTTTCTACACCGAGACCGTCGGCAACATCTACTACGAGGGCGCCGCCGGTGCCGCGAAGATCGCCAAGATCCTCGCGTCGTACCGCAAGTCGCCGCCGAAGGCCTTCGGCAAGGTGAAGGTTACGAAGTTCCGCGATTTCGGCCGCGAGAAGATCAAGGACGCCGACGGCGAACTGATCCCCGCGCAGGACCTCTACATCGTGACGCTCGCCAACGGCTTCAACTACGCCGTGCGCGGCTCCGGCACCGAGCCGAAGATCAAGTTCTACCTCTTCGGCCAGGCGAAGGTGAAGAACGCGAAAGTTCTCGCCGAGGTGAAGAAGGCGACGAAGGCCGCCCTCGAGGAGCTCCGCCAACAGGTCGAAGCCGACGCCGCCGCCCGCGCGGACGGTTGATCGCTTCGCCACGATCCGGCCCTGCGCCGGCCATCTCCCCTCCACACCCCGCGGAAGAACTCCGCGGGGTGTTTTTTTCCGGGCGGGTTGTGAGAGAAACGCGGAAACGGAGGTTGTCGGGAACAAAACGCCTCTGTTACGAATCGGTGACAGACAACGATGGCCGAACCGACCCCCAGCTTTTTTCGCCGGTTTCGCCACCTGCTCATCCTGCTGATCTACCCGCTGTACTTCTGGGGCTTCCAGTATGTGGAGCAGGCTGTGCCGGTCGCGAAGTACATCATGTACCTGCCGGTGGATGATCACATCCCGTTCGTGCCGCTCGCCATCTACCCGTACCTGTTCTGGTACCTGCAGATCGCCGGGGCCATCGTCTATCTCGGCTTCGCCAATCCCAAGGGTTTCGTGCAACTCATGCTGTTCCTCTACATCGGCATGGGTGTGAGCTACGGGATCTACCTCGTCTTCCCGAACGGCCAGAACCTGCGGCCGGCGCTGGCAAGCTTGGGCGAGGGCTGGCACCACGACCTGATCCGCTGGCTGTATCGCGTGGACACGCCGACGAACTCGAACCCGAGCATGCATGTGATCGACTCGATGGCGGTGTACCTCGCGTTGAAACGCGACCAGTGGCTCTCCGGTCGCCGCGGGTTCCAAGTCGCGAACCTCGCGCTGAACATCGTGATCATCGCCTCGACGGTGCTGGTGAAACAACATTCGATCATCGATGTGATCTGTGCGCTGGCGTTCTCGTGGGTGCTCTATCTCGCGATCATGCGGCACGATCTTCTCAGTCGCGCCGTGCGGTACCTCCGCGATCGGCGCGCGGAAGCGGCGGTGCCGGAACCCGATGTGGTTTTCGCCAAGGTCGCGGTCGAAGACGAGGAGTAGGGCGCCGGGATCTTGTGCCACACCAGCGTGTTCCGCGTTCCTTCCGAACGGTGGGGCGGCTTCACGCCTGCCAGTCCGATTCGTGGCGTGAGGTCAGCGCGCGGCGCCCGACCGTCTTCACCCGCGCGGCGCGTTGTTTCCCGCGAGCAGTTGCAGGAGGTAGGCCGCGGTGTCGCGGCCCGCGACGCGCTTGGCGTACGCGCGCTGCCGCTCGGCGATTTCGAGCCAGCGGCGCGAGTTGTCGCCCAGCAACTCGGCGATCGCGCCGGTTAGCGCGGGAATTTTCCGGCAGGTGATGCCGAGCCCGCGGCGTTCGATCCAGCCAGGGTTGCCCGCTTCCTGTCCGGGCACGTGGCCCGTGATGATGAGCGGCAGGCCGCAGCTCACCGACTCGAGCAACGTGTTCGGACCGGCCCGTGTGATGAGCAGATCGTTCTCCGCCATGTGGCGCTCCATATCGGTCACGTAGCCCGGCAGGCGGACGCGCGTGGCGAGCAGTCCCGGGAACGCGCTGGCGAGCGAGTCCTTCAGCCGATCATCGCGGCCGGTGATGACCGTGATGCGGGATCCTTCGATGCCGAGCAGCGTGCGGACGAGGGCGCGCGTGCGACTTTTCGGAAAGGCGTTGGCGAAAACGAGGATGCCCAGCGGGGCGCCGGCTTGGCGGCGCTCGATCCGCTGCGCGAATACTTCCGGCGGCGTTTCGAAGCGTTGGCGGATCGGAAACCCGAGCTCCGGCGCTGCTTCCGCCGGGATGCCCAGCGCGAGCAGTTTTCGCGTGGCCTCTTCGGTCGGGCTGATCGTGCGGTAGCTGCGTTTGTCGACCCAGAGCGACGAGAACGTGACCAGATCGGCGATCAATGAGACGAACGGAATCCGCAGCTCGTGTTTCTCGAGCAGGTCGAGCGCGCAACCCACGAAGCCGGGGTGGACGCTCACGATCAGGTCCGGCCGATAGTCCCGCACCAGCGCGATGAACCGCGACTCCATGCTCTGTTTCGAGAACCAGTTGAGCACTCGCGGAAAACGATGGCTCCACGCGAAGAACAATCCCCAGAGACACGGCGCGTGCGTGATCAGCGGGATGTAGGACTTCTCCACCATCGAGCCGACGAGCGGAAAGAACTCGAACGCGTTGGCCGTGCGCACGTCCACCGTGGCGTCGAGCTCATTTAGGTAGCTCGTTAGCGACTGTGCGATGCTTTTGTGACCGTGGCCGGTGTGCTCGGACGACAGGAGCAGGATGCGTCGGTTCACTGCGGTGATTCCGGACGCGCGGCGGTGTATTGTCGATGCGGAAGAGCGTGAGCCGGAAATTTCCCGAAACGTCACACACCACCCGGTGCATCGAGTGGCTGTTGGACACGGTGCCGCATCGGCCCGCGGCTTGCCCGCCGGAGATTGCGCGCCATGACTCGCCAGCGTCCGACTCGCGCACACCTTCGCCCAGCCATGAAACTTCTCTTCGTCGGCGGCACCGGCAACATCAGCACCGCCTGCAGTCGGCTCGCGCTCGAGCTCGGGCACGAGCTGTGGCTGCTGCACCGGCCCGAGCGGCCGGGCATCGCGGGCGCTCGGGATCTGCCCTGCGACATCCACGACGCCGCGGCCGCCGCGGCGGCCCTCGCGCCGCACCGCTTCGATGCCGTGGTGCAGTTCATCGCCTACGAGCCGGCGCAGATCGAACGCGACCTCCGCCTCTTCGCGGGCCGCTGTGGCCAATATGTGTTCATCAGCTCCGCCTCCGCGTACGCGAAACCGCGGGTGTTCGCGCCCACGACCGAGCGCACGCCGCTGGAGAACCCGCGCTGGCTGTATTCGCGCAACAAGATCGCCTGCGAACAGGTGCTGCGCCGCGCCAGCGCGGCGAGCGTGCCCTACACCATCGTGCGCCCCTCGCTCACCTACGACACCGTGATCCCGCTGCCGATCGGCGGCTGGCTCGATTTCACCACGGTCGATCGGATGCGCCGCGGGCGACCGGTGATCGTGCCCGGCGACGGCACGAGCCCGTGGACGATCACGCACGTGGAGGACTTCGCGTGCGGCCTGCTCGGGCTGTTGGGGAATCCCGCCGCGCTGGGGGAGGATTTCCAGATCACCTCGGACGAGGCTCTCACCTGGGACGAACTCTACACCCAGACCGCCGCCGCGGCTGGCGTGCCCGCGCCGCAGCTTGTCCACATCGCGTCGGAGTTGCTCGTGGCGTGGAAACCGGAACTCGAAGGCACGTTGCTCGGCGACAAGTCGCACACCGCCGTCTTCGACAACGCCAAGCTGCGCCGTGCCGTGCCGGATTTCCAGCCGCGCACCGCCTATCGCGACGGCATTCGGCGCACGCTTGCCTGGTTCGACGCCGATCCCGCCCGCCGGCACCTGCCACCGGAATCGGATGCGTTCATCGAGCGCGTCCTCGCCGCCTACTCGAGCGCCTGGCCCGATGGACGGATCTGCTGACGGATGGCCGATGCTGATGGGACCTGTGCGCTGCGTGGCGGGACTGGCCCGGCTCCGCGTCGCAAAAAGAGGCTGTTCCAGCCGCCAGCGGCGCCGAGCGTCGGCCGCGGCGGAGACGGTCGGCCGGGAGAGCCGAGGATCGGAGCTTCGGCGGACTTCGCGCGCCGCGGCATCGGCCTCTCCGGCGGAGACCGAGCAGTCTAATCGGGAATGCGCTCGCGTACCTCTTGTCTGGCGGTTCACGAGGGCGCAAAAAAACCATGTCAACCATTGGTTGACATGGCCTCAAGTGGCGTCCGCCCGCGCACCCGGGCGGTGGCGCGTCGGGCGGCTCAGCCCTTGTGATCGCGGTGATGGATGCAGATGCTGTTGCCGTCCGGATCGTTGACGACGGCCATGTGGCACACGGAGCTGTCCATCGGCTCAACGCAGAACTTCACTCCGGCTTGGCGGAGCGCGGCCACCGCGGCGTCGAAATCGGCGACTTCGAGCGCGACGCTCGGGCCGGCGGACGAGGGTTTCCACTCGGGCGCCATGTTGGTCACGCCGAGGGTCGCGCCGGCGATCTCGTACTCGACCCACTGTTTGCCCTCGTGGTCGAACACGGTGGCGGGTTTCAGGCCGAGCACGCCCTCGTAGAAGGCTCGGGCTCGGGGCATATCGGTGACGGGGTAGCCGGTGAAGGCGATCTCGGTGACGTTGATCATGGTCGTTGGTGTTGAGGTTCCGGTTGATGAGGTCGGGGCACTTTAGCGCCGGCTGCTGACAACGTCGTGTCAGGAGCCGGGGGCACGGAGCGTAGCCGACCTCCGCCGGACGTCAGTCATGATTGCGCAACGCCTCGCGGGCGAGCGCGCGCACCTTTTCCCGCAGCGTGGCGGGCGCGAGCGCCTCGGCTTCCGCACCGAACGAGAGGACCCAGCGCGCGCACCATTCGAGCGAGTAGGTGTGCAGCCGCACGGCGACGCGGCCGGCGTCGGGCTTTTCGTCGGAGACTTCGCAGTAACTCTCCGCGCGTACGCGTTCGAGTGCCGGCGGCGTGACGCGCAGGCGCACCTCGATGCGCGGCGAGGATGCCTCGATCTCGGCCAGGTGGCGTTGCAGGTCGAACTCGCCTCGGGTGGCGAAACGCTCCGTGCCGAGCTCCAGTTTCCGGATGCGGTCGAGCCGGAAATGTCGCACCGCACCGCGCAGGCGGCACCAGGCGACGAGGTACCAGGCGCCGCCGCCGAAGACGACGCCCATGGGCTCCACCTCGCGGGCGGTGTCTTCGCTTCGGTCGCGTGCGCGATAATCCATGCGCAGTACCCGTCGTGCGACGAGCGCCTGCTGGATCGGTCGCAGCACGTCGCCGTTCAAGCCCGGAGCCGGGCGGCCCGGGCTCGCGATGACGGTGGCGCGCTCGAGGCGGGTGATCTCCTCCTGCCGATCCGCGGGCAGCACCGAGCGGATCTTGAGCAGCGCCGAGCCGGCCGGACCGCGCAGCGAGGCGTCAGCGAAACGTTTCACCAGTTCTCCGCCCACGAAAAGCGCCGCCGCCTCCTCGCCCGTGAACGACACCGGGGGCAGGTGATAACCCTTCACGAGACTGTAGCCCACGCCGGCCTCAGCCGAGATCGGCACGCCGGCTTCGCCCAGTGCGGCGATGTCGCGGTAGATCGTGCGCAAGCTCACGGCGAAGTTTTCCGCGAGGTCCTCGGCGCGCACGAGCCGGCGGCTCTGCAGATAGAGAACGATCGCCATGAGTCGGTCCGTCCGGTTCATCGCGGGAGTTGTAGTGGCCGGCGGGGTGTTGACGAGCTTCGCGGCGATTTGGGCGCGTCCGCACCAGCCTCGGTGCTTGCGTGTCCGGAACGTTGGCGGCACGACTTCTCGCTCACTCTCGAAATCATGTCGCAAAACTCCGCTCCCATTCCCACCGGCACGAAAGGCTGGGTCTCGTTCCGTCCCGAGCTCAAGGTGCTCGACTGCACCGTGCGCGACGGCGGCCTGATGAACGACCACAACTTCCCGCTCGAGTTCGTGCAGGCCATCTACCAGGCCGACGTCGCGGCCGGCATCGACTACTTCGAGATCGGCTACAAGGGCATGGCGAGCATGTACCCCAAGGACAAATTCGGCGTGTGGAAATGCTGCTCGGAGGACGACATCCGCCGCGTCGTCGGCGACCAGAAGACCGGCACGAAGGTCTCGGTCATGGCCGATGCCGAGCGCACCGACTACAAGAACGACATCCTCCCCCGCGACAAGAGCATGGTCGATATGTACCGGGTTGCTACCTACATCCACCAGATCCCGGCCGCGCTGGAGATCGTGAAGGACGCCACCGACAAGGGCTACGAGACCTGCCTCAACATCATGGCCGTCTCGACCGTGCCGGAGAGCGAGCTCGATAGCGCGCTCGAGGTGATCGTGCAGTCGCCGGTGAAGGCGCTCTACGTGGTCGACAGTTTCGGCACGCTCTACAGCGAGCAGATCCGCGACCTCTACAACCGCTTCGCGAAGTTCACCAAGCCCGCGGGCAAGGAGATCGGCATCCACACACATAACAATCTCCAGCTCGCGTTCGCCAACACCATCGAGGCGATCGTGCTCGGCGCGAACTACGTCGACGCCAGCATCGGCGGGCTCGGCCGCGGCGCGGGCAACTGCCCGATGGAGCTCGCGCTGAGTTTCCTGCACAACCCGAAGTTCAAGATGCGCCCGGTGCTCGATGCGTTGCAGAAACACGTCGAGCCGATGCGCGAGGAACTGCGCTGGGGCTTCGCGATCCCGTACATGCTCACGGGCTACTTGAACCAACACCCGCGCGCCGCGATGGCCTTCATGGAAGGCGACGGCTACCGCGACATCGTGAAGTTCTACGACCAGTCGGTCAGCGAGCCCTGAGCGGCGAATTTTCGGAGATTCCAGGCGCGCTTCACGGCGCGCCTTTTTTGTGACCGGACCACGCGCGGCGTCGCCTCTCTTCGCAAACCGGCATTGCCCGCGGCGCGCGAGCTCGCCCACACTCGGGAAACTTTCACCGACTCCCACCGTGCAACTCCGCATCAAACGCCTCACCCTCACCGCCAAACTCCCCGTGCGCACGACCGAGCACGCGAGCTGTTTCGACGTCTACGCCGACATGGATGGCGTGATCGCGCCCGGCGAGCGGTTGCTCGTGAAAACCGGGCTCTCCGTGGCGGTGCCGCCCGGATACGAGGTGCAGGTGCGCAGCCGCAGCGGACTCGCGCTCAAGCACGGCGTGATGGTGCTCAACTCGCCCGGCACGGTCGACGCCGACTACCGCGGCGAGGTGGGCGTGATCCTGATGAATTTCGGGAAGGAGTCCTTCGGTTTCAAACAGGGTGAACGCATCGCCCAGATGGGCGTGTACCCGGTCGTGATGTGCGCCGCCGAGGAAGTCGAGACGCTCGACGAGACCGCGCGCGGCGCCGGCGGCTTCGGCCACACGGGGCGCTGAGGATCGGCGCGGGCCGTTCGATTCGAGGCGCTGACGAGCGTCGGGCCGAGGGATTGCCGCTGTCGCGAGCGGTGATCCAGCGGAATCGTGCCGCGACGCAGCCACCGCACCGCGTTCGCTGAATGCTCCGTGGAGTTTGCGGCCTGACTACGCGACCACGCTTCAGCGGTAGTCGTGGCCGAAACGTTCGCGGTAGGCGGCGTGCATGCGGTCGATCTCCTGACGGCGGACGCGCGGCTGGTTTTCGAGGCGGCGGATCCAGTCGCGGGCCGTGGCTTCGTCCTCGTTCACGATCGCGTGGAAAGTGCGGATATTGAGCGCGCCGGGGTGGTCGGGCTCGGCCCGCAGGGCGCCATCGACATACTCCATCGCTTGGTCGGTGCGGCTAAGCCGCACCAGCACGGTCGCGAGGAGGAGGTAGGCGTCGGCTTCGTTGGGGCGGAGGCGGATCGACTCTTGGAAGAGCGGGATGGATTCTTCGAGCCGTTGCTCGCGCACGAGGCGGCGGGCGTTGAGCAGCAGCATGCCGGGGGAGGCCGGGCAGCGCTTGAGTCCCTCGATCATCGCACGGTCGCCGGCGGCGCGGTCGCCGAGCGTCTCGCTGGCGATGGAGAGCTCGATCCACGCGTCGGGAAAGTCGGGCTTGAGTTCGGCGGCGCGCTCGTAGTTCTGCCGGGCCTTGGAGAACGCCTTGGTGTTCTTGTTCAAGTTTCCGAGCTGGAAGTGCAGCGTGGCCTGCTCGGGCGCGAGGGCGAGCGCCTGCTCGATCCGGCGGTAGGCGAGGGCGAAGTTGCTGTTGCGTTGGGCTGCGCCGGAAGCGAGCGAGAGGCGGTAGACGTCGTAACAATCGTCGGCGAGATCGTCGACCCACGGGTCGGTGGGATCGCGATACGCTCCGGACTCGCGGACGCGGGAGCGGATGGCGGTGGCGTCGGCTTGGCGGCCGAGCTGTTCGTACACGGTGACGATGAGGTCGTAGCCGAGGAGATAATTGGTCTGGGCGACGAGCGGTTCGAGGAGCTGGCGGGCTTTTTCCCAGTTGCCGGCCTCGTACTCGCAGCGGGCGAGGCCGAGCTGGGCGTAGGATTCCTGCGGGTGATCGGCGAGGATCGCGCGATAGACCTCGGCGGCGGCGGGGCGGTTGCTGAGCTTGAGGTGCACGTCGCCGAGTCGCAGGCGGGCGGGTACGTAGTCGGGAGCGAGTTTCACGGCCCGCTGCCAGAGAAGCAGCGCGGGCTCGTTGTCGCCGTAGCCGGAGAGGATCGTGGCGTGGAGGTGGGGCCAACGCGCCTCGTCGGGCTGGAGTTGCTCGAGCCCGGCGTAGCATTGCGCGGCTTCGGCGAAGAAGCCGTTGGCGTGGTAGAGTCGGCTGAGCTCGGCGAGCGCTTCGAGCGGCGCGGTCGCGAGCCGGCGTTCGGCGGCTTCGATGCGGCGGCGGAAGGGCTCGGGCCAGTTGGAGATATCGGGCACGACCGGCACGGCCGAGGCGAAGACGAGCGCCTGCTGTTCCGCACGATGCCAGTAATAACCGCCGACCCCTCCTCCGAGCAGGAGGAGGGCGACCGAACCGAGGGCGAGCGTGCGGCGGTTCATGGTGTTTTCCTCCAGAGGGTGACGCGGGCGATGCGCTCATACGGCGGATACACGGGGAAGCCGCCGGTGACGAACACTGGTTCGCCGGTGCCGTCGAAATCGCCGACGCCGAGTGTGAGGAGGTCCTTGGGTTCGCTGGCGAGCACGCGTTTGGTGAAGCGCTGGTTGCCCTCATTGCGGAACCACACGAGGGAGGCCACGAGCGGGTTGATCTTGTCCCAGTCGGCGTAAGCGGCGACGGCGACGATGTCCATGCGGCCGTCGTGATCGACATCGACGCCGACGGGGCTGTACGCGCCGGGCAGGTCGCCGATGCGGTGGTAGGCGAAGTTGCCCGCGCCGGTGTTCTCGAGCCACTGCACGCCGTGCCACGGGCGCGGGCCGGGCGTGGCGGCGGGGCCGAACCCGTCGCCGTTCGAATAGAGGATGTCGGGCCGGCTGTCGCCGTTGACGTCGGCGATGCTGATGCCGCTGCTGCCGTAGTCCTCGTTGGTCGAGCCCCAGATCTTGCGGCGCGTGAAGCGGCCTTTCCCGTCGCCGAGGAAAACGTAGATCTCTTCCCATTGCTGGGAGATGAGCGCGGCGATGTCCTGATGGCCGTCGCCGTTGAAGTCGGCCACGCACACGTTGATGTCGCCGGAGAGGTCGATGAGGATTTCGCTCTCGAAGGTCCATGGGCCGGTGCGGCGCATCCAGCGCACCTCGCCTTGGTCGTAGCCGAACTGGCCGACGGCGAGATCGAGTTGGCCGTCTTCGTCGAAATCGGCGGCGCGGATGTCGGTCACGCGCGAGGTGTTCGCGAGGATGACGCGGCGGGTGAAGCGCTGGTGTCCGTCGTTTTCCAGGAGAACGACTTCGCCGATCTTGTCGTTGTTGGGGAAAACGTAGCCCATCACCGACACCATGAGGTCGAGATCGCCGTCGCCATCGAGGTCTGCGGGTTCGACGTGGACGGGCGCGATGCTCGTGGAGTCGAGCACGGTCTCCTCGAACTTGCCGCGGCTGACCTGGCGGATCCAGACGACCTTGTTGTCCTTCGCCTCGCAGGCGAGGACATCGAGCAGGCCGTCGCGATCGAGATCGACGGGGATGACGTGGGCGACCCACGGGCCGGTGTTCGGCACCATCGGTGCGCCGATGGGCGTCGGTTGGTAATAATTGAGGAACGCGCGCGGGTCGGCCGCGGGCTGCCGGCTCTTGCGGGCCGCGGCGCTCGGCGGGTCGAGTTTGCGGCAACCGGGCGCTGTAAGGACCAAGCCGGCGGCCGCGAGCGCGGCGGCGAGCAGAAGGGAAAGCGAGCGAGGGGAGGGGGCCATGGCGGCAAGCGGGGAACGGCGCACGGCACGGACGGCGCCGCGGGTTCCGGGCGACGGTGATGCCAGCGCGCCCTGCGGCGTCAAGAACACCGGACGGCGCTCGCTCGCGCCGGGTGCGTTGCCGCCGCACTTCACGGTTGCGCGGGTCGGGGTGCGTGCATGTCCTCGCGCCTTTGCCCATGATCGCTCCCGAAACCTTCTCGCACATCGAAAATATCAAGAAGCGCGCCGGCCATCTGTGGAGGTTTCTTTAACTGCGAACAAAAGCAGCGTGAGATCGAGGCGTTGGAAGGGCAGATGGGCGCCCCGACGTTCTGGGACAGCCAGGAACGCGCGCAGGCGCACATCGCCAAACTCAACGGCCTGAAGAAGTCCGTGCTTCCCGTGGTCGCCTTCCAGAAGAAGGTCGACGACATCGGAGTGATGGTGGAGCTCATCGAGGCGGCATCGGCCGGCGAGCGCGAGATGTACGAGCATGAGCTGGAGACCACGGTTTCTTCCATGGTGGCCGAGCTCGACGAGCTCGAGATCTCGTCGTTCCTCACCGGGCAGTTCGACAAGAACAACGCCATCTTCTCCATCCAGTCCGGCGCCGGCGGCACCGAGTCCAACGACTGGGCCGACATGCTCTTCCGCATGTACAACCGCTGGGCCGAGCGCCGCGGTTTCACCGTCGAGCTGCAGGACGTGCAGGCCGGCGACCAGGCGGGTATCACGAAGGCCACGATGCTCATCAAGGGTGAGAACGCCTACGGCTACGCCAAGGCCGAGCGCGGCGTCCACCGCCTCGTGCGCATCAGCCCGTTCGACGCCAACAAACGCCGCCACACCTCCTTCTGCGCAGTCGACGTGATTGCCGAGATCAACGAGGACATCAACATCGAGGTCCCCGAAAGCGACATCCGCGTCGACGTCTACCGCTCCTCCGGCAAGGGCGGCCAAGGCGTCAACACCACCGACTCCGCCGTGCGCATCACTCACTTGCCGACCGGCCTCGTAGTGGTCTGCCAGAACGAACGTTCGCAGATCAAGAACCGCGCCAGCGCGATGAGCGTCCTCAAGGCGCGCCTCTACGAGAAGAAACTCGACGAGCAGCGCAGCGAGATGGAGCGCTTCTACGGCGAGAAGGGCGAGATCGGCTGGGGCAGCCAGATCCGCAGCTACGTCCTCCAGCCGTATCAGATGGTCAAGGACCTCCGCACCGGGGTGGAGACGAGCAACGTCGCCGCCGTGCTCGACGGCGACCTCGACCGCTTCATCAACGGCTGGCTCCGCGCCGGCTCGCCCCGTCACCGAAACAAGGACATCAAGGTGGAGGACTAGGATGAGTTGCCGAACGCGGATTGCCGAATGCGGATTGGCCGGCACGAACCTGCACCACCGGCGATGAAGCGTCCTCTTCGCGACCGCAGCTGAGGATTCCCAGACTCCATTCCGCAATCCGCATTCCGAAATCCGCAATCTCCGCCATGCTCCCGCACGCCGCCATCCGCTCCGCGCTCGAGGCGCAGCCGCTCTTCGAGGCGAAGACTTGGCGGCTCTCCCCCTCGGCCTGGCCGCTCACCCCGGCGCAGGCGGCCGAGCTGGAGCAGATCGGGCAGGCGTGCCTCGAGTTCCATCAGGCGCTGGAGAATCTCTACCTGCGCTCCCATTCCGGGAAGAACCTCCTGCGCAACAAGCCGCTGCTCGCGCCGTGGGTCGCCGAATACCTCGACCGCGGCAAACCGCCGGGCCTGCTCGCCCATGCGCGCGAGGCCCGCCAGCGCGGCGCGTTGCCGCCGGTGCTCCGGCCCGACCTCCTGCTCACCGAGCATGGCTGGGCCCTCACCGAGCTCGACTCGGTCCCCGGCGGCATCGGCCTGACGGCGTTCCTCAACCGCCTCTACGCGCCCGCCGGCGGCGTGCTCGGCGACGGCGACGCGATGATCGACGGCTTCTACGCCGCCCTCGCGGCGCTCGCGCCGGACAAGGTCAACCCCACGATCGCCCTCGTGGTGAGCGAGGAGGCAGCCACCTACCGGCCCGAGATGGAGTGGCTCGCCGCGCAGCTCCAGCACAAGGGCCGCCGCGTTTTCTGTCTGCGCCCGGAAGGCGTGTTTCCGCTCGGCGGCGCCGTCTACTTCGATGTCGAAGGCACTCCCGAGCGCATCGACATCGCCTACCGGTTCTTCGAGCTCTTCGACCTGCCCAACGTCGCCTGCGCGCAACACCTGCTCGAGGCGTGGGCGGCCGGCGAAGTCGCGATCGCGCCGCCGCTGCGGCCGTTCCAGGAGGAGAAACTCTCCCTCGCGCTTTTCCACCACCATCTGCTCCAGGATTATTGGGCGGAAAGCCTGTCCCGCGGCGCGCTGCGCACGTTGCGTCACCTGATTCCGGAGTCGTGGGCGATCGATCCCGCTCCGCTCCCGCCGAGCGCCGTGCTCGACGCGCCGCACGTCGGCGGGCGCGCGATCTACGACTGGCGCCAGCTCGCCGCGGCTTCGCAGAAGGAACGCGACCTCATCATCAAGATCTCCGGCTACGACGAGACCGCGTGGGGCGCGCGCAGCGTCGCGCTCGGCAGCGACTGCTCCCGCGAGGAATGGCAGGCGGCGCTCGAGTCCGCGCTCGGCCGCGCGACGACGCACCTCCATCTCCTTCAGCGTTACCGCAAACCGCGCCGCGAAAAGCACCCGCTCTACGACGAACAGGGCGTCGCCCACGAGCACGAGGGGCGGCTGCGGTTGTGCCCGTACTATTTCGTGGTCGGCGGCAAGACTCGCCTCGGCGGCGCGCTCGCGACCTTCTGCCCGCCGGACAAGAAGATCATCCACGGCATGCAGGACGCGGCGATGCTGCCGTGCCGGATCCAAGCGCCGCCAGCTGTCGCCCCCATCCAGCCATGACACGACGCCGAACCTCCGTCCCGCGGGCGCTGTTGGCCGCCCTGCTCGTTGCGTTGCTCGAGGCAGGCTGCGTTGCTCCTGCGACGAAGGCACCGTCGGCGAAAGCGCCGGCCGTGGCCGAGGCCGCGGAGGCGTTTCGCAACACCATGCGCGACGCGCGCGCCGAGGGGCGCCGCGAGGTCGAGGACATCCTGGGCGTGTACGCGAACCTGCCCGCGGAACAGGCGCCCGGCGTGGCCGCGTTGCGGCGCGACATCGTGGAGGCGCTCGCGACGCTCAAACGCGAGAATCGCGAGCGGCTCACGGTCGGTGAGGTCGACCGGCTCACCGTGCGCAATCCGCATTTCTGGACCGCGTGGTTCGAATTCGACGCACGTGATTCGAGCCTGTTGATGCTGCACGCCAGCCTGCTGATGGAAGCAGGCGAGTTCTTTCGCGCCTCGATGGTGCTCACGGTCGGCGTGCAGACGTTGCCGCTGAACGTGCAGGAGCGGTTCTTCTGGTTCACGCAGCAGGCGCGCACGCATTTCACGGCGTTTCGCCGACTCGACGAACTCGCCGCCGCTGAGAAGGCCTGGGGCCAAAGCCGGCGCGCCCGCGAGAAAGGCCTCGCGCGGATGGTCGTCGCTTGGCCGGCCGACGGCTTCGCGCTCGAAGCGCTCCTGCAGAGCCGCGCCGGATTCAAGCCGGGCTCCATGCCCGAGGACGACCGCGTGCCGATCGCGCTGCTGCCGCAGGTGCGGGCGCGTGTCCTCAACGAGCTCGAGCAATTGCGTCGCGCGAATCCCGTGGCCGCCGTGCGCTATACCGAGGACCAGGCGGCAGCGGCGGAGTTCGGCCGGCTGTGGGCCCGCGTCAGCGACGAGGACCGTGCGATCGAACAACGCGAACTCGCGCAGTTTGCCGCCGTCGCCAAGAAGCTCGGACTCGGCGAACTCGCGATGATCGCCGGCCGGGCGGTCGCCGCGCGCCGAGGGCTGGCGTTCATGGCGCCGGCCGATCTGGAGTTTGTCCGCGAATGCCTGCCCCTCGTCCTGCCCGCGACGGAGGCGGCCCCGATCCTCGCGCGGATCGAGGAGGGGCGCATGCCCGGCTTCCAGCTCACCCGGCCGCAGGAGCAGCCGGGCGAGATCCTTGCGGGCATGGATCCCGCGATCCATCCGCTGCTCGCCGACCACGCCGTGCGCGAGTTCGCGCGCGAGTCTCTCTGGATCGAGGCGGCCGACGGCAACCTCGCCCTGCGAGCGCAGCACCTGCGGCTCCGTGCGATCGTCAGCAGCAACGCCGGCCGCTACGAAGCGGCGCTCGAGGACCTCGACGCCGCACTCAAGCTCAAGCCCAGCATGATGCCGTGGCAGATCGACCGCGCGGGCATACTTTCGAAGATGGGCCGCTTGGCGGATGCCGACACGGTGTTCGCGCAAGTGGCGAAGTCGGCTCCGGAGGACGAATACCTGCGCACCACGCTCGGCGTGCACCATTTCGGGCAGGGGCGTTTCGCCGAGGCGGAGCAACTCTTCCGCGCGGTCAAAGCGGACGACGACAATCTCCCCTACGATGTGATCTTCGGCTATCTTGCGGGACTCCGCCGCGGAGCGCCGGATCGGGCTTGGCTCGAGCAGAACCGCCTCAAGTCCGAAGCCTGGCCGGCGGCGATCCACCGGCACCTGCTCGGCGAGATAGATCGCGCCGTGCTGCTCGCCTCCGCGCGCGACTCCTCCGATCTGCGCACCACCGAGCAGCAGTGCGAGGCGTACTTCACGCTTGGTGAACTCGCGCTCGCCACCGGCGACACGGCCGCGGCCACGCGCGAGTTCGAGAACTGCGTGCAGTCGGGGATTGTCGGCTTCATCGAGTACGATCTTGCGCGTCGCGAGCTGGCACGGCTGCGCCCGCCCGCCGCCGTGGAACAACCCGCGGCGAAGCCCGCGCCCGCGGAGCCTTCGGCCCCGGAGAAAAATTCCGACCGTCCCGCCCAATCGCTGGACGAGGATGACGGCTCGCCGGTCTGAAGGTTTGCGCCTGGCCGTGGCGCCAATTGCACGAGTGGGCCGTGCGGTGCACACGCCGCGTTTCTCCACCAGGCACTCCTCTTGGTTCCTTGAGAAGCCGCCAACGTTCCGCGAACGCACCGAAACTACATGTCAATCAATAGTTGACATGTTGCGGGGTGTGGCGCCGGGAGACGCGATGTGGCGGAACGAGCGCTGGAACGGGGTGAGCCGGTAGTGCGGTGCACGGCGGCTGGGGATGGCAGGCCCGCACCGCGCCCACTTCGCGGTTGAAAAGGCGGGAGATCGGCCCTTGCTTCCGCGCACCTCGTTTAGGTGAGCCCGGGGCGCCGGGCTGAGATTGCGGCACGATCCGCCGCGCGAGCCTTCGAACCTGCTGCGCCTCGTCGGCGCCGAAGGGAAAACAGGCCCGGCCGCCCGGGAACGTTTTTCCGGCGGCAAACCGCGAGACGGAGCGCAACTCACGCCGCTACCATGTCCTCCGCCTCCTCCGCCAACACCGGGCTCACGACTTTTCCGGGCTCCCGTCGCGTCTACCTCCAAGGCTCGCGTCCCGACCTGCGCGTGCCGATGCGCGAGATCACACTCACGCCGACGCGCCTGCCCAACGGCACCGAGGTGCCCAACGATCCCGTGCGCGTGTACGATACCGCCGGCGCATGGGGCGACCCGGAGTTCCACGGCGACTCGACCCGCGGCGTGCCGGCCCTGCGCGCGGCGTGGATCGCCGAGCGCGGCGACGTGGCGCCGATCGCCGGCCGCGTCGTGCAACCTCTCGACGATGGCTATCTTTCCGCCAAACACCGCGAGCAGGCCGAGCGCGACGGGAAGCGCAATCCGCTCAAACCCTTCGATCGCGCCGACCGCCGCACGTTGCGCGCGAAGCCGGGCGCGTGTGTCACGCAGATGCACTACGCTCGCCGCGGCATCGTCACGCCCGAGATGGAGTTCGTCGCCATCCGCGAGAACATGCGCCTCCAGAGCGCGCGCGAGTTGTTGGAGATGACTGAGCAGGGACCGCGCAATTCGCTCTTCCGCCAGCACGTCGGCCAGAGTTTCGGCGCGTCGATTCCGCGCGAGATCACTCCGGAGTTCGTGCGCAGCGAGGTTGCCCGTGGCCGCGCGATCATCCCGGCGAACATCAATCACCCCGAGGCGGAGCCGATGGCGATCGGCCGCAACTTCCTCGTGAAGATCAACACGAACATCGGCAACAGCGCCGTCGCCTCCTCGATCGACGAGGAGGTCGAAAAGATGCGTTGGTCGGTGAAGTGGGGTGGCGACACGCTCATGGATCTCTCCACGGGCAAGAACATCCACCAGACCCGCGAGTGGATCCTCCGCAATTGCCCCGTCCCCGTCGGCACCGTGCCGATCTACCAGGCGCTCGAGAAGGTCGGCGGCCGGCCGGAGGAGCTCACGTGGGAGATTTTCCGTGACACACTCGTCGAACAGGCGGAGCAGGGCGTCGACTACTTCACGATCCATGCTGGCGTGCTGCTGCGCTACGTGCCGCTCACCGCGCGCCGCATGACCGGCATCGTTTCCCGCGGCGGCTCGATCATGGCCAAATGGTGCCTCGCGCACCACCAGGAGAACTTCCTCTACACGAAGTGGGACGAGATCTGCGAGATCATGGCGGCGTACGACGTCGCCTTCTCGATCGGCGATGGCCTGCGCCCCGGCTCGATTGCCGACGCCAACGACGACGCGCAGTTCGGCGAGTTGCTCACGCAGGGCGAGCTCACGCAGCGCGCGTGGAAGCGCGACGTGCAGGTGATGAACGAGGGCCCCGGTCACGTGCCGCTGCACATGATCGAGGAGAACATGCGCAAGCAGCTCGAGTGGTGCGCCGAGGCGCCATTCTACACGCTCGGGCCGCTCACCACGGACATCGCGCCCGGCTACGACCACATCACCAGCGCCATCGGCGCGGCGACCATCGGCTGGCACGGCTGCGCGATGCTCTGCTACGTGACGCCGAAGGAGCACCTCGGCCTGCCGAACAAGGACGACGTGCGCGCCGGCGTGATCGCCTACAAGATCGCCGCCCATGCCGCCGACCTCGCGAAGGGGCATCCGGCTGCACAATACCGCGACAACGCGCTCTCGAAGGCGCGCTTCGAATTCCGCTGGGAGGACCAGTTCAACCTCGGCCTCGATCCCGAGAAGGCCCGCGAGTTCCACGATGCCACGCTGCCGCAGGAGAGCGCGAAGACCGCGCATTTCTGCTCCATGTGCGGCCCGCAGTTCTGCTCGATGAAGATCACCGAGGACGTGCGGAAGTTCGCCGAGGCGCAGGGCGTGGGCGAAGAGGCGGCGGTCGTCGCCGGACTCAAGGCCAAGGCTGACGAGTTCCGCCAAGCCGGCGGCGAGATCTACCTCGACGACAAACGCTGAGCGTCGCTCCGGTGGTGGGGCGGGCTTCGCGCCCGCGGCCCCCGCGCGGCCTGATCTCGCTCACCCCGCGCGGACCTGCACCTCGACGATCATCTCGCGCGTGCCGAGGCCGCGGAAGGTGCCGCTCACCGGGCGGATGTCGCCGTAGTCGCGACCGCGCGCGAGCTTCACGTAATTCGTGCCCGGCAACCGGCGATGCGTGGGGTCGTAGCCGCGCCAGCCGTAGCCGGGCAGGAAGATCTCGACCCACGCGTGCGACGCCTCGATGTCGCTCTCCTTCCGCATCGGGTTGAGGAAATAGCCGCTCACGTAGCGCGCCGGGATGCCGGCGCTGCGGCACAGCCCGAGCATGAGGTGTGCGTAGTCCTGGCAGACGCCGCGACGCGACTCGAGCACGTCAACCACTCGGGTGTTCACCTTCGTGGCGTTGGGCGTGTACACGAGGAGGTCGTGCACATGCTCGCCGAGGCGTACGGCATCGGCCCAGAGGTCGCGAACGGTGTCGCCAAGAATCTGTTTCACCTCGTGGCGAAGCGGCACGGCGAGCGGCACGTAGGCGGTGTCGGCGAGGAAATCGAAGTGCTCGACTCCGACGGCGGCATCGTCGAGCAGGGCGGGGGAGAACGGCGCAAGCGGCAGCGGGCGGGTGTCGGCGTGGGTCTCGACGACGGAGATCGCCTCGATGTCGAGCTGCGCGTGAGCGCCGACGATGTCGAAGTAGTGCGCGCGGTTTTTGTGAAAATCGTCGTACTCGCGGAGCGTGGCCGCGGGATCGAGCCGGAGATCGAAGGCGACGCATGCCTGCATATCGTCGCTGAGCGGTTTGAGACGCACCTCGTTGAAACTGTCGGTGACCGGGCCGTGGTAGAGGAACCGGGTGAGGTGGCGCACGCGGATGCGCTGGCCTGCGGCGAGCGCGGGCTCGGCGGCGGTGGGTGTCGTCGAGTCGGGCATGCGGGAGTCTTCGGTCTAGTCGGGGCGGACGAGGGAGAATGTGGGAATCAGAAGGCCGGGAACGGAAGGATGACTGCGCGAGAGGCGCGGCGGAGGAACGGTGGTTCCGCGGCGGGTCGGGCTTTATGTCGACCAGCGGGTCGTCGCGCTGATGGCGGGCGTAAAGCCCGCCTCACCATTTCGGAAAGCAGAATGCGCGGGTTCAGGCGCAAGCCCGCTGCTGCTGCTGTTCCTCCTGCTGGTGGAGGCGCGTCTCGGCGAGTTCGTCGATCGGGCGATGGGTCATGAAGGTCGCGAAGATGATGCCGCCCACCTCGTCGAGCACGGGCAGGATCTGCGCGAGGAACTCGTGGAGGCCCTTGCGGAAGACCTCGTCGATGGACGTGTAGTTGAGTTCCGATACGAGGCGGCCGCAGAGTCGCTCGGCTTCGTTGCTGTGCTGGCCGACGGGCGTGCCGCTGATGCGGCGGAGGTAGAAATCGATCTGCGCGAGGCAGAAGCGGACGGAGCGCGGAAACGTTTCCGAGAAGAGGAGGAACTCGGCCACCTTCCAGGGTAGGATTTCCGAGACGTAGAAACGGCGGTAGGCCTCGAGGGCGCTCGCGCAACGGAGGACGGCACGCCACTGGGCGGTGTCGATCGCGCCGCCGACATCGTTCGGATTGGGCAGCAGGATGTGGTATTTGAGGTCGAGGAGGCGGATGGTCTTGTCGGCGCGTTCGATGAAGCGGCCGAGCTGGATGAAGTTGTAGCCTTCGTCGTGGGGGAAGGTGGCGCCGGTGAGTCCCTGGAAGAGGTGGGAGGCGTTCTTGATGCGGGCGAAGAACTCGGCGGGGTTGCCCTGCCAGACAGCGCGCGCCTCTGCGCCTTTCAGGAAGAGGTGGAGGTCGTTGACGGTTTCCCACATCTCGAGGGAGATGCGATCGCGGATCATGCGGGCGTTCTCCCGGGCGGCGAAGATACACGAGAGGATCGAGTTCGGGTTGGCCGTGTTGAACGTCATGAACTCGCTCACCAGGGCGGCGTCGAGGCTCGGGTTGTGCTCGGCGTAGAGCGCGGCGTCGCCGGTCGATTGGAGGAGCGACTGCCAATGCTCGGCGAGCGCGGCATCGTCGAGTTTGTCGGAATCGAGCAGGAGCTGGAGATTCACGTCGAGGAGCCTCGCGGTGTTCTCGGCGCGCTCGAAATAACGGCCCAGCCAATACAATGAGTTGGCGACGCGAGAGAGCATGGGGAGCTTGCGGCGCGGCGGAGCGGCGAGGGAGGCGGCTTTCATGAATGGCGGAGTGCGGATCGCGAAACGCGGAATGCGGGGTTGGGAACCGACGGTCGAACGGAGGAGGAGAATCTGGAACTCAGGGACTCAGGAACGAATGCGAGATGACGGAGGCCGGCGGACAGATTGGGAGAGGATGTGGAAATCAGGAAGTCAGGGAACGGAAGGCCGAGACTCGGCCGCGGATGCGGGCGGAAATCGGCAATCGAAATCCCAGATCGAAGATGGCCTCATTCGTCGCCGTGGAGGACCCAGGTGTCCTTCGAGCCGCCGCCTTGAGAGGAGTTCACGACGAGCGAGCCCTTGCGGAGCGCGACGCGGGTGAGTCCCCCGGGCGTGACTTTGATCTTCTCGCCGCAGAGGATGTACGGGCGCAGGTCGATGTGGCGGCCCTCGAAGCCTTCACCGCACCAAGTGGGATGGCGGGAGAGCGAGATCGGTGGCTGCGCGATGAAGTTGCGCGGGTTCTCGATGATCTTCGCGCGGAAGTCCTCGATCTCCGCTTTCGACGCCCACGGGCCCATGAGCATGCCGTAACCGCCGGCCTCGTTCGCGCTCTTCACGACAAGCTTGGGGAGGTTGTCGAGGATGTAGGCGCGGTCCTTCTCCTCGGAGGCGAGGAAGGTGTCGACGTTGGACAGGATCGGCTCCTCGCCGAGGTAGAAGCGGATGATGCGCGGGACAAAATAGTACATCACCTTGTCGTCGGCGATGCCGGTGCCGATGGTGTTGGCGAGGCTGACGTTGCCCGCCCGGTACGCTTGCACGAGGCCCGGCACACCGAGCAGCGAGTCGGCGCGGAACACGGAAGGGTCGAGAAAGTCGTCGTCGATGCGGCGGTAGATCACGTCGACCGGCACGAGTCCGGCGACGGTGCGCATGTACACGCGCGCGTCCTTCACGACGAGATCGCGGCCTTCGACGATCGGCACGCCCATGGAGCGCGCGAGGAACGTGTGCTCGAAATACGCGCTGTTGTGCACGCCCGGCGTGAGCAACACGACGTTGGGCGTGTCGCTGCGCATTCCGGGCGGCGCAGTGAACTGGAGCGAATTGAGCAGCTCCTGCGCGTAATTCTCCACCGGGCGCACCTTCGTGGCTTGGTAGAGACCCGGGAAGGCGCGTTTCATCGCGGCGCGGTTTTCGATCATGTAGCTCGCGCCGGAAGGGCAGCGGAGGTTGTCCTCGAGCACGAGGTAGCGCCCGTCGTGGTCACGGATCAGATCGGTGCCGCAGATGTGGACATACACGCCCTTCGGCACGTCGAAGTGCATGAACTCCCGCCGGAAGTGCCGCGCGCTGAGCACGTAATGGGCGGGGATCACCCGTTCCTTGAGGATGCGCTGCTCGTGGTAGATGTCGTGGAGAAACAGGTTCAGCGCGGTCAGGCGCTGTGTGAGACCGGCCTCGAGCGTGGCCCATTCCCGGGCGGGAATCACGCGGGGCATCAGATCAAACGGGAAGATGCGCTCGGTGCCTTGGTTGTCGCTGTAGACGGTGAACGTCACTCCGCTACGCATGAAGGCCAGGTCGACGGCGGTCTGTTTCTTGTAGTAGTCCTCGCGGCTGAGCGCGCCGAGGTGCTGGTGGACTTTCGCGTAGGCCGGTCGCACGACGCCGTCGCGCGTGAGCATTTCATCGAAGAAGGAGCCGACTTCGTAGGGCTCGAGGAGCGAGCGAGTGCCGGCGGAAGTGAGGGTCGCGGCTGTGGCTGTCATGAGCGCATTGAATAGCAGACCGCAGGCCAACCCCGCCCGTTGACCGCTTTTGCACGACGTAGTCCGCACGCCGCCTCTGGCATGCGCCCTGCAATGAAGCGGGTTCATCTCCCAATCACTCACCGTCGTCGCCTGGGCTGTCCGGGCGCGCCGCCGCCGCACGCCAGCCTCATGGCCATCCACGTCGCCCTCCACCATCGCACGACCTACCGCTACGACCGCGCGATCAACCTCGGCCCGCACATCATACGCCTCCGTCCCGCGCCGCACACCCGCACGCGCCTCCTCGGCTACTCGCTGCGTGTGGTGCCGGAGAAACACTTCCTCAACTGGCAGCAGGACCCGCAGTCGAACCACCTCGCGCGCATCGTCTTTCCGGATAGGACACGCGAGCTGTGGGTCGAGGTCGATCTCGTGGCCGAGATGGCGGTGTTCAACCCGTTCGACTTCTTCCTCGAACCGGCCGCCGAGAACTTCCCGTTCGCCTACGATCTGGCGCTTGAGCACGAGTTGGCGCCGTTCCGCCTCTGTGCGGGCGCCTCGCCGCGTTTTGCCGCCTATCTCGCCGGCATCCCGCGCGCAGCCTGCCGCACGATCGATTTCCTCGTCGACCTCAACCGGCGCCTCTGCCGCGACATCAAGTACCTCATCCGGCTCGAGCCGGGGGTGCAGACGCCCGAGGAAACGCTCACGTTGCGCACCGGGTCGTGTCGGGACTCGGCGTGGTTGCTCGTCCAACTCCTGCGGCACCTTGGTTTCGCGGCGCGGTTTGTCTCCGGTTACCTGATCCAGCTCGTCGCCGACCAGAAGTCGCTCGACGGCCCCTCGGGCGCGGAGAAGGACTTCACCGATCTCCACGCCTGGTGCGAAGTGTACCTGCCCGGCGCCGGCTGGATCGGCTTCGACCCCACCTCCGGCTTGCTCGCCGGCGAGGGCCATATCCCGCTCGCCGCCACGCCCGATCCGCAGTCGGCGGCGCCGATCGACGGCGGGCTCGACGAGTGCAAGGTCGAGTTCGACTTCGAGATGAAGGTCACGCGCATCCACGAGGCGCCACGCGTCACCAAGCCCTACACCGAGGAGCAATGGCGCGCGATCGACGCCCTCGGGTGCCAGGTCGATGCCGCGCTCGCCGCTGGCGACGTGCGCCTCACGATGGGCGGCGAGCCGACCTTCGTCTCGATCGATGACTACGACGGCGCGGAGTGGAACAACGCTGCGCTCGGTCCCACCAAGCGGGCTCGCGCCGATGCGCTGATCCGGCGGCTCCGCGAGCGTTTCGCGCCGGGTTCATTCCTCCACTACGGTCAGGGCAAGTGGTACCCCGGCGAGTCGTTGCCGCGCTGGGCGTTCGCCGCCTACTGGCGCAAGGACGGGCAGCCCGTCTGGGAGGACCCGCACCTGCTCGCCGATGAGAAGACCGCCTACGGTCACACCGCCGAGCTGGCGGATGTCTTCATCCGTTCGCTCGCCGGGAGACTTGGCGTCGAGGATCGCTGGGTCATGCCGGCCTACGAGGATGCGTTCTACTATCTCTGGAAGGAGCGGCGACTGCCGAGCAACGTTGACCCCTTCGACTCCAACCTCGCCAATGCCGAGGAGCGCGCGCGCCTGGCCCGCGTGTTCGAGCGAGGACTCGACAACGTCGTCGGCCACGTGCTGCCGCTGCAGCGGCGCTGGTCACCGCAGGGGCCGGAGTGGGCGAGCGGCCCGTGGTTTTTGCGCAGCGAGCGGCTGTACCTGATTCCAGGCGATTCGCCGCTCGGTTTCCGTCTGCCGCTCGATTCCCAGCCGTGGACCGCGGCGGGCGACTACCCGTACGTGAATGAAACCGATCCGCTCGCCACGCGACCGCCGCTGCCCGCTCGCCAGCGTTTCGTCGCGGCGACCACGGCGGGGGCGGTGCGCGGACCGCGCGTGATGGTGCCGATCGGTACCGCGCGGGAATCAGACCTTGGGCGCGTGGATCGCGAACCGGGCGCGCAGGAGTCGGCCGCTTGGATCGTGCGTACCGCGCTGTGTGTCGAGCCGCGCGAGGGACGGCTGCATGTGTTCCTGCCGCCCACGGTCGCGCTCGAGGACTACCTCGCTGTCATCACCGCAGTCGAGGCGACCGCCGCCGCGCTCGGCGTGCCGGTCACGCTCGAGGGTTATCCGCCGCCCCACGATTCGCGGCTCAATGTCATCAAGGTCACCCCGGATCCGGGTGTGATCGAAGTAAACATACACCCGGCCGCGAGCTGGCCGGAGCTCGTCGAGCGCACGACCGGCGTGTACGAGGACGCACGCCAGTCGCGGCTCGGCAGTGAGAAGTTCCTGCTCGATGGCCGGCACACCGGTACCGGCGGCGGCAACCACCTGCTCATCGGCGGTGCCACGCCCGCCGACAGCCCGCTGCTGCGCCGCCCCGACCTGTTGCGCAGCCTCGTCACGTATTGGCAGCACCACCCGGCGTTGTCGTTCCTCTTCAGCGGGCTCTTCATCGGGCCGACGAGCCAGAGTCCGCGTATCGACGAGGCGCGACTCGATGCCGTGCGCGAACTCGAACTCGCGTTCGCCCAGATTCCGGCGAGCGGCGACTGCCCGCCGTGGCTCGTCGACCGCGTGCTGCGGCACCTGCTCGTGGATGCGACGGGAAACACGCACCGCGCGGAGTTCTGCATCGACAAGCTCTACCCACCCGAGAGCAGCGCCGGCCGACTCGGCTTGCTCGAGCTGCGCGCCTTCGAGATGCCGCCGCACGAACGTATGAGCCTCGTGCAACAACTGCTCCTGCGCGCACTCGTCGCGCGTTTCTGGCATGAGCCGTACGCGAAGCCGCTCGTGCGCTGGGGAACGCAGCTGCATGACAGATGGATGCTCCCGCACTTCGTCGCGCGCGACGTGGAGGATATCTGCGCCGATCTCGCGCGCCACGGTCATGCGTTCGCGCCGGAGTGGTTCGCGCCGCACCAGGAGTTTCGTTTTCCGACGATCGGCGATTTCGCCGTGCGCGACATCCGCCTCGAGTTGCGGCAGGCGCTCGAGCCGTGGCACGTGCTCGGCGAAGAACCCGGCGCGGGTGGCACCGTGCGTTTCGTCGATTCGTCGGTGGAGCGACTCCAGGTGAAGGTCAACGGCCTCACCGACGGCCGCCATGTCGTGACCTGCAATGGACGCGCGCTCCCGTTGCAGCCGACCGGCACTCAAGGCGAGTTCGTGGCCGGCGTGCGCTTTCGCGCGTGGCAGCCGCCCTCGTGCCTGCATCCGACGATCGGAGTGCACACGCCGCTGGTTTTCGACGTGGTCGACACGTGGAACGATCGCGCGGTCGGCGGTTGCACGTACCACGTCGCGCATCCCGGCGGGCGGAACCACGTGACGCTTCCTGTGAACGCCTACGAGGCGGAAAGCCGGCGCCTCGCTCGCTTCTTCCGGCACGGGCACACGCCCGGCACGCTGAAACCGTGGCCGGTCGCGATCGACCCCGAGTTCCCGTGCACGCTCGATCTGCGCAAGGAATGAGGCGCGAGGCACAGGCGATGAAGCCGGTGTGCGGCCGCTGCCGCCTGGCGGACCGCATGCCCGTCGTTCGCGGGCAGCCCATGAACGGCCCGAGCTTTCTTCACCGCCTGCGCGGTTGCGGTGTGCTCGGCGGCGCTTCCACTCTTGGGTCGTTCCTCCATGGCGTCTGAATCTCCAGCCCTGCCCGCAGACTCCGTGCCCGCCGGCGCCGACGGGACGGAGGCGCGCGCGCGTCTGCTGGCCGGTTATCAGCCCGAGGCGGGCGCGTTCGACGAGCTGCGCGATGCGGCCGGGGCGGTGCGTCCGCACTGGGAGGCGCTCGTTACCGATCTTGCCGGCAGGAGTGTCGCCGAACTTCAGCGACGCTGGGAAACGGGCCGCCGGTTCATCCGCGACCAAGGCATCACCTACAACATCTATGGCGAGCCCGACGGACTCGACCGGCCGTGGCGGCTCGATCCCGTGCCGTTCGTCATCTCCGCCGCGGAGTGGCGGCCGCTGGAGGCGGCGCTGGTCCAGCGTGCGGTGCTGATCGAACGCGTGCTGGCCGACTGCCTTGGCGAACAGCGGCTCATCCGCTCAGGCCAGTTGCCGCCGGCGCTGGTATTCGCGCAGCCGGATTTCCTGCGACCGTTGCACAAGGTGAAACCGGCCGGACAGCGGCACCTGCCGTTCTACGCGGCCGATCTCGTGCGTGCGCCCGATGGCCGGTGGTGGGTCGCGGCGGACCGTACGCAGATCCCGACCGGCGCCGGCTACGCGCTGGCGAACCGCCTCATCGCGTCGCGCATGCTCCCCGAGGCGTTTCGCGAGCAGCACGTGCAGCGGTTGGCGGGATTTTTTCGCGACACGCAGGAGATGCTCGCCGGGCTTGCGCCGCGAACTGGCCGCGAGCCGCGAGTGGTCGTGCTCACGCCCGGTCCGTACAACGAGACCTATTTCGAGCAGGCCTATCTCGCGCGCTACCTCGGCTATGTCCTTGTCGAGGGGCAGGACCTCACGGTGCGCGATGAGCGCGTTTTTCTGAAGACGCTCAGCGGGCTCGAGCCGGTCGACGTGATCCTGCGCCGCGTCGACGACGATTTCTGTGATCCGCTCGAGCTGCGCAACGACTCGATGCTCGGCGTGCCCGGTCTGGTCGAGGCGGTGCGGCGCGGTCATGTGGCCGTGGCGAATGCGCTCGGGAGCGGACTGCTGCAGAGTCCGGCGTTCATGGCCTTCCTGCCGGGGCTGTGTCGCCATGTGCTCGGCGAGGAGTTGCGCCTGCCCTCCGTCGCCACCTGGTGGTGCGGTCAGCAGGCAGCGGAGCGCTACGTGGCGGACCATTTCGATGAACTCGCGCTGCGGCCCGCCTTCCGGTCCGCTCCTGGTGTGCCGGCGGCCGATCGGGCGGAGTGGCTGCGGCGTGTGCATTGGCAGCCGGAGGCGTATGTGGCGCAGGAACGCATCGCGCTCTCGCAGGCCCCGACGTGGGCGGGCGACCGTTTCGCCGCAGCCGCGGTGAGCGTGCGCGTTTACCTCGTGGCGCACGGCGACTCGTATCGCGTGATGCCCGGCGGGCTCGGTCGGATCGCGCCGGATTCTGCGGCGCGCTTCGTGTCGCTCCAGCGCGGCGGCGCGAGCAAGGACGTGTGGGTGCGTGCCGAGGGGCCGGTGGAGGATGTGACGCTTCTCGGCCAAGCCTCGCAACCGGTCGAACTGCGCCGCGTGGGCAACAATCTGCCCAGTCGGCTCGCCGACAATTTCTTCTGGCTCGGCCGCTACGCCGAACGCGCCGACGCGACGGCGCGCCTCCTGCGCAGCGCGCTCCTGCGGTTCAGCCCGGAGAGCACGGGTGGCGCGTGGCCGGTGCTCGCTCCGTTGCTACGCACGCTCGAGGAGCACGGGCAGCTCCCGCGCGAGCGCCGGCTCCAGGTCCGCCAACAACCCGAGGCGCTCGAGGCGGAGCTGCTCGCGGTCGTGTTCGACTCCGCGCGACACGGCAGCCTGCGGCAG
>DATGXA010000339.1:0-9221 GCA_035299125.1 Opitutaceae bacterium
CGCGCTTCAGCAGAAGAAACCCGTTTTCGTCGCCCGCGCCGTCTAC
Organism: Opitutaceae bacterium; assembly: GCA_035299125.1. Taxonomy (GTDB): domain Bacteria; phylum Verrucomicrobiota; class Verrucomicrobiia; order Opitutales; family Opitutaceae; genus CAJCBL01. The sequence continues at coordinate 47 of DATGXA010000339.1, forward strand.
GATTCCGTAGAGGACATGACCGAGATCCTCGAACGCGTCCTCAAACAGCAAAACGAGGAGGACGACGATGACGACGAAGACGAGGAAGACGAAGAAGAGAAGGACAAGCCGTTCTGAACGCAGCGAAACGCGCCGAGCGTTTCGACCCGCCCGGAGGTCGGGCTTCACGCCCGACTTGTCTTGCGCCGCTCACCCGCTCCCGTAGCGAAACGCACCAGCGTTTCGATCAGCGACTCGCCGCCGACTCCGCTCCTTCCGTGACTTCGCCGCTCCAACCTCAGCCGGCCCGCACTCTCCGCCCGCTCCCGCCGCCGCTCCGCGCCGCCCTGCCGCTCTCCGCGCTCGCACCGATGCAGGATGTGACCGACCTCGCGTTCTTCGGCGTGATCGCGCACTACGGCGCGCCCGACTATTTCTTCACCGAGTTCTTCCGCGTGCATGCGACCTCGCGTCTGGAGGATCACATCGTCCGCTCGATCACGGAAAACCCAACCGGCCGCCCCGTCTTCGCACAGCTCATCGGCGAAAGCCTGCCAGACCTCGCCCGCGCCGCCGCTGATCTGCTCCGACTGCCCATCGCCGGCATCGACCTCAACCTCGGCTGCCCCGCTCCGAAGATTTACCGCAAGAACGTCGGCGGCGGTCTCCACCGCGACCTCGTCAAGGTCGACGAAATCCTCCGTACGCTCCGCGCCGCCACGCCCGGGCTGTTCACCGTCAAGACCCGCATCGGCTTCGACGACGGCGCCACGTTCGACGCGCTCCTCGAGCTGATCGCCAAGCACGACGTCGATCTGCTCAGCGTGCATTGCCGCAGTGTGAAGGAGCTCTACCGCGGCGAACCGCACTACGAGTTCGCCGCCCGCGCCGCCGCGCGCCTGCGCTGCCCTGTGCTCGCCAACGGCGAAGTCTCCTCCGCCGCGAAAGCCGCCACGATCCTCGCCGCCACCAACTGCGCGGGCGTGATGGTCGGCCGCCACGCGATCCGCAACCCGTGGCTCTTCCGCCAACTCCGCGATCACTTCGCCGGCGACCCCGTCTTCGCGCCCACGCTGGCCGATGTCCGCGAATACATCGACCGCCTCTATCGCGCGACGGCGAATCCCGCCGCGCCCGAGTTCGCGCGCACCGGCAAGCTGAAGAAGTACCTCAACTTCGTCGCGCAGAGCGTCGATCCCGAGAGCAGATTTCTTCGCGCGATGCGCCACGCGCGCACCGAGGCCGAGCTCTTCGCCGTCTGCGACGAACACCTCCTGCGCGAGCCCGCGAAGCCCTTCGCCGCCGAGCCCTACCCCGGCGTGATCGCCCGTCCCAACTGCGAGCTCCCGCTCGACATGGCCTGCACGTGACCGTTCGCCGCCCTGGCGCAGCGCACGGCACGAAGACAGGCCCCGAGCCACGGCAGCGGCGATTCAGACCGCCGCGTACTTCCCCGCTTGCCGATCCACGGCGGCTCCGCCATTCCACTACCCGCGCCCCGCCCCCCGGCGAAACCTACTCGCCGCATGTTCGCCACCATCTTCTCCGCCGCCCTTCAGGGCATCGAAGCCGTCCCTGTCCAAGTCGAAGTCAACGCCGGCGAATCCGGCGACCTCCGCCTGATCCTCGTCGGTCTGCCCGACGCCGCCGTCAAGGAGTCGAACGATCGCGTCTTCTCCGCGCTGGCCAACAGCGGCCTGCGTCCGCCGCGTTCGCGCACCACGATCAACCTCGCGCCGGGCGACATCCGTAAGGAGGGCCCGTGCTACGATCTGCCGATCGCGCTCGGCATGCTCGTCGCCACCGGACAGCTAGAAAGCGCAGCGCTCGAGGACTACCTCATCGCCGGCGAGCTCGGGCTCTCCGGTGCCACACGCCCCGTCCGCGGCGCGCTCGCGATGGGCCTGCTCGCTCGCAAGCTCCGCAAACGCGGCCTGCTGCTCCCGCCCGTCTCCGCCGAGGAGGCCGCGCTGGTCGAAGGCGTGCCCGTCTACCGGATTCAGTCGCTCGACGAAGCCGTGCGTTTCCTCTCCGGCAAACTCGCGCTGAAACCACTGCCCGCCGCACCGCCCGCTCCCGCCGCCACTCCGGAGGGCGCACCCGATTTCGCCGAGATCAAGGGCCAGCAGACGGTCCGCCGCGCCGTCGAAATCGCCGTGGCCGGGAATCACAATCTGCTTCTCGTCGGGCCACCAGGTTCCGGCAAATCGATGGTCGCGAAACGCATCCCCACGATCATGCCCGAGCCCTCGCTCGACGAGTTCCTCGAGATGCTGTCGATCCATAGCGCCGCGGGTCACACGCTGCACGGCGGGCTCCGCACGTTCACCAGGCCATTCAGGGCACCGCACCATACGATTTCCGACGTGGGCCTGATTGGTGGCGGCACGATTCCGGGCCCCGGCGAGATCTCGCTCGCGCACCACGGCGTGCTGTTTTTGGACGAGTTGCCGGAGTTCAAACGCTCCGCGCTCGAGGTGCTCAGGCAACCCCTCGAAGACCATCACGTTTCCATCTCCCGAAGCGCGGGCAAGGTGACGCTGCCCGCCAACATTATGCTCGTCGCGGCGATGAACCCCTGCCCGTGTGGTTATCTTGGGGACCCGAAGCGCGAGTGCCGTTGCTCGCCCACGCAGGTCCAGCGCTACCGTTCGCGCGTCAGCGGTCCGCTGCTCGACCGCATCGATCTGCACGTCGAGGCGCCGTCGCTCTCCGTCGCGGAACTGCGCTCCGACCGCCTCGGAGAAAGCTCCACCGCGATTCGCCAGCGCATCCAGCGCGCCCGCGCCGTCCAGCAACACCGCTACACCGGCACGCGCACGCACACCAACTCCCGCATGTCGCAGGCGCAGATCCGCCGGCATTGCGCGCACAACACCACGCTCGGCGATCTGCTCGAACACGCGATGCACGAACTCTCGCTCTCGGCGCGCGCCTACGATCGCATCCTCAAGGTCGCGCGCACCATCGCCGATCTCGCCGGCGCCGAACTGATCGAGGCGCCACACCTCCTCGAGGCGATCCAGTACCGCGCGCTCGACCGCACGCGGCTGGTTTAGCCCCGGCGCGGGGCGCGCAGCGCCGCGGCGATCGAGTCCGGCATCGGCCGGCAGCCGCAGACCTTCGCGTGCGCCTCGTGCCAGGCGATGCGCTGCGCGAGCGACGGGTTCTTCGGCATCTTGTTCCGCCGGTGCCAATCCGCGTTGAGCCGCGGCAACGTGGCGTCGGGTTTCGCGTTTTCTTTCTCGCTCATAGCAATGGCGAGACTGCTTCCGCCCCGGCCACAGGCAACTCGCACCGTCGCCTCGTCCGTTCGCCGCTTCGAGCCTCTCCCGGAAAGGCCGCCGCCTTTCCGCTGGAGGTGACTACCGCTTCACAGTGCACGCTGCCGGCATGCACCAGCTCCTCGATACCCGTGGCGCCGCCGTCGGCGCATCCCGTCCATGAGGATGCACCTGTCAGTCCTCGCACTCGGGCCGCTCCTCGCCGGCGCTTTCTTCTGCCTGCGGGCCGCCCCCGCCGAAGCGCCAGCAATGTCCACCACCGCGGTTACGGTCGCCCAAATCCCCACCGCCGACCTGCCGCGGTTCGTCAAAGCCTCCGGCGTGATCAAACCGCAGGTCGGCGCCGAAGTGCGGGTCGGTTCGCAACTCTCCGGTGTGGTGCGTCGCCTCCATGTCCAGGTCGGCGACACGGTGGCCGCGGGTCAGCGGCTCGCCGAGCTCGACGACCGCGAACTGCTCGCGTTGCACGCCAAGGCCGTGGCCGACCACCGGCTCGCCTGCGCCGAGCTGCGCTACGCCGCCGCCAACCTCGAGCGCCAGCGCGCCATCGCCGCCGCCCGGGCGATCTCGGCCGACGCCCTCGATCTAGCCGAGCGGACACACGCCGTGGCCGAGCAGCAAGTCGCGGCGACGCAAGCGGCCGTCGAATACGCCGGAATCCAACTCGACCGCGCCATCATCACCGCCCCGATCGGCGGCGTCGTCGCCTCCGTCGCCACGCAGGAGGGCGAGACGGTCTCCGCCAGTTTCTCCGCCCCCACGTTCGTGACCCTGATCGATCTGCGCCGTCTCGAGGTCTGGGCCTACGTCGACGAGACCGACATCGGCCGGATCGAGCCGGACCAGCGCGCCACCTTCACCGTCGACACCTACGGCGCGGAGGAGTTCTCCGGCATCGTCACCGCCATCTACCCGAAGGCGGAGATCCGCGACAACGTCGTTGACTACATCGTCGTGCTGCGCTTCGAGCCGCGGGCGAGCCGTATCCTCCGTCCCGAGATGACCGCCATCGTCCGCATCGCCCCGACGTCGGCAGACCGCACCACCCAAACTTCCACCTCCTCGAACACCCCCGTTTCACCATGATCGAACTCGAAGACATCGAAAAAACCTACACCCGCCCCGACGCCGCTCCGGTGCACGCCCTCGCGGGCGTGTCGCTGCGCATCGCCGGCGGCGAATTCGTCGCCATCATCGGCACCTCCGGCTCCGGCAAATCGACGCTGATGAACATCGTCGGCACCCTCGACCAGCCCACCGCCGGCCGCTACCGCTTCGAGCGGACCGACGTCGCCGGACTCGACGTCGCCGCGCAGGCGCGTTTCCGCAACCGGCACCTCGGCTTCGTCTTCCAGGCGTTCCACCTGCTGCCGCGGGCGAGCGCGCTGGAGAACGTCGAACTGCCCCTGCTCTACACGAGAGACGAGCCGCCCGCCGGCGCCGGCCGCAGAGCGCTGGAGGCCGTCGGCCTGGCCGACCGCCTGCACCACAAACCGACCGAGCTCTCCGGCGGGCAGCAGCAGCGCGTCGCCATCGCCCGAGCACTGGTGAACGAGCCCGAGCTCCTCCTGGCCGACGAGCCCACGGGCAACCTCGACCCCGGCTCTGCCGACGACATCCTCGACCTCTTCGAAGCGCTCAACCGCGACGGCCGAACCATCGTCCTCGTCACCCACGACCAACGCGTGGCCGCCCGCGCCCGGCGCGTCATCCGCATCGACGCCGGTCGCGTCGCCTCCGACGAGGTCCGCGACGTTGCCCGCACCGCCGGCCGGGAGGAGAATCGATGAACGCCTCGCACCTTCTCCGCGACAGCCTCCGCTCGCTCGGCCGGCACCGCCTGCGCAGCACCTCCATCATGCTCGGCAGTCTCGTCGGCGTGGCCGCGCTGACCTTCGTCCTCGACATCGGTCAGGGCATCCGTCGCAAAATTCTACTTACGGTGCAACAGATCTTCGGCGACTCCTCGGTCGTCGTCGTCGCCGGCGGCATGCAGCTCGTCGACGGCCCACGACCCGACGCCGCCCGCCTCACCATCGACGACATCGCCGCTGCGGCCGCCGCCGTCCCCGCCGTTGTCGCCTGGGACCCCCAACAGGTGCAGATCGCCTCCGTGCGCCGTGCGGGAAACACGGCCACAGCCCGCGTGCTCGGGCAGTCGGAACGCGCCGAGAAAGTCTGGGCGCGCACGGTGTCGCGTGGCCGTTTCTTCGACGCCTCCGACGTCCAGCGTCGCGAGCGCGTCGCCCTCGTCGGTGAGACGCTCGTGCGCGATCTGTTCGGCGGCGCGGACCCGCTGGGCGCGGAGATCATGGTCGACGCCGTGCCCTTCACGGTCGTCGGCGTGCTTGAGCGTTTCGGCACCGATCTGCACGGCATGGACCGGGACAACGAAATCGTGGTGCCCGTCTCCACGCTCATGCGCCGGCTCGCCAACGTCGACACGATCAGCGTCGCCAAACTCCTGATCGCCGACCCGGCGCAGAACGCGACCGCCGCCGCGCAGATTCGCGAGGCGTTGCGCTCGCGCCACGCCCTGCTCCAAGGGCAACCCGACGACTTCACCCTTCTCACGCCCACCGAAGTCCGCCAGCTCCTCGGCAAGATGCAGCGCATCGTCACGCTGTACCTGCCGCTCGCCTCGGTCGTGGTGCTGCTCGTCGCCGGGCTCATCGCCGCCACACTGATGGCCGGCGCGGTGAACGCCCGTGTGGCCGAGATCGGGGTGCGCCGAGCCATCGGCGCGCGCCCGGCCGACATCGCCCGACAGTTTGTCGCCGAGAGTGCGTTCACGATGCTCGGCGGCGGTCTCCTCGGCATCCTGCTCGGAAGTGCGGCCGCTCAACTCGTGGCCCGTCGGCTCGACCTGGGGGCAGTGCTTTCGCTTCGGGTCGCGCTCATCGGGCTGGCGTTGGCACTGATCACCGGTCTGCTCGCGGGCGTGGTCCCGGCGCTGCGCGCGGCGCGGCTCCGCCCGGTGGATGCGCTGCGATGAAGCTGCGCCGCAGCCTCCGTTCCACGCTCCACCCGCTCCTGGCGTATCCGTTGCGTACGGCCTTGGCGCTCTCGGGGATCGCCGTGGGCGTCGCCGCCTTCCTTGTCGCCCGGGCGATCGGCGACGGCGCCAAGCTCGAGATGGCGCGCGCTGTCGATGCGCTCGGCACCGACCTGCTCCTCGTCAAACCGCTGCCGATCCGGACGCCGGTGGCCCGCCCGCAGTTCGCCGGTTGGGCCACCACACTCCAGCCCGAGGACGTCGCAGCGATCGCCGCGTTGCCAAAGATCCGCGCCGTCGCCCCCGCCATCGAGGATACCGTCCGCGTCAAGGTTGGGCGGGCTTCGGTGAAAACGAAGGTCCGCGGCACCACCGCGGACTACCAGTCCCTGCGCCGCTTCGGGCTGACGGCCGGCCGCTTCATCTCGGCGGACGACGAGCGCGCGTTTCGCCGGGTGGCGGTGATCGGCCCCTCGGTGGCGCGCGAGCTGTTTCCGGCCGGGGCTGCCGTGGGCCGCGAGCTGCGCATCCGCGGGGTGCCGTTCGAGATCGTCGGCACGCTCGCGCCGAAGGGTGCTACGACCGACAGCGCCGATCAGGACAACCAGGTGCTCGTACCGCTCTCCACCGCGTTGCGCCGTGTATTCAACGCCCGGTGGCTCACCTCCGCCTACGTGGGGGTCGTGGAGCCTGCGGCGGTCGAGGAGACGGAGACCGCCGTCGCCGCCCTGTTGCGCGACCGGCATCGGCGCGGCGCCGGCGGAGGCGCGGACGATTTCGCCGTGCAGAGCACCGCCAAGACCCGGGCCATCGAGAATGAGCTCACGGCCTCGCTGGGCCGTTACGGCACCGGGCTTGCGCTCATCGCCCTCGCCGTCGGCGGCGCCGGCATGCTCGCGTTGATGCTGCTCTCCGTACGCGAACGCACCGGCGAGATCGGGTTGCGCATGGCGGTGGGCGCGCAACCGCGCGCGATCTTCCTCCAGTTTCTCGCCGAATCCTTCCTGCTCGCCTTCGCCGGCTGGGCGGCCGGGTCCATGCTCGGCAGAATTGGCGTCGCCGCAGTCGCCTGCGGGACCGGTTGGACGCTGAACCTGTCGCTCGAGGCAACCGCCATCGCGCTGGCGCTCACCGTCGGCATCGGGATCGGTTTCGGCGCGATCCCCGCCGGCCGCGCCACCCGGGTTCCGCCGCTGGTGGCCCTCGCGCAACGCTAGCGCGTCGCCGGAAACACCGCGCGCCGCGCCATTGCCCGAGTCGTGCCGCTTGCCTCCGCCGTGCAATCTTCCTCGCCGCGCAAATCCGCATTGACCACTTCGCCGCGCCGTCGAAGTTAAACTCGCCCATGAGCCTCACTGCCGCCTCCGACGCGCAATTCTATCTCTCGGCCGACGAGTTTTTCGCCGCCAACCGGCCCATGGCACTGACGTACGACGACGTCTCCCTGGCCACCCTCTATTCGGAGATCCTCCCGAAGGACGCCGACCTCTCCACCGCCCTCTCGGATTCGCTGCGCCTCCAGGTTCCCGTCATCTCCGCCGACATGGACACCGTCACCGAGTCGCGCATGGCGATCTCGATGGCGCTCAACGGCGGCATCGGCCTGATCCACTACAACATGCCCGCCAAGGAGCAGGTGAAGGAAGTCGCCCGCGTGAAACGCCACGTGCACGGCATGATTCAGGACCCGATCACCGTGCAGCCCACGCAGCTCATCGGCGACATCCTCGCGCTCGTCGACCAAAAGCGCTTCGACTTCCGCGCCTTCCCCGTCGTCGACGAAAACGGCCGCCTCGCCGGCCTCCTCGGCGGCAACGTCGTCAAGGACCGCTACCGCGCCAAGAGCGTCGCCGAGGCGATGACGCCCCGCGAACGCCTCTACACGATCAACCTCCGAGATGTCGGCCCCGACCCGATCCGCGCCGCCGACCGTTTCTTCAACGAACACGTGGGCGTGAACAAGATGCTCGTCGTCGACGATGCCGGGAAACTCCGCGGCCTCGTCACCAGTTCCGATGTCGAGCGCATCCTCTCCGAGGCGAAGACGATCCGGAAGCCCGCGCGCGACAGCGAGTTTCGCCTCGTCTGCGGCGCCGCCGTCTCCCCTGTCCGCAAGGCCGACGGCTCGCTCGACCGTGAAAAGATCGTCGCCCACCTCGGCGCCCTCGTCGCCGAACACGTCGACTGCGTCGCCGTATCCACCGCCCACGGCCACACCAAGGGCGTCGGCGAGACCGTGAAGCTCATCCGCGACGCGTTCCCCGCGCTCACGATCATCGCCGGCAACGTCACCAGCGGCTCCGGCGTCGAGTACCTCGCCGAGTGCGGCGCCAACGCCATCAAGGTCGGCCAGGGTCCCGGCTCCATCTGCACGACGCGCGTCGTCGCCGGCGTCGGCATCCCGCAGCTCACCGCGCTCCACGTCTGCTCGAAGGCCGCCGCCGCCAAGGGCGTGCGCCTCATCGCCGACGGCGGCATCGTGAAATCCGGCGACATGGTGAAAGCCCTCACCCTCGCCGATGTCGTCATGTGCGGCGGCCTGCTCGCCGGTTGCCGCGAAGCCCCGGGCGAGATCGTCGAGATCGACGGCAAACTCTACAAACAATACCGCGGCATGGGCTCGCTCGCCGCGATGAAAGCCGGTTCCGCCGCCCGCTACGGCCACGACAAGAACGACACCACCCGCAAGGTCGCCGCCGAAGGCATCGAGGCGCTCAAGGAAGTCTCCGGTTCGATCGACGATGTGCTCGGTCAGCTCATCGGCGGCATGCAGAGCGGCCTCGGCTACCTCGGCGCCCCGAATCTCGCCGCTCTCCGCCAACGCGCCCGCTACATCCGCGTCAGCCCCGCCGGCCAACGCGAAGCCGCCCCGCACGACGTCATCGAGATCAAGACCCACAAGTCGCGCGACTGAGGC
>DATGXA010000340.1:0-15755 GCA_035299125.1 Opitutaceae bacterium
GAGTTGTCCGGTTCGAGCGCGAGCGCGCGGTCGCTGTGCAGTCGGGCTTCGTCGGCCCGGTTCTCGTGGGCGCTGGTGTAGGCGAGGAAAGCGTGCGCGGGCGCGTTGTCTTCCGTAACCGCCAGCGCGTGCTCGTAGAGCGCGCGCGAACTCGACCAGTGCTGCTGCTGGTCCCAAGTGCGCAGGCCGCAACCGAGCAACGCGAGACCGGCGAGAGTCGGCCCGGCCCAGCGGGGCAGGAAGCGTGGGAGTGCGGCGCGCAGAGACCAGAGCAGCGCCAGCTGCCAGCCGAGCAGCGGGAAATACGAGTAGCGGTCGGCGAGGGACTGGAAGCCGACCTGCAGCACGCCGCTCATGGGCGCGAGCGCGAGAAGGAACCAGAGCCAGCCTACGGCCAGCCACGGGTGAACGCGACGGAGGCGCCAGGCGAGTAACGAAACGGCAAGCACGAACGCGCCGGCGGCGCCGATCGCCGAAGCCGGCCACCAACCGGGGTGCGGGTAGGCGATGGCGAGATCGAACGGCCAGAAGAACTTCCCCAGATAACGCGGGATCGAGACGAGCGCGTTGGTGAGGCGGGCGCCGAGCGGTAGATCGAGGACGAAGTCGCCAGCGGCGGTCTGCGTGCGGACGACGACGAACGAGGCGAGCGTCGCGAGAGCGACGAAGGGCAGTTTCTCCAGCAACAAGAGGGAGATGGGCTCCGGGTCGGCCGATAGTGGAGCCGCCGGGGCGGTCGGACGTGCGAAGGTGAAGCGTTGCAGCGGCCAGAAATCGAGCAGCAGAAATAGGGAGGGGAGCGTGACCATGCTCGGCTTCGAGAGCAGCGCGGCGGTGAACGCGGCGAGCGTGAACGCGTACGCGGCGATGGTGCGACCGCGGGCGGCGCGGCGCTCGGCGTAGATGGTATAGGCGAGCAGGGTGAGCAGGCCGAAGGCGACGCTTACGACGTCCTTGCGTTCGCTGATCCACGTCACGGATTCGACGCGCAGCGGGTGCCACGCGAAGAGCGCGGCGCAGCAAGCGCTCCTCCAGAACGCTCCGGTGAGGCGACGCAGCAGGAGAAACGCGAGCGCGGCGTTGAGCGAATGCCAGAGGATGCTTTGCAGGTGATGCCCGCGGGCCGAGTCACCGAAGAGCGTCCAGTCGAGGATGTGCGAGAGGCGGACGAGCGGATTCCAGATGTCGCCGTGGCCGGTGAACGCCCAGCGCAGCCCATCGACGGTGAAGCCCGCCTGCACGTGCACGTTGTTCAGGACGTGGCGCGGATCGTCGTAGTTGACGAAGCCATAGCCGGCCGAGCGGCTGAAGAGGAGCAGCGTGGCGGCGGCGAGGATGATGGCGACGAGGGCGGTGCGAAGCGGCTGAGCGACGCGTTCGGGCATCGCATTGAATGAAACGCGGTGCGGCGCCGGTGGGAAGACGGAACAACGGGCGGCCCCGCGGAGCGGGACTCACGGCGCGGGGCGGCGGGGGCTCCGGTCAGGACGCCTCGCGAGGGCCGAGCAGTTGCTCGAGCACGAGGGCGAGGTCGGCGAGTTCGTAGGGTTTCGAAACCATGCCTTTGAACCCGTACGCGCGGTGATCGGAGAGCACTGGGTTGTTCGAATAGCCGCTCGAGACGACGGCGCAGACCGCGGGGTCGATCTTGAGGAGTTCGCGCAACGTCTCCTCGCCGCCGAGGCCGCCGGGAATCGTGAGATCGAGAATCACGACGGCAAAGGGGCGGCCTTGCTCGCGGGCGGTGGCGTAGGCGCGGATCGCCTCGGACCCATCGGCGACGGCGGTCGGTTCGAGGCCAAGGCGGGTGAGCATCGCGGTGGAGAGGCGGCGGATGCTCTCCTCGTCGTCGAGCACGAGCGCCCGGCCGCGGAGCGTCGCTTTCGGAATCTGCGCGACGGGCTCGGCCGGTTTCTGCGCCGCGGTCTGCGCGGCGGGCAGCCAGATCTGGAAGCTGGTTCCTTGTCCAAGCTTCGAGGTGACGGTGACGTGCCCCTGGTGTTTTTTGACGATGGAGTGGACGGTTGCGAGGCCGATGCCGTGTCCGGATTTCTTGGTCGTGAAGTAGGGATCGAAGATCTTGGGCAGCGCCTCGGCGGCGATGCCGGGACCGGTGTCGGCGATGGTGAGCCGCACGTAGCGGCCTGCGGCGAGGATGGGGTGGCCGGCGGGGATCATCTCGTTGGCGAGGGCGAGGTCGATGCGGCCGCCTTGCGGCATGGCCTGCACGGCGTTGATCACGATGTTCTGTACGACCTGGCTGATCTGGCCCTTGTCGACTTCGGCGGGCCAGACAGCCGGCTCGATGTGGAATGTCGGCGACACGGTCGAGCCATGCAGCGCGAAACGGGTGGCCTCCTGCACAACCTCGGCGAGCGGGACGGCGGTGCGGATGGGATTGCCGCCCTTCGCGAAGGTGAGGAGCTGCATTGTGAGGTCGCGGGAACGGCCCACGGCTTTCTCGGCCTGGTCGAGGCAGGCGAGCGCGTCGTCGTCGAGCTTGGGCGTGTCGCGCAGGAGCGAGAGGTTGCCCATCACGACGGTGAGGAGGTTGTTGAAATCGTGGGCGATGCCGCCGGCGAGCAGACCGAGAGCTTCGAGGCGGGAGGTGCGCTGGAGTTCGCGTTCGAGGTGGGTTTCGCGCTCCAGTTGGCGACGGATCTGGTCGGTCTGTTGCTGCACGCGCCGGCGGAGGGCGACGCCCCAGAGGCCGATCAGGAACGCGCTCAGGGCGAGGGCGGCGGTCATGATGAGGACGCGGCCGCGGGTGAACCACGGTGGGCGGTGGAGCACGACAACATCGGTGTTGCTGCGGAGGTTGAGGCGCGGGAGCGATGGGCGACCGGCGGCGTCGTACTGGAGATCGTGGACGCCGGTGAGTCGGAGGCGGCTTCCGACGGACCATGTCTTGGGACCGCGGAGATAGGCCTCGGCGAGGGTGTTGCCGGATTGGATGGTGAGGCGGGTGCGGCCGCCGGCATCGGCGGTGGAGATGAGGACGCCTTCAATGGAGACGATCTGGCCGATGTGGGCCGGCCGTGCCCATTCATTTGTGACGAGCTCGCGGGCGGGGGGCAGTTTGTCGGCGCCGATCTTCCGGAAAACGGCTTCGCGCAGGGCGAGGCGCCGGCCCTGGTGCCCGAGGAACCCGACGGCTTCGATTCGGTCGCCCGGCGTGAGGGGGGTGGGATCGCGGGCGAGCACGAGCAGCGGGGCGCCGCCTTCGAGCAGGCCGAGCGATTCGCCGGGATCGTGATGGGCGACGAGGCCGACCACGCGGATGCGGTTGGTGTCGGTTTCGACCGAGCCGTAGCGGCCGAGTTTTTCGATCAGCCGGAAGGGGCGGGCGAACGGATCCGCGAGCGCGGGCTCGGTGATCTGGACCGAGGCGGCGTCGGGGAGCCAGAGGTTGATCGAGCCCAACTGGCCTTGTTCGTTGATCGTGGCGGAGCAGACGCCGCGGAGGCGTACCACGGAGTCGAGCACCGGCCCGATCTCTTCGTTTGCGGCGATGGTGGCGTGGAAATCGCCCGAAGGTGTGGCGACGACGAGCCGTGTCCACGGCGGTTGTCGTTGGAGTTCGCGTACGTATCCGAGCAATGCGATGTAGCGCGACTCCTTGGCTCCGGTCATCGCCTGGTCGAGCGAGACGACTTCGGGTGTGGGCAGCGTGGTATCTCCCGTCTTGACGATATCGGCGGCGTTCACGGCCGGGGAGAACGGGCCCATGCGCGTGACGCCGGTGACCTCGACGAGGCGGCCGGGCAGGCGCAGACGCGCCTGGGTGTGATCGCGAAAAACGCAGACGCCGCCGCTGGCGTCCTGCACAAAAAAGAACGAGGCATCGGGGTGTGCCCACGTGACAACGCCCGTGATCCGGACCGGTCGCGCGGCGGCTGCGGCTTCGGGGGAGAGCTCGGCGATCTGCGCTGCGAGGCGCAGCGGTTGGCCGGGGTCGAGCTCGGGCGCGGGCATGCGTTCGCCGCGGACGAGGCGGTAGGTGGGATTGACGAGGCGCCAGTTGGTGCCGGCGATGCGCGGATAACCGATCGCCTCGACGGCGCTGCCGATCGGGCAAGGCAGCGTCTGCGTGTTGCGAAGTTCGACCTGACCGGTCTCGTCGCGAATCTGCAGCGAAACCGCCGGCTCGCGGCCAACGGCGATGCCGGCGACGCGCACGAGCATGTGTGGAGGGCAATCGGGCAGCCGGTCGATCGGCGTACGGGCGATCTCGAAGCGGGGATCATCGTCAAGGCTGGCGAGGCGAGTGATGTGCGAACTGGACGGCACCAACAGCGTGAGGAGCGCGAGGGCGCCCGAAGGATCGAGGGTGGGGCTGTAGACGCCGGTGACGCGGATACGGGCACTGTGCATGTCCGGTGCTGATTCCCCCGGCGCTAGCCGAACCCAGGCGACCACGCGGCGTCCTTCGATCGAGAGTTCGTACTGTTGGTGGCCGATGACCGGCGGCGCCATGCGGTCGACCAAGGCATCGACCGTCACGAGCCGGCCGGTGAACTCGTTGAGGTTATCGATGTTGTTCTCGATCGGGAGCGGGGGGGGCGAGCCTTTGCCGACGGTCTGGAAGATGGCGCCGGCGAACGTGAGCTCGTGCGCATTGGGGAGTTTGCCGAAGGCGACGATGCGCTCGCCGGATTTGATCGGAAGCGGTCGCGTGCCCGGATTCACATACGTCGGGTACTCGCCGTTCTGGATCCAGAGGTTGTTCCACTCGTCGTCGTAATAGGTGACGTAGCATTCGAGCCGGAAGGTGATCGGTTGTTCTCGTTGCTCGGCGGTGAGATTCCAGAACTCGACGAGGGAGTTCACGGTGACCTCCGCCGAGAGGCGCGGTCCCCAAAGACACGCGAGCGTCGCGAGCAGATAGCCGATGCGGAACCGGAGTAGGGTCGGGTCGGGCATGGTTAACGTTTTGGGATACCAGAATAGGCTGGTTGCCGTCGGAGGCGAGCGTGCCGGCGGGCGAGTGCGACGAATGCCTCGGGAGTTCGCACAAAAAAACCGGGCCCGCGAACGGGCCCGGCTGGAATGCGGAGCGGGGGTTGATGGGCGAGGCTCAGCGGATGATCGCCAGCGTCTGGCCGGCCTGCACGAGCGCGCCTTGGGCGACGAGGATCTCGGCGACGACGCCGTCGTGCGTGGCGACGATGGCGGTCTCCATCTTCATCGATTCGAGGACGAGGATGGCATCGCCGGTCTTCACATGCGTGCCGACCGGTCTCTCGATACGGAGCACGAGGCCGGGGAGCTGCGTGGAGATCGGCTGGCCGGTGCCCGTGCCCGTGGCGGCGGGCGCGGCGGCGGCGGCGACCGGGGTGGTCTCGGGCTTGGCGACGTTCTTGCGGACGCCGATGGTGCCGTTGCCCTTCAGGAACGCGATGCCCTTCTCCTCGCAGGCGGAGGCGATGAAGATGTTCTCGTCGGTGGTGGGCAGGCCTTCCTTTTCGAGCAGGGCTTTGGCGGCGGCGATGCCGCGCTTGGTGTCCTTCTCGATGGCGGTGAGGTGGTCGGTGGTCGGCTGGAGCTGGAGCTGCTCGGCGGCGATTTTCACGACCTCGGGATCGGGCGCGACCGGAGTTTTCCCGAAGTAGCCGAGGACCATGCGGCCGTAGCCGTCGGCGATCTTTTTCCAGGGGCCGAACATGACGTTGTTGAACGCCTGCTGGAAATAGAACTGCGAGACGGGGGTGACGGAGGTGCCGAAACCGCCCTTTTTCACGGCGTCACCCATGGCGGCGATGACCTCGGGGTAACGGTCCATGAGGCCGTTGTCGCGGAGCATCTGCGTATTGGCGGTCAGGGCACCGCCGGGCATGGGGAAGAACGGAATGAGCGGCTCGACGCAGGTGGCCTCGGGCGGGACGAAGTAGTCCTTCAGGCCCTCTTTGCAGCGGGCGGAGAGCTGGAGGATCTTGTTGATGTCGATATCGAGGGTGAACTCGGTGCCGCGGAGCGCGTGCCACATCGTGATGATGTCGGGCTGGCTCGTGCCGCCGGAAAGCGGTGCGATGGCGAGGTCGATCTGGTCGGCTCCGGCGTCGATCGCGGCGCGGTAGGCGGTCACGCAGGTGCCGGCGGTCTCATGCGAATGGAAGGCGAGTCGCGCCTTCTCGCCGAGGAGGCGGCGGGCCATTTTGATCGTGTCGTGGACCTTCTGCGGACGGGAAGTGCCGGAGGCGTCCTTGAAACAGATCGACGAATACGGGATGCCGGCGTCGAGGAGCGAGCGGAGGGTTTTCTCGTAGAAATCGACCTCGTGCGCGCCGGAGCAGCCGGGGGGCAGCTCCATCATGGTGACGACCATCTCGTGGTTGAGGCCGGCCTCGGTGATGAAGCGGCCGGAGTCGATGAGGTTGGAGACGTCGTTGAGGGCGTCGAAATTGCGGATGGTGGTCATGCCGTGCTTTTTGAAGAGCACGGCGTGGAGCTTCACGATGTCGCGCGGCTGGGCCTTGAGGGCGACGACGTTGATGCCGCGGGCGAGGGTCTGGAGGTTGGCCTTGGGTCCGACGGCGGCGCGGAAGGCGTCCATGACCTCGAAGGCGTTTTCGTTGGCATAGAAAAACGGCGACTGGAAGAGCGCGCCGCCACCCGCCTCGAAGTGGGTGATGCCGCACTCCTCGGCGGCGAACTCCACGAGCGGGAGGTAATCCTTGGAGAAGACCCGCGCGCCGAAGACGGATTGGAAGCCGTCGCGGAACGCGGTGAGCATGAAGTCGATCTTTTTCATGAAGGGGTATCGGGGCTGAAAGGGTTAGGCGCGGGGCTGGCGGGTGGCGCGGTGGGCGATGGCGATCGCGACGGCGAGGGCCTGTTGCTCGCGTTCGGAATCGGCGGTGGGGACGAGCGGCTCGGTGACGGGCTCGGAGCGGTCGAGTTTCAGGCTCTTGACGAATATGCCGAGACCGTGGACGACGACGGCGATGGCCATCGCGAAGACGATCGAGAGCGCGTAAAGCCAGAGGCAGAGAGTGAGGGAGCTCATGGGGTAAACGGGTTACTGGGCGACCTTGCCGAGGATGCTGCAGACGACGCCGGTGATGATCGCGGTGGTGATCACGCCGGAGATGTTGGCGCCGAGCGCGGCGGGCATGATCATCGCGGACGGGTTGTCCTTGGAGACGATCTTTTGCGCGACCTTGGCGGTGGTGGGCACGCAACTCACGCCGGCGATGCCGACGACGGGGTTCACTTTTCCGCCGCTGAGGAAATACATCAGGTAGCCGCCGAGGATGCCGCCGATGCCGGAGAGCAGCAGCGCGCAACAGCCGAGGAGGAGCAACGGGAGAATCTTCGGATCCATGATGGTGTTGGCGTCGCAGAGGATGCCGAGCATCAGGCCGAGGAAGAGCGTCGAGAAGTAGAGGACCGGGCCGCTGATGAGGTCTTGGAATGCCTTGATGCCGGACTCGCGGATGACGATGCCGAGGAACAAACTGAAGATCAGCGGAGCGGCGACGGGCAGGAGGAACGACAGCACGACGCAGGCGACAGCGCCGACCGCCATCTTCTCGAAGGCGGTGAACTCACGCTGGTTCTTCGGCGGCTGCATGGGCAGCGAGCGAAGCCGCTTGGGAATCAGTGCGCGGACGAGGTACGGGTAGCCGCCGTACGTCAGGCCGAGGTAGAGGTACGCGACGACGGCGATCGGCACGAAAAGCTCGGGGGCAAGTTTCAACGAGGTGAAGAGCACCATCGGACCGTCGGCGCCGCCGACCATGGCGATCGCGGCGGCCTGTTTGGTGGTGAAGCCGAACGCGGTGGCGATCGGGATCGTGAAGATCGTGCCCAGCTCGGCGCAGAGCGCGATGATCATGCTCGTGTACGGGCGGGCGAGGATGAAGCCGATGTCGAGCAGCGAGCCGATGCCCATGAACACGAAGCAGGCGATGAGGCCGTTGCTGAAGGTGAAGGTGTAAACCGGTTGCAGCCAATCGATCTGCAGGATGGTCATGAGGTCGGCCGCGTTGCGGACGGCATCGGGCGTGGCGCCGGCCTGCGGTTCGACGAAGAGCGTGCCGACACCGCCGTGGAGATTGAGCGGGTCGAAGAACATCACGGCGGCGTTGATGGTCGCCATGCCCAAGCCCATCGGGATCATGATCAGGGCCTCGAGCACGCCTTTTCGGCCGAGGTACATGAGCAGGAAGCCCAGGGCGATGAGGCCGAAGCGGGCCAACGCCAGTTTGGGGCTCACCGCGAACAGCGAGGTGACGCCCTCAAATATATCGAGGATGGTTTGCCAATTGATCATGGGGCAGGCGGGTCGATGCGGGGGTGGAAACTGAAGCAGAAAGCCGACCGTATTCTCGGGGAAAACGGCGCCCGGAGCGGCGGCGGGGCGGCGCGGAAAGGGGCGATCGCCAGAGCCGAACCATTCCTGACGAGCTGCCAAAAAAGGAGCGCCGCGGGCGAACTTCCAAGAGCAAAACACGACAGACGACGCTCGTCGTTGACCGATGCTCACCGCCGGGATGCGGCGCACCGCGAATGTCGCGCGCTTCCGCCGTCGGTGTCGCTGGTTCCGGGCAGAAAAAAAGCCGGGGCCTCGAAAGGCCCCGGCGAAGAGGGAGGGATGTCGCAAAGACGTCCCGTGCGGATCAGAGCTTGTGGAACTTGCCGCCGTAGATCGCGGCGGAACCAAGCTCTTCCTCGATGCGGAGAAGCTGGTTGTACTTCGCCACGCGGTCGGTGCGGCAGAGCGAACCAGTCTTGATCTGGCCGGCGTTGGTCGCGACGGCGATGTCGGCGATCGTGGCGTCCTCGGTCTCGCCCGAGCGGTGCGAGATGACGGCCGTGTACTTGGCGTCCTGAGCCATCTCGACGGCGTCGAGCGTCTCAGTGAGGGAGCCGATCTGGTTGACCTTGACGAGGATCGAGTTGGCGGTGCCGGTCTCGATGCCCTTCTTGAGGAACTCGGTGTTGGTGACGAAGAGATCGTCGCCGACGAGTTGCACCTTGTCGCCGATGGCGTCGGTGAGCTTCTTCCAGGTCGTCCAGTCGCCTTCGGCGCAGCCGTCCTCGATCGAGACGATCGGGTACTTGGCGGTGAGCTCCTTGTAGAAGGCCACCATCTCGTCGCCGGTGTAGATCTTGCCGGAGGACTTCTTGAAGACGTAGTGTTTCTTCTCCTTCACGTAGAACTCGGAGGAGGCGACGTCGAGGGCGAGGTAGATGTCCTTGCCGAGCTTGTAACCGGCGTTCTTGACGGCGAGGGCGATGGCGTCGAGCGCCGCCTCGGTGGACTCGAGCTTCGGGGCGAAGCCGCCTTCGTCGCCGACGGCGGTGGCGAGGCCCTTTTCCTTGAGGACCTTCTTGAGGGAGTGGAAGACTTCGCAGCCCATGCGCAGGCCTTCGGAGAAGGTGGGAGCGCCGAAGGGCATGATCATGAATTCCTGGAAGTCGATCGGGGCATCCGAGTGCGCGCCGCCGTTCATGATGTTCATCATCGGAACGGGGAGGACTTTGGCGTTCGGCCCGCCGAGGTACTTGTAGAGCGGGATGTCGAGGGCGGCGGCGGCGGCCTTGGCGGTCGCGAGCGAGACGGCGAGGATGGCGTTGGCGCCGAGCTTGGCCTTGGTCTTCGTGCCGTCGAGCTTGAGCATCAGGCGGTCGACGCCGGTCTGGTCGATCGCGTCCATGCCGACGACGGCGGGGGCGATGACGGTCTTGACGTTGTTGACGGCGGCCTGAACGCCCTTGCCCAGGTAGCGCTTCTTGCCGTCGATGCCCTTCGGGAGGGACTTGGCGGGCGCGGCGGAGTCGCGCAGTTCGATGGCCTCGTTCTCGCCGGTGCTGGCGCCGGACGGGACGGCGGCGCGGCCGAGGGCGCCGCAGGAGAGCTTCACGTCGACCTCAACGGTCGGGTTGCCGCGGGAGTCGATGATCTCGCGGGCGATGACGTTGGTGATGGTGGTGGACATAGGAAAAAAAGGAGAGCGGTTGCGGAAGGTGGACAAAAGATGCGCCGCCCACTTCGGGGCGGCGCATCGGAAACGCAGTTACGACTTAGTGGCCGGCCAAGTAGGCGCGGACTTCGTCGATCTTGCCGCTAGAGCCGAGCTTGTCGTTGCGGCTCGCGATGAACTTCGCGTACTCGTCGATGAAGATCTTGCCCGGTGGACGGAAGTCGAACTCGGCGGGCTTGTTCTTGAAGAACTCGCGGTGGACGCGGGTCCAGACGAGGCGGCCGTCGGTGTCGATGTTGATCTTGGTGACACCGAGCTTGGCGGCCGGGAAGTACTCGTTGATGTCGACGCCGGCCGAATCCTTGATCTGGCCACCGGCGGCGTTGATGCGGGCGACTTCGTCCTGCGGAACCGAGGAGGAACCGTGCATGACGAGCGGGAAGCCGGGGAGGAGATTCTTGATCTTCTGGAGCACATCGAAGTGCAGGGACTGCTTGCCCTTGAACTTGAAGGCGCCGTGGCTGGTGCCGATGGCGCAGGCGAGGGAGTCGCACCCGGTGAGCTGGACGAACTTGAGGGCCTCCTCGGGGTTGGTGAGGGTGGCGTGGCCGTCCTCGACCTTGATATCCTCCTCGACGCCGCCGAGCTGGCCGAGTTCGGCCTCGACGGAGATGCCCTTCTTGTGGGCCGCATCGACGACGCGCTTCGTGATCTCGACGTTCTTCTCGAACGGATCGTGGGAGGCGTCGATCATCACGGAGCTGAAGAAGCCCGAGTTGATGCAGTCGTAGCAGGTCTCCTCGTCACCGTGGTCGAGGTGGACGGCGAAGATCGCGTCCGGGAAGATCTGCTCGGCGGAGCGGATGATCGCCTCGAGCATGCGCTTGTCGGTGTATTTGCGCGCGCCCTTGGAGATCTGGATGATGAACGGAGCCTTGGACTCCACGCAGCCCCGGAAGAGGCCCATGGCCTGCTCGGCGTTGTTGATGTTGTAGGCGCCGATGGCGAACTTGCCATAGGCCACCTTGAACAGTTTGGCGGTCGTAACGATCATAGGGAAAAGAAGTTCGCGAACGTCGACGTGTATGCCAGTCGCCCGCCCGTCAACAAGCGCTTTTTCCTAGGGAAGTGCGCGAATTTTGCCGAAGGCTGCGCGGGGATTGGCGGCGGCGAAAGTCGAGCCTGGCCGAGGTGAGTCGCGCGGGTGGGGCGGCACCGCCGGGCTTGCGACGGGCGCAGGCGGGCGCGAGTGTGAACCGCGCCGATGATCATCGATTGCCATGTGCACCTGTACCCGCCGGCTGCGAACGCCGATCCGGCCGGCTGGGCGGTGGCGCGGCGGGAGCCGCGTTGGGCGGCGATGGTCGGGCCGCGCGAGGACGGCGCGCCGAGCTTGCAGGGCTGGGCTGACGAGGAACGATTGCTGCGCGACATGGATGCGGCCGGCGTCGATCGCGCGGTGTTGCTGGGGTGGTATTGGGAAAACGCGGCCACGTGCGCGGAACAGAATCGTTTCCTGGCGCAGTGCGTGCGGCGGCATCCGGACCGGCTGGAGGCCGGCGCGACCGTGCACGCCGAGGCGGGCGCGAATGGCGTACGGGCGGAACTGGTGCGTTGCCGCGAGGAAGGAATCACCGGGTTGGGCGAGCTTTGCCCGCCGGCCCAGGGTTTCAGCTACCGCGATCCGGCGCTGGCGGTGGCGCTGGAGCTGGCGGCGGAGTGGCACTGGCCGGTGAACCTGCACGTCACCGAACCGGCGGGGCGCTCGTATCCGGGGCGGGTGGAGACGCCCTTTGCTGAGCTGCAGGCGTTGGCTGAGCGCCATCCTGCGGTGCGGTTCGTCTTCGCGCACCTCGGCGGGCTGTTGCCGTTTTTCGAGCTCAATCGCGCGGTGGCGCGCTCGTTGGCCAATGTGTGGTACGACACGGCGGCGTCGCCGTTGTTGTACCGGCCGGAGGTGTTCCCGCTGGTCGCGCGCGTGGTCGATCCGGCACGGATTCTTTACGGCTCAGACTACCCGCTGCGGCTTTATCCGCGGGCGCAGACGGAGCCGGAATTCGGCCGGTTTCTCACGGAACTCCGCGCGAGCGGGCTCGATGAGGCGCAACTCGCGGCGGTGCTCGGCGGCAACTGGCAGGCGCTACGGGCGACGAATCTGCCGCGGTGATGCCACGCGGGGTGGCGAACTGCGCCGAGGCATCAACGGCTCACGCCCACTCGGGCGGATTCTGGAGCGCGGGCTTCAGTACGCCGATGCAGGGCAGGTTCCGGTAGCGTTCGGCGAAATCGAGTCCGTAGCCGACGACGAAGCGATCGGGCACCTCGAAGCCGACGAAGTCGGCCTCGAACGGCACTTCGCGGCGGCCGCGTTTGTCGAGCAACACACACGTGCGGACCGAGGCGGGTTTCATAGCGCCGATAAGGCCCACGACCATCGCGAGGGTCTTGCCGGTGTCGAGGATGTCGTCGATGAGCAGCACGTGGCGGTTCTCGATATCGAGCGTGAGGCTGCTGCGCAGTTGCGGCTCGGTGACGGAGACCGAAGCGTTGCGGTAACTGGAAACGCGCACGCAATCGAGGCGCACCGGGCGGTTGATCAACCGCAGGAGATCGGCGGTGAAGAGCAGCGCGCCGTTGATGATGGCGATCGCGGTGACTTCCTGCTCCGCGTAGGTCTTGTCGATCTCGGCGGCGAGCGTGGCGAGGCGACGCTTGATCTGGGCTTCGGTGACCAGGATCTCGGCGAGGTCCTTGTGGGCGGGGATGCGTTTGCGCGCGGGCATGGGAACGCGGAGGCTAGAAGTCGCGCGGGAGGCGAGGCAATCGGCTTTCGTTCGGCTGGGTGGCAGCGGGCGTCTTGACTTCCCTGATGGCCCCGCGTTGCCTGCGCGCACCGCGTCGCATGACTCCCATCGGCATCCATGAGGTCAGCAAGCGTTTCGGCGCGGCCGTCGCGCTCGAGACGCTGAGCCTGACGATTCAACCGGGCGAACTGTTCTTCCTGCTCGGCGCCAGTGGCTGTGGCAAAACCACGCTGCTGCGCTGCCTCGCCGGTTTCGAGACTCCCGACACGGGCACGATCCGCTTTGGCGAGAGCGATGTCACACGCCTGCCTCCGCACGAGCGCAACACCGGCATGGTATTCCAGAGCTACGCGCTCTGGCCGCATCTCACGGTGGAGGAGAACGTGGCGTTCGGTCTCGAGGAACGGCGCGTGCCGGCGAAGGAGATCGTCCCGCGTGTGGCGCAGGCGCTCGAGGCCGTGCAGATGGGTGCGTTTGCGCGACGCAAACCGAACCAGCTCTCCGGCGGCCAACAGCAACGTGTGGCGCTCGCCCGGGCGCTCGTCGTGCGGCCGCGTTGCCTGTTGCTCGACGAACCGCTTTCCAATCTCGACGCGCGCCTGCGTCTTGAGCTGCGCGGCGAGATCCGCCGCGTGTGCAAGCAGCACCAGCTCACGACCGTCTATGTGACGCACGACCAGCGCGAGGCGCTCGCGGTCGCCGACCGGCTCGCGGTGATGGAGGCCGGCCGCATCCTGCAGATCGGTACGCCGCGTGAGGTGTACGCGCGGCCGGTTTCCGCGGCGGTCGCGCGGTTCATCGGCGAGACGACGCTGCTTCCGGGGCGCATTGTCGGCGGGGAGCAGGGAAAACTCGTCGTCGATACCGCCGTCTGCCGCTTCCTCGGAGTGCCCTCGGATCCGGCCGACCTTACGCGTCGCGGTGCGGAGGTGCTCGTCTCGCTGCGTCCCGAATGCTGGCGGCTCACGCGCACACAGCCGGCGCAGAACGGCGTGCGCGGCAAGATCGCGGAGACGTTCTACTTGGGCGAGTTCGCCCAACACCGGTTCATCTCAGGCGAGACCGAGCTGCAGCTCCACGAGCTGAATCCACGTTTTGTCGGCGCTGCTGCGCGTGGCGAACTGTGGGCCGAGATCGATCCGGACGACGTGGTCGTCCTCAAACCCTAATTCCGCCGGGACGCGGGGAGGCACGACCATGTGGTTGCGAAACATCATGCTCGGTGGGCTGGCGATCCTCGTGATCGCGCCGTTTGTGCTGCGGCCGCGCGAACGCATCACCGAAGCCGAGCTCACGCTCGTCGTCGTCACCCCGCACAACGAGGCGATCCGGCACGAATTCGGCACGGGGTTCGCGCGTTGGTATCGCGCGCGGACGGGGCGCACGGTGCGCATCGACTGGCGCACGATCGGCGGCGCGGGCGAGACGGTGCGCTACATCCGCGCGGGCTATGCCGCGGCATTTGAACAACATTGGCGGCGCAAACTGCGGCGCGAGTGGGAGCAGACTCTCGCCGTGGCGGCGCTCGACGAGCGGATCGCCCCCGATGCCACGCCGGACGACGACACGCCGGCGCAGGCGGCGCGGCGCGCGTTTCTGAACTCCGACGTGGGGATCGACTTCGATGTGTTTTTCGGCGGTGGCCCGTTCGAATTCGCGCGGGGCGCCCGGGCGGGTTGGCTGGTTGATGCCGGTATGCATACGCGGCATCCGGACTGGTTCACCGATGCGGTGCTTCCGTCGAGCTGGGCCGGCGAAGAACTGCAGGACGCGCATGGCCGCTGGTATGGGGCGGTGCTTTCGACCTACGGCATGCTCGCCAACCGAGATGTGCTCGCGCGTGTCGGCGTGCCGGAGCTGACGAGCTGGCGCGATCTCACCCGGCCGGAATTGATCGGGGAGGTGGCACTGGCGGATCCCACAAGGAGCGCGTCGGTGGCTTCGGCTTTGGAGATGGTGGTGCAGGAACAGATGCACCGGCGCTACGAGGCGCTGCGCGAAACCGAGCCGGAGGAGAAAGCGCGTGTGGCGCGAGCGGTGCGCGAAGGTTGGCTCGAGGGCATGCGTCTACTGCAGCTCGCCTCGGCGAACGCCCGCTATTTCACGGACAGCTCCCAGAAGGTTCCAATCGATGTCGCGCAGGGCGACTCGGGCGCCGGGATCTGCATCGATTTCTTCGGGCGTTTCCAGGAGGAGACGCTGCGCCGGCGCGAGGGCGAGCCACGCGTGCGCTTCGTGGTGCCGCGCGGTGGCACGGCCTACACGGCCGATCCGATCGGCATGCTGCGCGGCGCGCCACACCGGGAGTTGGCGGCGGATTTCATCGAGTTCGTGCTCTCGATGGACGGGCAGCGGCTTTGGAACCAGCGCGTTGGCACTCCCGGCGGACCCGAGCGGTACGCGCTACGGCGGTTGCCTGCGCGTCGCGATTATTACGGAACGCGTGAGCTGCAGGCCTGGCAGTCGGACCCGGATGTGGATCCCTACGGCCTCGACGGTCAACTTGTGTATCGGCAGGAGTGGACGGGCGGGATGCTGCGCGAGCTGGCGTTCGTCGTGCGTGTGGCGTTTCAGGATCCGCAGCTGGAGCTGCGCTCGGCCTGGGCGGCGGTGATCGCTGCGGGCAGGCCGAAGCAGTTGATGGAGCAGCTCGGCGAACTGAGTGCGATCGACTACGACCGCACGACCGGTGAGATTCGGCGACGGCTCGCGGCTCGCGATCGCGCGGACGAGATGCGGCTCGCGACGGAACTCACCGAGCATTTCCGGCAACGTTACCTCGAGATCGAACGCGCGGCCCGGCGTTGAAGGCGGCGGGCGCGCGCCGGTGCCGTGGTTATTCCCCGGTGAGGCTCAACGGAGGGGCAGCACCCGCGCGAGCACCTGGGCCACTTCGAACGCCTCGTAAGGTTTGCGGATCAGCGCGGCGAAACCGTGTGCCCGATGTTCGGCGACGACTGGATCGGCGGAGTAGCCGCTCGAGACGATGGCGCACACCTCCGGATCGATCTGGCGCAGCCGG
>DATGXA010000341.1:0-3789 GCA_035299125.1 Opitutaceae bacterium
CGCGAGCCGCAGTTCCTCCTTCCCGGCCGCGCCGAGCACGAGATCCTCGCGCCGCCGCACCGCCATCCGGTGATCGCGTGTTTGAACGATCGCGTGCTCCGGGCACGCCGCCACGCACTCCGCACAGAAGAGGCAACGCCCGAGATCGAGCGCCACCGGCTTCCCGGTCAGCCGCGTAATCGCCTCCGTCGGGCACACCGCGACGCAAGCCGTGCAGCCGTCGGTGCACTTCGCTGCCTCGACGCGCAACGCCCCGCCGTGCCGGTCCGGCAACGCCGGCGCCGGCCCATTCGGGTACGCCATCGTCTCGCAGCCGCGCTTCAACCGGTGGGTGATGGTATCGAGGACAAACATGGCAAGGGAGGTTCAGCGTTTCGGAGAATCGGAGGCGGCAGAAGGTAACGAAGAGAACGGAGGCTGGAGCTTACGCACGAACTGGCACGAGAAACTCTGGCTTTTTCTTCCTCCAGAATACTAACAGCAACCATGCCACACAGGCCGCTTTGAAGACCTCACCTGTCATACCCAACATATGTGCTTCCACCGGGAAATCCGGATCATCGACAGCCAGAGCTGAAGCAGCGCGCCAAAGAAAGCTCCCTGCCGTCTGCACGAGCATGGCTGAGACCAGCCACCACGCGTACATCTTTCTGCATCGGCAACCGTAGGCGCCGACGGCCGAAAGCACCGTGAAAAGGCCAGGGACACAGAAGCCAACAATGGTCACTTCATATCCCCAGAAAAGGTCTATGATCGAAGCGGCCAAGCTAGCCGCCCCGAAAATTGCGCACAGCGATAGATAGACAACCACGGCATTGATCCCGCCCAGCAGTTGTCGCCAAGTTTGTCGCTCGCTCATCAGGGTTTCCTTCGTTCTCTTTGCTACCTTCTGTCGGTTTCCGTTTCTGGTCCGTCTTCTGTCGTCCGTCTTCCGTCATCCGCTCCGCGCCTCACAGATCGAAGCCGCAGTACGAGAGGTTGAAGCTCTTGTTGCAGATCGGGAAATCGGAGATCGCCTGGTTGCGCAACGCGAGTGCGAGTCCGGTCCAGTTGTGGAACGACGGATCGACCACCTTGTAGCGCCGGAAGCGGCCGGCCTCATCCGTCAGCGCCACGTGGCAGATCTCGCCGCGCCACCCTTCTACCAGTGCCACGGCGAGCGTGTCGGGCGCCGCGGGCGCGATCGGCTCCCGGACATCGCCCTCGGGCGGATTGGCGAGTTGCTCGCGCAGGAACTGGCCCGAGCGCTGGATCTCCAACCAACGGACACGGGCGCGGGCAAGAACATCGCCACCCGACCACACGGCCACCGGCGACTGCGCGAAGCGATGCCAGCCGGCGGGATGATCGTAGCGCACATCCCGCACGAGACCGCTGGCGCGCGCGGCTGGTCCGACCAGCCCGATCGCCGCCGCCTGTTGCGGGTGCACGGCACCGACGTTTTCGAAGCGGGCGCGCACCGAGGCGGCGTCCCAAAGCCACGTCGCCGCGGTTTCGGCCTCGCCGAGCGCCGCATCGAGCCGGGCGAGCAACTGTTTCGCGCGTTCCGGTTCCAGATCGTGGCGACAACCACCGGGCCGCACGAGCCCGCGGCCGAAACGGTTGCCACAGAGCAGCGCGGTGAGGTTGAGGAAATCGCCGCGGATTTTGCCGCATGCCGACATGGTCGGCAGAAATGCCACATCGCCCGCGAGCGCACCGAGGTCGCCGGTGTGGTTGGCGAGCCGCTCGAGTTCGAGCGCGATCGCGCGCAGCCATTGGGCGCGCAGCGGCGCCTCGCCGCCGGCGAGCGTCTCGAGCACGGTCGCGTGCGCGGTGGCGTGGCCGATCGAGGTGTCGCCCGCGATCGTCTCCATCTGGGAAAACGTCGCGCGGTGCGGTCCCTCGGCCAACGCGCGTTCGATGCCGCGATGCTGGTAGCCGAGCGCGATCTCGAGGTGGATCACCTCTTCGCCGGCGCACTGGAAACGGAAGTGGCCGGGCTCGATGATGCCCGCGTGCACAGGGCCGACGGCGACCTCGTGGATCTCGGCGCCGTCGACACGGAAGAATTCACCGTTGGCCGGAGCGGTGCCGTCGGTGCGCCGCACCGGCTTGAGCCACGGGTGTCCCTCGGGCTCGACACCAAATTGCTCCCACACCTCGCGTTCGAAGAGATGCGCCTGGTGGTTGCGCGTCGTGAGGGCGGGATAGCTCCGGGAGAACGCCGCGCTGCGGCCGACCGCGAGCGTGTTCTCGGCGTCGAACGCCACGACTGCGACAAGCCGCAAGGCGCCCTGCCCTGCCGCCGGCTCGGCCACGCCGAACCACGCACTCAGTCGCCCACCACGCTCGAGCGCTGCGGCGACGACATTCACGAATTCCGCCACGGGCCACTCCGGAACTTCGGCCCAAGGAAGCGACGTGGCGTTGGCTAGCGGAACAAGAGTGTCGGTGGCGTTCATGCGAAAATCCTTTCATCTACGATCCGGAAGGTGGGGGCGGGCTTTACGCCCGCCATCCGTCGTCCGTCGTAGCTGGACGACAAAGTCGTTCAGCCCTCGGCCCAAACCAACTCTCGCGAAGCCGGCCACGCCGCGCAGGTCCGCCCTACTCGCCAGCCGCTCCCCGCTACTGCTACTCGCTACTTCCTCATTCGTCCTCATGGCAGGCTGGTGATTTGCGCGACGGCGTCGGTCCATGCGGTGCGGAGCACATCCGGCAACGCGAGACCAAGCCAGAGCGAGAGTCCCATCAACACGAGCGGCGGGACGAGCACGCCGGCCGTCTCCGGGAACTTCCGACCCGCCGCCTGCGAGGCGACGCGCGGCCGGCCGTCGACGATCGCGAACGTCACGCGCGTGAGTCCAAAAAACGCGAACAGCAAACACGCAAGGAACACCACGCCGGCAGCTGGGTTGCCGGTCGGACCAAAGCTCGCGCGGAGGATCCGCAGTTCGCTGAAGAACGGCCCGAACGGCGGCAACGCCGTCACGGCGAACATGCCGGCGACGAAGATCGCGGCCGACACCGGCGTGAGCGCGGCCATGCCGCCGACCTCGTCCATCGAGCGTGCCCCGGCGGCGCGGCGGATGTTGCCCGCGCTGAGGAAGAGCGCGCCCTTCGTGAGGCTGTTGCTCCACACGTGGAAGAGCGCGGCCCAAAGTCCCGGCGCGCCGAAACCGGCCGCGAGCGCGAGGATGCCCATGTGCTCAACGCTCGAGTACGCCAGCATGCGCTTGAAGTCCCGCGTCCCGAGGAGAAACAACGCCGCCACGACCAGCGAAAGAAGTCCGATCGCGATCAACGTGCGATCCGCGACCGCCCCATCGCCTGCCGCCGCGACGACCGCGCGCACACGCAGGATCGCGGTGAACGCCACCGTCGTCACGCCGCCGGCCAGAATCGCGCCGACGATGCCGGGCGCCTCGCCGTAGGCATCCGGTTTCCAAGTATGCATCGGCGCCAGGCCCATCTTCGTGCCGTAGCCGGCGAGGATCAGCACCCACGCCGCAAGCATCCACGGGCGAGTAAGCGCGGCGCCCTGAGTGACGAGCGCGCCAAACGTCAGATCACCGGCATTCGCGCCGCCCGCGTGGAGCGACGCATAGCCGAGGCAGAACGAGCCGAGCAGCGAGAGTGCGATGCCGGTACCGCCAACAAGCAGGTATTTCCAGGTCGCCTCGTACGCGCGCGGCGTGCCGTTGAAATGCAGGAGCGGGATCGCCGCCAGCGTCACCCCCTCCGTGGCGATCCAGAGGAGGCCGAGGTGCCGCGCCATGTGCCCGGCGCTGAGCAGCGCGAGCACCG
>DATGXA010000342.1:0-34610 GCA_035299125.1 Opitutaceae bacterium
GCGGTGAACTTGATCGCGTTGCCGAGCAGATTCAGCAGCACCTGCCGCAACCGCCCGGAATCGCCGACCACCAGCGCCGGCGTGCCGGCGGCGATGAAGAGCGTGAGCTCCAGCCCTTTGGCGCTCGCCCGGTGCGCCACGGTTTCGACGGCGAACTCGACGCACCCGTGCAGGTCGAACTCCACCGGCGAGAGCGAGAACCGCCCGGATTCGATCTTCGAGAAATCGAGCACGTCGTCGATGATCGTGAGCAGCGCCTCGCCCGAGGCCTGCGCCGTGCGCAGACACTCGCGCTGCTCGTCGCAGGTGCACAGCGAGAGCGCGAGTTCGGTCATGCCGAGCATGCCGTTCATCGGCGTGCGGATCTCGTGGCTGATGTTCGCCACGAATTCGCTTTTCGCCCGGCTGGCCGCCTCCGCGGCATCGCGCGCGGCCGCGAGCTCGCTGGTGCGGGAGGCGACCAGAGCCGTGAGCTGCTTCTCGCGCCGGAGCAACAGCCGCGTCCGCCACTGGATCACGGCCCACCAGAGCAGTCCGGTCGCCACCGCGCAGGCGCACCAGAACTGGAATGTCTGCCAGAATCGCGGCGGGATCTCGAACACCAGCGCGGCGGCGGACGTGCTCCAGATGCCGTCGTTGTTGCAGGCCTCGACCTCGAAACGATACCGCCCCGGCCGGAGACCGGCGTAGAGCGCGTGCCGCTCGTTGCCGCCGTCGACCCACTCCCCGTCGTAACCGATAAGTCGGTACCGGAACCGCACCCGTTCCGGCGCGGTGAAGCTGAGCGCGGTGAAATCGAAACGCAGTTTCTCCAGCCCGCGGGGCAACTTGCCGAGCGCCCGCGGATCGCGCCGCTGCCCGGCGATCTCCACCGCGTCGAGCCGCACCGGCGGCGGCACCTCGTTGGCGGGGATGCGCGCGGGATCGACCACCGCCACCCCCGTCGCCATCGGGAACCACGCCGTGCCCTCGGCGGTGCCGAGGCTGTTCGGAAAACCGCCGTCGATCGGGCCGCCCGCCGGCAGCCCGTCCGATTCGACGAAGAACGCATAGGGTGCCTGCCCCCCGCCGCGCGCAAGCGCGTCGTCGATGCCCTCCAACGGCATGCGGAGCAGGCCCTTGCTCGTCGTCATCCACAGGCTCTCGCCCGACAGTTCGCAAGCAAACGGCCGCCCGGCCAAGGCAAGCGGATACGGCACGGCGTCGACCATACCGCGGCGCACGCGGCGCAGCGGCACATCGGCGGTGGCAACCCACAACGTACCGTCCGCCGCTTCGGCCATGCCGACCGCGCCACGGATCGACCCCTCGTTGCCCGCGAACAACGTGCTCCAGCGGCCCGCCTCATCCCGGCACCCGACGAACCCCGTCTTGTCGCCGAGCCACAGCCGACCGCCGCGGTCGAGGAAGAGAAATGAAACGGGTCCCGCGTGACCAGGCACCGGTTCGTCCTCCAGACCACGCGCCGTGAACCGCTTGAGTCCGGACGGCGCGAGCCCGATCCACACGTCTCCCCGGCCATCGCCGAGCATCGCGCGGATCGAGGCGTTGCCGAACTCGAGCGGCTGCGGCTCGACCTTGCCGCCGCGGATCACCTCCACGCCCTCGCCCGGATGAGCCACCCAGATCGCGCCCTCGACGCTCTCCGCCAACGCGGAAACCGTGTCCTCCGCCAACCCGTCCGCCTGGCGATAGGTCGTGATCATCCCGTCGGCGACATGGCTGAGTCCGCCGCCGACCGTCCCGATCCAGCGCGAACCGTCGCGCGCGCGCAGCAGGCACATCGCCGAAGAACCGCGCAAGCCCTCGCGCCGCGAGATGCCGGTCGCGATCGGATCCTTGAGCCGGATCAGTCCGCGGCGACCGCCGGACCAGAGGTTGCCTTCGCGATCTTCGAGCAGGCAAAACTGCTCGTCGAGCGGCTCGCCCGCGCGGTTGCATACCTCCTCGATTTTCCCGGCGGCATACCGGCAGAGCCCGCTCGGCGACGCGATCCATAACGAGCCGTCGCCATCGACGAGCAACGCGTTCACCGACGTCGTCGCAAGTCCGTCGGCCGCCGTGAGCAACTTCACCAACCGCCCGCCCCGCACGAGCCCGACCCCGCGCGGCGTGCCGATCCAAAAACCTCCGCCCAAGTCCCCCGTCATCGCCGTCGCGCGTCGCTCCGGCAAACCGTCCGCCTGTCCGCACACGGCCACCTGCCCCCCGGCGTATCGCAGCACCCGCGGACCGAAGATCCATAGGGCGCCGTCGTGCGCGTCGCGCCAGATCCCGCGGATGCTGCTCGGCCGCAGCTCGGCCGGGATGTCGATGCGCTCGCCGCGGCCATCGCGGAAACGCCAGACTTCGCGACCGGTGGCCACGAACATCCCGCCCTCCCCGTCCGGCTCGAAGCCGCGCACGGTCGAGAGCTCCGCCTCGGCGGGAAACTCCAGCCGCGTGATGCCGCCTTCACGGCAGATCGCGAGACCGTTGGCCGACGTGCCGATCCAGAGCGCGCCGTCCGCGGCCTCCGCGAGGCCGTACACGACCGAGTTCTTCAACACCGGCAGGCTAACGCGGTCGTAGGTCGTGAACCGCTCGCCATCGAACGCCGAAAACCCCTCCGGCGTGCCCACCCACAGATAGCCGTCGGTCGTCTGGCGTAGCGCGCGGATCGTGTTGTTGGGCAACCCGTCGAGCACCGTCCACTCCGCGTAGGCGTACTGGTGCGGCGACCGGCTCGGATCGAGCGCGCGCAACGGAACACCGGCCGCCAATGCCGCCGCCAGAAGCACGCCCCGGGGTAATGAAGAAGCGATCCGCACGTTTCCCAAGTCCGCTCGACGGTGCCCTAGTCCCGCCGCGCCTCGCAAGCTTCGATACACCCCAAGATCGTCAACAATCCGTCGAGTCGCGCGCGCCGGAGACAGCCCCCGGTACCCACCCCGGAGGGCCCACCGCGCGCGAAGCCCGCACAGCCTCGCCTCCTCGGCGCTCGCCAAGCGCGCGCCCGCTCCTACGCTTCCCGCCGCGATGCCTCCGATGCGCTCCCTCGCCTTCGTCGTGAACCGCACCAAGGACGGTGCCCACGACCTCGCCAACGACCTCATGGCCCTCGCCCGCGCGGCGCAGGTCGAAACGAAGTTGTTCGCGCACACCCCGCTCGCCGAGGGCTCGCTCGCCGGTTGCGACGCCTGCTGCGTCGTCGGCGGCGACGGCACCTTGCTCAGCGCCGCCCGCGAAGCGGCTCTCGCCCGCGTGCCGGTCATCGGCGTCAATCGCGGCACGCTGGGCTTCCTCACCACGTTCTCCGCCGAAGAGGCGCTCGCACAGTTCCCCGCGCTGCTCGCCGGCGATTACCGCCTCGCCGAGCGCAGCCTGCTCTCCTGTCGCACCGGCCCCGGACACGAGGACTTCGCCCTCAACGACGTCGTCATCAAGGACGAGATCAACTCCAAGCTCGTGCGCCTCGGCGTCTATGCCGACGGCGAGTTCGTCACCGATTACCACGGCGACGGCCTACTCGTCGCCACACCCACCGGCTCCACCGCCTACAACCTCTCCGCCGGCGGCCCGATCATCCATCCGGACGCCGACGCCATCGCGCTCACGCCCATCTGTCCGCACACGCTCAGCAACCGCACCGTCGTCCTCCGCGGCGGCGTGACGCTGCGCATCGAGAGCCGCATGGAGGACTCGCAACTGCTCGTCGCCATCGACGGCCAACGCAACCTCTTCACCTGCGCCGGCCGCGCGATCGAGATCGCCGTCACCCCGCTCCGCCTCACGCTCGTCCAGAAACCCGGATACCAACACTTCGAGGTGCTGCGCTCGAAGCTCGGTTGGAGCGGCGCCGCCACGAGCACCCCTGCCCGCCGCTGAGCGGCCGCGCCTTCTGCCGTGCCACCGGTACGGTGGTCCCGCGGATTCGCTCCGCGCCCAAAACCGCACCTTTTTTCCGCGGGCACACGGAAATGTGCCGTAACGTTTCCATCCATGAACGCCATCCGTCCCGCACCCGTCCCCTGGCGACGCTGGGGCGACGATCTCGAGCCCGAGGCCGTCGCGCAGCTCGAGCGCGCGTGCCGGTTGCCCATCGCCGTGCAGGGCGCGCTCATGCCGGATGCGCACGTGGGCTACGGCCTGCCGATCGGCGGCGTGCTCGCGACCGAGGGCGCGGTGGTGCCGTTCGCCGTCGGTGTCGACATCGCCTGCCGGATGAAACTCAGCGTGCTCGATCTCCCGGTTGATTGGCTCCGGCGCCACACGCAGGACCTCGCGCGTGCGATCGAGGCGGAGACGCGGTTCGGCGTGGGCGCGAGCTTCGAGAAACGTCGCCGCGAACACCCGGTGCTCGACGAGGATTGGACCGTGAGCCCCGTCACGCGTTCGCATCGCGACAAGGCCTGGGCGCAGCTCGGCACGAGCGGCAGCGGCAACCACTTCGTCGAGTTCGGCCGCCTCACGATCACCGATGGCGCCGCCGGCCTCGCGCCGGGCGAGTACCTTGCGCTCCTCAGCCACAGCGGCAGCCGCGGCACGGGCGCCGCGGTATGCGAACATTACTCCCGCCTCGCGGAACGCCGGTGCGAACTGCCTCGCGAGTACGGCAAACTCGCCTGGCTCGAGCTCTCGTCGGCCGAGGGGGCCGAGTACTGGGCCGCGATGGAGCTCATGGGCCGCTACGCCTCCGCCAACCACGCGCTCATCCACCGCCACATCGCGCAGCATCTGAAAGCCGACGTGCTGCTCTCGATCGAGAACCATCACAACTTCGCCTGGCGCGAGCGCCACCACGGCCGCGACGTCGTCGTGCACCGCAAGGGTGCCACGCCCGCCGGCGCCGGTGTGCTCGGTGTGATCCCGGGCTCGATGGCATCGCCCGGTTTCGTCGTCCGCGGCCTCGGCAACCCCGCCTCGCTCGACTCCGCCGCGCACGGCGCCGGCCGCGTGATGAGCCGCAAGAGCGCGCACGCGACGTTCACGTGGAAACAAGTCCGCCCGCTGCTCGAGGAGCGCCGCATTACGCTGCTCTCGGCCGGCATCGACGAGGTGCCCGGCGTCTACAAGGACATCGCCCGCGTGATGGCGGCGCAGGCCGATCTCGTGGAACCGCTCGCGCGTTTCGATCCCGCCATCGTGAAGATGGCCGGCCCCGGCGAGCGCTCTGAAGATTGAGCGGCTCCTGCTCGCGCGAAATCGCGACACCGCGGGAGGCTTCGCCTGCAACGACAATGCCGGGCGCCGCGCCGATCGACAGCGCGACGCCCGGCACCCAAGCAAGACCCCAACAAACTCACTTCAGCTCCACGCGCGCTTCCAGCGGCGTGCGGTCCGACGCGCCACCCACGAGCACGCGGAACTCGCCGGGCTCGGCCTTCCAGCCGTGCGTGGCGGTGTCCCAGAACGTGAAGTCCTGCGGACGCAACCGCAGCCGCACCACGCGGCGCTCGCCAGGCGCAAGCTCGACCCGCGCAAAGCCCTTCAGCTCCTTCACCGGCCGCGGCACGCTCGCTTCGACGTCGCGCACGTAGAGTTGCGCCACCTCGGTGCCGGCGACCGTGCCGGTGTTCGTGACGGCGAACTCGACCGTCACACGCTCGCCGGACTGGAACTCCGCAGGCGAGACTTTGATGTCCGAATACGCGAACGTCGTGTACGACAGCCCGTGGCCGAACGCGAAGAGCGGCGCGATCTGTTTCGCCTCGTACCAGCGGTAGCCGACGAACACGCCTTCCTTGTACTCCACCGCGCGGATCGGCTGGCCCATGTCGTTGTCCGGTTCCCAGCCCGCGTAGAGCCGGTCGTCGGCGTGCAGGTAACCGCAACCGGGGGAATCCTCGAAGCGCCGCTCGAACGTGATCGGCAGCTTGCCCGAGGGGTTCACCTCACCGCAGAGGATCTCGGCGAGGGCGGTGTTGCCCGACTGCCCCGGATACCACGCGTGCACGATCGCCGCGGCGCGATCGCTCCAGCCGGTCATGTCGAAGCCTCCGCCGGAGTTGATCAACACGACGGTGCGCGGGTTCAGCCCCACGACGCGCCGCACGTGCTGCTCCTCGGCGGCGGGCAACGCGAACGGCCGGTCCCAGCCCTCGCTGTCGAGCGTGCCGGTGCTGAGCAGGACGACCGCGGCCGCCTTGAGCAGCGCGTCGTCGGGTTCCTTCACGTACTCGACGCGCTCGCCGTAGGTCGCGCGCAACGCCTCGAGCAACGTCACGTTGTTGTACCCCTCCACTTCGCCGGAGCCGCCACCGCGCGGGAGCTTCTCGCAGAACAGGCCGGTGAGCAGGATCCGCCCCGCGCCCGCCTTCGCGAGCGGCAGCACACCGCCGTCGTTCTTCAGCAGCACGATCGCCTCGCGCGCCGTCTGCAACGCGACCTGCTCGTGCTCGGCGTATTTCGAGAGGAAGAAGTCGTCGCGCACGGGCCGGTCGAACAACCCCATCGCGATCTCCGTGCGCAGGATGCTGCGCGCCATTCGGTCGATCTGCGCGGCGGTCACCTTGCCCGCCTGCAACAGGCGCGCGGCGTCGGCCTTGAGAAACTTCTCGCCGGGCATCTCGAGATCCTGGCCGGACTTGATGATCTTCTCGGCGTCCCACACGGACCACCAGTCCGTCATGACAAGCCAGCGGAAGCCGAGGTCGCGCCGCAGCAGCTCGTCGATCACCCGCTCGCTCTGGCCGGCCCACTCGCCGTTCACCTGATTGTACGACGTCATCACCGCCATCGCGCCGGCGTCGATGCCGGCCTTGAACGCCGGCAGATAGATCTCATGCGCGGTGCGCTCGTCGAGGATCGAGTTCGAGGTGCGGCGGTGGTGGTCGGTGTTGTTCGCGAAGAAATGTTTGAGCGTCGGGATCGTGCCGGTGTCGAGCACGCCGGTCACGTAGCGCTCGACCATCTTCGCCGCGAGGAACGGATCCTCGCCGAAGTACTCGAAGTTTCGCCCGCACTGGGACTGCCGGTAGATGTTCATGCCCGGCCCGAGCAGCACCGCGATGCCGCCCGCCCGGCATTCCTCGCCGATGCTGCGCGCGTAGCGGTAGGCGAGATTCGGATCCCACGTCGCCGCGAGCCCGATCGCCGCGGGAAACGCGACGGACTTCTCGAGCGCGTTGCTCAGGTTGCGCCGGATGTTCACGCCCTGCGTGGCGTCGGAGAGGTAGAGCTCCGGGACGCCGAGCCGGGGAAGCCCTTTGATGAAAAAGCTGTTGTGCCCGCTGATCAGCTCGAGCCGCTCCGCGGTTGTCATCTGCGCGAGGACCTCCCCCGCACGGCGATCGGCCTCCTCATAACTCACGGGGGTCTTGAACGACGGTTCGGCGAGAGCGGTGGTGATCATGGTGGCAACCAGTACGGACGCGCGGACAAGGCGCGAACCGTCGGCAAAAAGCGGACGGCGGGGGTTCATGCGTGCGCAAGAGGTGAACGGAGCCGCGCGCTCCGCGCAACGTGGAGCCGGCGCGCCCGCGCTGCGCGTCGCACGGATGACGCATCAAAACGGCCGCCTCGCCAACCCAACCACGCTCCCACGCGCGGGCCGTCCGTCCTCGCCATCCGACTCGTCCGCCGCAGCGCGCACCGTCTGCTCCGCACTGTTTCGCGCGCGTGCCGTCCCGGAAAAAAACGGCACGCGCCGGATACCGTTCAGCGCCGCGCCCGCAACGCGATCACGACGATCTGCAACGGCTTCTTGGTGGCCCAGTCGCCCTGCACATGCCACTGCGCGACCTTGGTCATGTCGAAACCCGGCACCATCCCACCGTGCTCGCCGGTGGCCGTCTGGAGTTTCTCGAGCGGCACGCGGTACCACACCGGTTGCCGTGGCGCGACTTGATCGATGCGGATACGCGCACTCGCCATCGTGCCATCGGAATCATTGAGCGCCAACGTCAGTTCCGGCACCTCGTTGAGCTGGCCGCTCGCGATCGCCACATCCACATAGCTCATGCCGGTCAGGTCGAATGGCGCGGGCGCATTGACGCAGAATCCGCCGTCGCCTTGCGCGCCTTTGCCGCCCATCACGACTACGCCGTCTTTCGACGGGTTCAGGTGGTCCGTCCACGTGCCATATCCGGTTACTGTTGTCGCCCCTTTGCGGAGATCAGCGAGCAACTGGCCGCTCCGGGCGGTCGGCTGCGGGGCGAGGTCGGTATCGGTATCGGTGGAATCATCGGCGTGCATGGGCACCACGGCGGCGAGCGCCGCGGCCGCGACACTCATCGAGCGGACACGGGAACGGATGGTACGGAACGAGATCATGTTCTGGGGGGGTGGGAACACACGGTGGGCTTCCGCGTTCGTCGCGGGATAGTCCTCCGCGCAAGGCAAGACCTCAGGTACTCATATTTCCGAAGCCAACTCGAAACGATCTCTCCCCCGGGGCGCTGCGCTGCATTCTCGGGGTTTTGACGTTTTGCGCCTGGTCGCCGATGGACAGCGACAACGCCAATCCTCCGTCTCGTTCCAGCAGCGGACCGCCCCTGTCGCTCCAGGGCAGAAACCTCCCGCGGCACCGATGCGCTACCGCTCGAGAAACTCCACCGCATTGAAACCCCGGGCATCGCGCGTCAGCAGCACACGGTGACCGCGCAACGCAGCCTCCAGCTGCGCATCGGAGATGATCTCGCAAGGCGAGGCCGCCGCCGCTTCCGGCGCAGCCGCGAACTCCCGCGTCGAGTGACCGTCCGGCGCAGGGCGGCTCCCCCAAAACACCGCCGTGATCGCGGCCAACGCGACGGCTCCGAGCGCACCTGCGCGAACGCGTCGCTGCCTGCGTACCCGTCGGGCCGATTCACGGGCCGCGGCGGCGAGCGGGCCGGCCGCCCAGTCCTCGTGGAAAAGCTCGGCGACGAGCCGATCGAGTTCGTGATTATCGCGGTTCTGCATGATCGCATTGATCGGTAGCGAATTGTTCGCGCAGGGCGGAACGGGCGCGGGTGAGACGAGACTCGGTTGCCTTCGTCGAGAGGCCGAGACGCGCCGCAATCGTCTCCACCGTCTCGGCGCGCAGGTATTTCGCCTCGAGCAGCGCGCGGGCGGCCAGGTCGATTTTCGCCATGCTTTCCTCGATTCGGGAGAGCATGCCGTCGTCGTTCGCGCGCTCCTCCGCGAGTTCCAGCGGTTCCTCGCGCCACCGCCGCAGAAACGCGGCGAAGCGACCTTCGCGCCGCTGGAGATCCGTCAGCGCCGAGGTCGCCACCCGCCGCGTCCAACTGCGCCACATGGGCGACTCCGCGCACGGTCGCACATGGCGGCCGATCCGGAGATAGGCGTGCTGCAGCGCCTCCGCGGCGAGGTGCGCGTCGCCGCGCGTGACCGCCAGCAGATGGCGGAACAACCGCGGGCCGCAGTTCTCGTGGAACTGCTGCCAGGCGGCGTTCGAACCCTGCTGCATCCCGGCCGTCATCGCGTGCAACGCGCGACTCTCCTCGTCGGGCGACTCCATCGCTCGCGCACCGGCACCCGTTACGGTTTCGCGACCGGCGCAGCGGTCGCCGGCGACTCAGGCGCGGGGGCCGAAAGCGCGCGCATGACTTCGTCGGCCACCATGCAAGCCGCGCTGGATCCGCTCACGAGCAGCAGTTGCGTGCCGGGATGAAATTGAAGGCGCAGCTCCATCGGATCGTGCTGCGGGTCGAGCGCCCACGCCGCCTGGATCGCTGCAGCGATAGCGGTCTCGTCCGCGCCGGGCGCCAGCTTGCGCAAGGGATAACACTTCAGCCACGAGGTCGGCGGCCCGCCGACCGGACCGGGTGGACGCGAGAGCACATAGATAGGCGCCATTTCGAAAGGCCGGCGACGGCCTGCCTCGGACACCGTGTAACCTTGGTTTCGCAACAGCATCTCCACGGCCTCCGCCAGCGACTCCGCATCGGCGTTGCGGAGCGAAAACGCCGGCAGCACCGTCGCCATGTCGGCGCGTTCGCCGATGAGATTGAATGAGATCCCGCCGCCTCGCCGCACCATCGTGACGAGGTCTGCGACCGAGCCGCCGGGAAACTCCAGATTCAATCCGGGGACCGTCGCCGCTTCGGCCGGAGCCGCAGGCGAAGCCGGCGGCGCAGCCGGAACGACATCGGCGCCCAGAGCGAGGAGACCGAGGGAAGTCGCCGCGAGCACCGCGGCGCAACGGAACGGGGTAAGCGAAGTACGTATGGCAATGGTGTTGAACATCCTTAATACGCGCGACGATTCGAAATCCCTCGCACGAAAGCACGCGAGCACGCCCCGCTCACAACACCCGCGCGGACCGCCGGCCACGAACCGACGTCACACCGACAACCGGATCGCGTGAATCGCCAGCCCCACGGATACAATCGTGGGCTTCGGCCTAAAGTTTTCCCGCCCCGGACCGCTGTTGCTGCACAGCCCACGAGCGATACGCCCCTAGTTCGGTTTCAGGATATGAAGATTGGAACGGAGATCCTTCTCATCGCCTTCACGGCCATCTCGGCCACCGCCGCGGCGGGCCTCGCGATCCAAAAACGGATCATCCGTGACCAGGGCATCGAGCTCACCCGCGACGCCATGCGCGCGGCCATCGTCGAAGCGGAAAACGTCCGCAACACCATCTCCGGACTCGGCCAGAACGGCGCCTTCGATCGCGAAAAACTCCTCGCCGACTACCACCACGGGGGCGACCTGCGCGGCTCCACCCTCTATCAAACCATCCCCGTCGTCGCCGCGTGGAATGCGATCCAGAAGGTTGCCGACGAAAACGGCTGGCAGTTCCGCGTGCCGAAAAACGGGGCACGCAACGACAAGAACAGCCCCACGCCCGACGAGGCCCGCATCCTCGAAATCCTGGAGCGCGGCGACACGCCGGAGTATTTCTCGGTCGACCGCGAGGCCAACAAGATCGTGCTCGCCCACCCCATCCGCCTCACCGCTGACTGCCTCGCCTGCCACGGCGACCCCGCCCACAGCCCATCCGGCGACGGCAAGGACATCATCGGCTTCCGGATGGAAAACTGGCACCAAGGCGAGGTCCATGGCGCCTTCGTCCTCCACGCCTCGCTGGAGCACGTCGACGCCGTCGCCCGCGCCGGCCTCGGCCACACCCTGCTCTGGACTCTGCCCGCCGCGCTCCTCGTCGGTATCGGCGTCACCATCTATTCAACACGGCGCATCGTTCGGCCGCTCGAGGAGTCGATCGTGATCATCGGTGCCGCCAGCGCCCACGAGGCGACCGCCTCGCGCGAGATCGCCTCCGCCTCCCAGCGTCTCGCCGAAGGCGCCAGCGCCCAAGCGGCTTCTCTCGAGGAAAGCAGCGCCACACTCGAGGAGATCTCGAGCATGACGCACCGCAACGCCGAGCACGCCGGCCAAGCGGAGGCGCTCGCAGCCGAAACCCGCTCGGCCGCCGATTCCGGCAACGCCGCCATGGCCGACATGCTCCGCGCCATGGCCGAGATCAGGGCAGCCTCGGAAAATATCTCCAAGATCCTCCGCTCGATCGATGAGATCGCGTTTCAGACCAACCTCCTCGCGCTCAACGCCGCCGTCGAGGCCGCTCGAGCCGGCGAGGCCGGCGCCGGTTTCGCCGTCGTCGCCGACGAAGTCCGCGCCCTTGCGCAACGTTCCGCCGTCGCCGCCAAGGAGACCGCCGACCGCATCCACGATTCCATTCAGAAGAGCGAACACGGCGCGGCCGTCAGCACTCGCGTCCACACGAGCCTCGAGGAGATCGCCGTCAAGGCGCGTCGGATGCACGAATTGGTGCAGGAGATCGCCGGTGGATCCCGGGAGCAAAACAAGGGTGTCACGCAGGTGAACTCCTCTGTCCGCCGCCTCGACCAGGTCACCCAGGCCAACGCCGCCGCCGCCGAGGAATCCGCCTCGGCCTCGGCCGAACTCGACGCCCAGTCCCAGGAACTCAAAACCGCCGTCGCGCGCCTCGTCGCCCTGGTCTCCGGATCGAGCCAAACAACGGCGCCCCCCCTCCCGCGCCCACGCCACCCCCAAACGGCGGCTGAGCCGTGATCGGTCGGACGAGTACCGGGAAGCCGGGAGGCGAGCCACGGCTCTCGCCGTTTTTCCGGCGGAAGGATCAGCGAGAGGGACTCGACCCTCCCGCCGAGAATGCGTCCTGCGTCCGGATCGACCTGCCGCGCCCACGCCCGAAATCCTTCGCAACGGCGCTCGCTTCCGGGATTCCCATCCCCCCGCCGACGTGAAACAAACTCCGCCACATGCCGGAACCTCTTCAGATCGCCATCGTCGGCGGTGGCGCCGCGGGCTTCTTCGCCGCGATCACCTGCGCCGAGGCGCTCGGCGCGCGCGGCCGCGTGACGATCTTCGAAGCAACGCTGAAACCGCTGACGAAAGTCCGCATCTCCGGCGGCGGGCGTTGCAACGTGACCAACGCCCGCACCGATCCGCGCGAACTCGTCGTTCACTACCCGCGGGGCGGGCGCGAGTTGCTCGGGCCGTTCCACCGCTTCGGACCGCGCGAGACGATCGCCTGGTACGAGACGCGCGGCGTGCCGCTCGTCACCCAGCCGGACCTCTGCCTCTTTCCGGTCAGCGACGATTCCGCGACCGTGATCGACTGCCTGCTCGGCGGCGCGCGCGCCGCCGGCGTGACGCTGCGCACGAGTTGCCCGGTGAAGCAGATCACGGCCGACGGCGCCCGCTTCGCGCTCACGCTCGGCACTGGTGAGACGTTCACCGCGGACCGCGTCCTGCTCGCGACCGGCGGGGGGAAGGGTCTCGATCTCGCCGCGGCGCTCGGCCATCGCATCGAGCCGCCGGTGCCGTCGCTCTTCACGTTCCGCATCGCCGACCCGCGTTGCACCGCGCTCGCCGGCATCGTCCTGGAAGAGGCGGTAGCCTCCGTGCCCGGGACTCGGTTACAGGGAGCGGGGCCGCTCCTCTTCACGCACGAAGGCCTCAGCGGGCCGGCGATCCTGCGGCTCTCGGCGTGGGGCGCGCGAGAGCTCGCGGCGCACGAGTACAAGTTCACGGTCGCGGTCAATTTCGTGCCGCCGCTCACCACTGCCGCCGCCGCGGAAAGGCTCGGTGCGCTGCGCGCGACGCATGGCCGCAAACAACTCCACACGTGGAGCCCGCTCGAGCTGCCGCAGCGCCTCTGGGAACAGCTCGTCGCCGCCAGCGGCGCCCGCGCCGGCGTGACGTGGGCCGAGGCGCCGGCCGCGGTCGTGCAGACCCTCGCCCGCCTCGCCACGGCAAGCGAGTTTCCCGTCTCGGGCAAGGCCATCAACCGCGAGGAATTCGTCACCTGCGGCGGCGTGAGCCTGCGCGAAGTGGACTTCCGCACGATGCAAAGCCGCGTGCGACCGGGACTGTTTTTCGCCGGCGAAGTGCTCGATATCGACGGGCTCACCGGCGGCTTCAATTTCCAGGCGGCCTGGACCACCGGTTGGCACGCCGGCACCGCGATGGCCGCGGTCGAGTGAACGCGTGACGTGGAGCCGCCGCCTTCGCAGAAGGCGCGAGACTCGTCCGCACGCCAGCACCCGCTGGTGCATCGCGCGAAATACCCTCGGTCGTCGCCAATCGAACCGATGCTTCGAGGGCCCAGGCGCCATGTCAGCTATTGGTTGACATAGCGATTCGGCGCCATTGTCCGCGGTGAACGCGTCGGGGCACGCGACGAGGGCGGCGCACCCTCCCGGTGGTCCTCGCACTCGCGGCTTTGTTCCACTGGACCCTCGCCGTCTTCAACGCCGCCGACTCCACATCGCGTTGCTCAATCCGACCGTCACACGTGCAACTTCGCACTACGGCAAAGTCGGACGTTCCCCGCTTTGCGGCCGGGCGCGGCGGGCGTATCGTTGAGCATGCACGACACGTCCGCCCCACAGACCTTCGCCGCGCCGGCCGTCGTCCCGGCGCTGGCCAGCATCCGCAACATCCTCGGCGAAGGCCCGATCTGGCACACACGCTCCGGCCGCCTCTACTGGGTCGATATCGCCGGCCACAAGGTCCACGCGTACGAGCCCGCGACCGGGCGCACGCTGACGGCGTTTGTGGGCGAATCAGTGGGCACGATCGTGCCCACGCGGCGGCGCGAGGTGCTCGTCGCGTTGCAGCGGCGGTTTGCGTTTCTCGATCTGACGGCAGCACGGCTCACGCCGTTCCCGGTCGAGCCGTTGTTGGCGGAGAACCAGCGGTTCAATGACGGCAAATGCGACTCCGCTGGCCGACTCTGGGTCGGTTCGATGGACGCCGGGGCGGCGCCGGGCGATGGCATCCTCTGGCAGCTCGGCACCGATCTGCGGCCGGAGCCGAGGCGGCGCGGCTACACAATTCCGAACGGGATTGCGTGGAGCCTCGACGGCCGCGCGCTCTACCACGCGGACTCGTCCACGCGGCGCGTCGAGTCCTTCGCGTTCGATCCGGTCGACGGCGCGCTCTCGGCGCCACGCACGTTGCGGGAATTCGCGCCGACCGACGGCGTGCCGGACGGCATGACGATCGACGCCGCGGGGCACCTCTGGATTGCGCTCTGGGGCGGCGGCAAAGTTGTCTCGATCGACTCGGTCAGCGGCGCGACACGCGCGGAAATCGCGCTGCCGGTGACAAACCCGAGCGCGTGCGCCTTCGGTGGGCCGTCGCTCGACACGCTCTACATCACCTCGGCGCGCATCGGCCTGGGCGCGGAGGAACTCGCCGCGCAACCGCTCGCGGGGGCGGTATTCGAGGTGCATCCCGGAGCGGTCGGCATGCCGGCGCATGAGTTCGGCGGCTGAAGGACCCGCGCCGCGAATGCGCCCAGAGATCGGCGACGAGCGCTGCCCCAACCGCAAGCGTCGGAAACAGAGCGACAGTGACCGGCGGTTTCAGCCCGCCTGGGTGTCGCGCGGGCCGACCTTGCGCTCGATCAGCGGCAGCATAACGCCGCGCCGGAAGAGCGTCACCTGTCCCGTGCTCGACGAGACGACGATCGACACGCAATCCGTCTCGACCGAGATCGCGGCTGCGGCGGCGTGGCGGGAGCCGAGCCCGCTCGGCAGCGGATGGTCCTTGTCCGCGGCCTGAAGGAGCGTGCCGGCGGAGCGCACGACGCCATCGCCGCGGATGATGAACGCGCCGTCGAGCGAGGAGAACTCCTTGATCGTCTCGTCCATGAACGGGCTGAGGATGTTCTTATCCTCGTCCTTGTAGCCGAAAAACGGGTTCATCACGAGCGGCTTGCTCATGCGCTCGACCTTCGCCGTGTCGCCGATGACGAACAGGCAGCCGACGGGCCGGCCCTCGCGGCCCTCGGCGGAGAGCTCGGTGGCGACCGCGATCACGCGCTCGAGCACCTCGGGCTTCACGTCGGGCGGCAGCAGGTCAGGCTGGCCCGAGAGGAGCGCCTGGAATTCGCGCTCCACGTCGACGACGACGATCGTGTCGAACTGGTTGCTGTCGGCGATGCCGCCGACGCAGCAGAGGCGATCGTTGAACTTGAACCAGCCACGGGAGAGGCCGACGAGCATCGCGCTGCGCAGCTGGGCGAAACGACTCGTCGAATACGCCTTCACCTGGATGATGCGGGCGAAGCGTTCCTGGAGCAGGTTGGCCTCGACGGCGTCGCTCGTCACCAGCGTGGTCGGGATCGCGGGAAACGGTTTCGAGAGCGCCGCGGTG
The DNA here is from genome assembly GCA_035299125.1 of Opitutaceae bacterium. Taxonomy (GTDB): domain Bacteria; phylum Verrucomicrobiota; class Verrucomicrobiia; order Opitutales; family Opitutaceae; genus CAJCBL01. Next base: position 15,592 of record DATGXA010000342.1, read on the forward strand.
CTCGTGCAGGTGTCGCCGAAGACGACCACACCCTGGCAATCGGTGCCGCGGGCGATGCGCTCGGCATGGCGGAGCACGGTGCGGTTGACGCGGCTATGCTGCACCGGCACGGGCTGCACCGCGATGCCGCCGAAGCCGACGTTGAGCTGGTGGAAGACGTCGTCGATCGAGGGCGAGAAGACGAGCCGCTCGATGAAATCGCGGTCCTTCATCAGCCGCGCGATCGTGGCGAGGACCTGCAGGTAATCACGTGCACGCTCGTCGGCCAGGAGCAGGATGATGAGTTTGATGTTCTCGTCTTCCTTGAGGCCGTCGTAGCGGATCCCGGCGGTGCTCCGGCCGACAGCGAGCATGTAGCGGCGCTTCATGCGCGTGCGCACATGCGGCAGCGCCACGCCGAAGCCGAGGTACGTCGTCATCGTGCTCTCGCGCTGCAGCAGGCTTTTCAGCAGCGCGTCGCGATTGAGGTCACGATTGCTCTTGGTGGAGGCCTCGAGCAGCTCCCGCAGCGCGCCCGTGAGATCGGTGCTCTGCAATTCGACGACGCGTTTGCGGGAGATGAAGCGGTCGAGTCGCATTGGGGAATTCGGGTGCCGCCGCGTGCCGGGGCCGGATCAGCGCTCCCAATCGAGCGCGCCCTTCTTCCATTCGTAGAGGAAGCCGAAAACCAGCAGGCCGATGAAGAACAGCGCCGGGAGCAACACCGGGATTCCCCAGGAGAGAAACTCGCGGTAGATGAATGTCCACGGCAGCAGGAACACGACCTCGACATCAAAGAGGATGAACAGCAGCGCCGTGAGGAAGAACTTCACCGAGAGGCGCGGGTGGATCTTGCCCTTCACGGGCACGCCGCACTCGTACGCACTGTCCTTGATCCGATTGCGGCGCAGACGGGCGCCGAAAAGATGGCTGGCCAGGATGATGCCCACGCCCATCGCGGCAGCGAGGACGAGTTGGAGGAGAACCGGGAAGTAAGCGGGTAGCGCTGACATCGCGGGCTACTCTCCTTCGCCGAAACGCAAATTCAAGGGCAATGTGCCGGCGCCCGCGCGGACGGTTCGGGTGCGCATCGGGCGGCTGCACACGGGGCCGAGCGGTCCCGGTTCAGGGCCGTCGCCACTGCACCGAGGCAGGCGACGCGGAGCCGACGCCGAGGCGCTCGCAATACTCGAGCAGGCGGCGGTCGTCGCCCATGATCGGCATGAACTTGTCATGCTTCCGCGCGGCGTTGATGCGCTCGAGCATGAGCGCGTCGAGCAACACGGGGTCGGCGCTGAGCCAGAGCCGCGGTTCGGAGACGGTGTAGAGCGAGTGGAACAGCGGGCCACCGATGTATTGGTAGCACTCGAGGCTCACGATGGTGAACTTCCATGTTTCCCGCAGCTCGGGGATCGCGGCCATCTCGGCGACGGCGGCCGGCGCGTTGGCGGGGCTGCGGAAGAAGCGCTGGGTGTTGCTGGCGTTCCAGAGCGTGGCGTTGACGAGCGCGCCATTGATGCCGAGCACGGGGTGGTCGCTGTAGACGGGCAGGTTGATCCAGAAATCGGCTTCGAGGAATAGCGGTGTCGCCAGAAAGCTCTTGCGGTCGGCCGCGACCGAGCCGCCCTCGTCGTCGACCGGGGCGGATTTCTGCTCGAGCACGCCGGGGGCGAAACGCGCCGGGAGCGGGCTGTCGTAGAACCACTCGGTGTCGTAGAACTTGCCCGATTCGAGCACGAACACCGGGTGGTCGGCGTAGCTGTTGCCGCCCTTGCTGAGCGCCGGGAGGAAACCGGACTCGCGCAGGCGCAGCTGGTTCAGCCCGACGAGGAAAATCTTCTTCGCCTCGAAACCGCGCCGCTCCAGCGCGGCGATCACCGCGCGCACAAGCGCGGGCGGGGTGTTCAGGCCGGGGCCGGAATCGGTGTAGATCTTGAGCCCCACGCTGCCACGCTCACCCGGGCGCAACGAGCCAGCTCCGTGTCTCGACTCAAAGTCGGCGAACAACCGCTCGACCGCCTCGTGGTAGGCTGCGTCTCCGTAATCCGGCAGTGCCGTTTCCCAGACGACCGGCTCGGGCGGCGGGATCGGTTCCGGCTCCGCCGAGGGAGCGGCCGCGGCGGCACTCACGGCGAGGCACGAGAGCAACGACCAGAGCAGACGAGACAACCGGGAACGTGGCATGGCGAGGGGCGGGATTCTTGACAGCGGATTTTCGGGGATGGAAGGTAAAACCCCGCCGGAAAGACACGCACGACGTCCAGCCGTGCCCTCCGGTTTCACCGCCCACCATGCCGATGATCAAACCCGCGAGCATCCGCGACCTGAAGCAGCGGGTGAACATCGTCGATGTCGTCGGCGGCGTGGTCTCGCTGCGCAAGGCGGGCGCGAGCTTCAAGGGCCTGTGCCCGTTCCACAACGAGAAGACGCCGTCGTTTCACGTCTCGCCGGACCGCGGGCTCTACAAGTGCTTCGGCTGCGGCAAGGGCGGCGACAGCATCTCGTTCGTGATGGAGACGGAGCATCTCGGCTTCACCGAGGCCGCCGAGACGCTCGCGCGGCGTTTCAACATCCCGCTCGAGTACGAGGAGGGCGGCCCCACGCGCGAGGAGCGATCGCTGCGGCAGGAGCTCTACGATCTGCACGAGCGCGCGGCGGAGTTGTTCCACGAAGCGCTGAAGGGCTCGGCCGCGGTCGGGACGTTCATGCGCGGCTACTGGACGGAGAAACGGCGTTTCCCGCTCGAACTCGCCGACGAGTTCAAGATCGGTGCGGTCGACGAGACCGGCGGCGGGCTCGCGGCGCTGTTGGCCAAGCAGAAGTATTCGGAGGAGGCGTTTCGCCAGTGCGGGTTGTTCTTCGTGCGCGAAGGCGCGCCGTTCTCGGTCGGCGCACTCAAGCATCGTTTCCGCGGCCGGTTGATGATCCCGATCCGCGACATCCAAGGCCGCGTGGTGGCGTTCACCGCCCGCCAGACCGACCTCACGCCCGCCGACGACCCGGCGCGCGAGGCGAAATACGTCAACTCGCCCGAGACGCCGATTTTCACGAAGGGCGAACTGCTCTTCAACCTCGACCGCGCGCGCACGCACAGCGGCGAAGCGCCGTTCGTGATGGTCGAGGGCCAGCTCGACGCGATGCGTTGCTGGCATGCCGGGCTCAAGACCGTGGTCGCCCCGCAGGGCACCGCGATCACCGAGCGGCAGCTCCACCTGCTGCACCGGCTCAACCCGCGCCTCGAGTGCTTCCTCGACGGCGACTCGGCGGGCCGCAAGGCGGCGTTCCGCCTCCTGCCGCTGGCCCTGAAGGTCGGCATGGAGGTGAAGTTTCTCCAGCTCTCCGTCGGCAAGGATCCCGACGAGCTCTTCCGCGACCACGGCATGGCCGCCTACGAGGAGCTCCGCGGCCACGCGCTCGACGGCATCACGTTCGCCTGCCGCGCGATTTTGCCCGATCCGACCAACGCCTCCGCGCTCGATCGGCAGGAAGCGGTGAAACAACTCTTCGAGATCATAGCCCACAGCTCGTCCGAGACGGCGTTGGAAAGTTATCTCACGCAGATTCAGCGCGAGCTCCGGCTCGGCCGCGGGGTACTGGCGGATTTCGAGACCTTCCGCCGCAGCGCCCGTGGCGGCGGCATCGCGCTCGATCAGCAGGCGCCCGCCACGCCCGACTCCGGCGTGACCGAAACGTACCGCCCCGTGGGCGCCGAGGAGCATTTGCTGCTGCTCTGCCTGCATCACGAGGAACTCGGCCCGCCGCTCGCCACTCTCATCCAACACGACTGGATCGACGACACCTCCATCCCCGGCCGCCTGCTCAACCGCGCCTTGGCCGCCTTCCACGACCTCGATTGGCCCGGCCGCGACGAGGTCATGTCGCTCGCCCATGATGAGGAGGAGCATGCCGTGCTCACCCGACTGCTTTTCGTCCCGCCGCGCGAAGACGATCCCATCAAAGTCGCCAACGAAGGCCTGCGCCTGCTCCATCAACGATTTATCCGTCGGCAGCTTGACCAAATCGGACTTGAAATAGCCTCCAATCGACCGGACAGTGAGTCTGACTCTTTCCTTCTCCTGAAGAAAAAGGCCGATCTGATCCGACAGTCCAAACATCCGCCGCAGCTCTCTGCCCACCACTAGTCTATGCCGCGCAAAGCCAAGCCCGAAGAGGCTATTCCTGAGTCGCCGAAAAAGAACGCCGTCATTGCCGATCCCGCCAAGGACATCGATTTGACGGCCGCCGGCGGCGACAAGGACAACCTGCCAGGCAACGTAAACGACAAGATCCGCCAGCTCATTCGTCAGGCCAAGGAGCAGGGCTATCTCACGTTCGACGATATCAACGAGGCGCTGCCCGAGGCGGTCGACAATCCCGAGGAGATCGAGAACGTCATCTCCATCCTCCAGAACCTCGAGATCGACATCCTCGATCCCGACGAGGTCGAGGGTTTCAAACAGAAGCAGGAGGAGGCCGAGGAAGAGGAAACCCGTTACTCGCAGAACGACATCCTCGACGACCCCGTCCGGATGTACCTCAAGCAGATGGGCCAGGTCCCGCTGCTAACGCGCGAGCAGGAAGTCGAGATCTCCAAGCGCATCGAGAACGCCGAGCTCAACGCCCAGGAGGCGCTCTTCGACGCCGCGATCTGCGGCAAGTTCATCGCCGAACTCGGCGACAAGCTCCTCAAACGCGAGGAACGCTTCGACCGCGTCGTCATCGACAAGAAGATCGAGAGCCGTGACGCGTACTTCAAAAACCTTCCCAAGCTCGTCGAGACGACGCAGCACGGTGAGGAAGGCTGCGCCGAGGCGTGGGACGAAGTCCTCAAGGCCAAGGGCGAGCCCAACCGCAAGAAGGCCCACGCGAAGTTCAAGAAGCGCGAGACCGCGCTGCGCGCCAACTTCCCGAAGTTCTACTTCAAGCTGAAGGTCTACGAGGAGTTCCTCGAGTCGCAGGAGGATCTCTTCGAGGAGATCCAGCGCAGCTTCGACCAGCTCGAGGCCGCCAAACACCCGAAGACCAAACGCGACGCGCAGATCGACGCCAAGGCGATCCAGGCCCGCCTGAAGGAAATCGAGAACCAGCAGCGCATCGAGCCCACCGAGCTCATGGAGCTCGTGAAGAAGTGCCGCCACTGGGTCCGCGAGGCGCACAAGGCCAAGACCGAGATGGTCGAGGCCAACCTCCGCCTCGTCATCTCCATCGCCAAGAAGTACACCAACCGAGGCCTCTCCTTCCTCGACCTCATCCAGGAGGGCAACATGGGCCTCATGAAGGCGGTCGAAAAATTCGAATACCGCCGCGGCTACAAGTTCTCCACGTACGCGACGTGGTGGATCCGCCAGGCCATCACCCGCTCGATCGCCGACCAGGCCCGCACCATCCGCATTCCGGTGCACATGATCGAGACCCTCAACAAGGTCATGCAGGTCCAGAAGCAGCTCCTCCAGGAGTTCGGCCACGAGCCGACGCCGGAGGAGGTCGCCGAGGAGATGCAGCTGCCCGTCGAACGCGTGCAGCAGATCATGAAGATGGCCCAGCAGCCCATCTCGCTCCAGTCGCCCGTCGGCGACGGCGACGACACCAGCTTCGGCGACTTCATCGAGGACAAGTCCGCGGAAAACCCGTACGACATGACCGCGTACTCGCTCCTCCGCGAGAAGATCATCGACGTGCTCGACACCCTCACCGAACGCGAGCGCCGCGTGCTCTCGCTCCGCTTTGGCCTCGTCGACGGCTACAGCCGCACCCTCGAGGAGGTCGGCCGCCAGTTCAAGGTCACCCGCGAGCGTATCCGCCAGATCGAGGCGAAGGCGCTCCGCAAGATGCGCCACCCCACCCGCCTGCGCCAGCTGCACGGCTTCTTCGACGCCGAGCTCGGTGAGAACCCCGAGCTGCTCCTCAAGAAACTCACCGGCGGCGGCAAGCCCGAGAAGTAAGCCCGACCGCCAGTCCATTCCCCCCCCGCCCACGGCGGACCTTCATCGGTCCGCCGTTTTTTTTGTCCCATACCGGCGTGATACTCGGTCGGCATGAGGGAGAGCGGAAGGAAGCATTTCCGGCGAATCCGCGCGGGAAATATACTGCGGACATGACTCCGCAACCGAACGGCATGACGCCTCCCGCCGGCCATCCCGCCTCCATGGAAACGAGCCTGCGCGAACGGATCCGCGACCGCTGGGGTTGCGACTACATCCTGCAAGGGACGAGCGGGCCCGCGTGTCGTGAATTCACCATCCTCACCACCTCCGAGCGACCGATCGGCCATCTTGTGCTCGACCTCGACGGCGAGACGGGCGAGCTGCGCAACCTCCACGTTGCCGATGAAGCGTCCCCCCGTCTCCCGCCGTGGCTCAGGCGCGCGTTAGTGCGCCTCCTACCGAACTGGAGCACGACAGGCCACCGTGGACGCGGGCTCGGAGCCTTGCTCGTCATCTACGCGCTCCGAAGCGCCTGCGATCTGAAGCTGCGCGCCGTCTTCGCCGGCGCCCCGCTGCCAGCGGATGTGCAGAATCTCCTGCGGGATCTCGGCTTCGTCCTTCGCAGCGGCTCGGCCGGCGTCAGCGCCACCTATCAGATCGCCAGCCTCCGCTCCCGATGATCGTGCGCGATACCCTCGTCTTTCGCACCCTGCTCGCGATCGCGCGTCAACGCGACGACTACGACGAACCGCGCAGCCATGCGTTGCTCGAGCTCCTCGCCACCGCCGATGCCGTGCGCGCCGACCTCCGTTGCCGCCTCCACGCGATCGCGCTGAGCGAGTCGCAGTTCGCCACGCTCGTCGTGCTCCGCGCGCTCGATCCCGAAGCCGTGCTGCCCACCACGCTCGCGCACCATGTCGGCGCCAGCCGCGCCACCATGACCGCCGTGCTCGACCACCTGCTTGCCCGAGTGTTGATCGTCCGCAACCGCAGCCACGAGGACCGGCGCAACTATCTCATCACGCTCACCGATGCCGGCCGCGCCCTCGCCGACGATGCGGAGACGATCCTCCTGCGCGGCTGCGCCGAACTCTCCCGCGCCCTCGGGGGCCCCGCGCCGCGCGCCCTCCTCGCCCTCTGCGAAAAACTCGCTCCCCACACCGCCCGCGTCGCCTCCGCCGACTCCGCCGACTCCGTCACCATCCTCCCATGATAAAACGTACGTTGCTCACCGCTGTCATCGCGCTCGCCATCCTCGGCGCGGTCTTCGGCTACAAAATACTATCCATCCGCCGGCAGATGGCGGCCCACGCCGCGATGGTCGTGCCACCCGCCACAGTCAGTGCGGCCGCCGTCACTGAACAGACATGGCCCAACTCCCTCGTCGCCGTCGGCTCGCTCGCCAGCTACCGCGGCGTGATCGTGCGCAATGAGCTCGAGGGTCTCGTCCGCGAAGTGGTCGCCGTTTCCGGTGCCACCGTCGCCGAGGGCGATGTCCTCGTGGTTCTCGATACCGATAGCGAGCAAGCGCAGCTCCGCGGTCTTGAGGCGCAGTTGCGGCTGTCCGAGATCAACCTGGTCCGTGCCCGCGAGCTGCGCACCAGCGACACAAACACCGAGAACGATCTCGATACCGCCGAAGCCACCGCGGCGCAGGCCCGCGCCGCCGTCGAACAACTCCGCGTCACGATCGCCAAGAAACGCGTCGTCGCCCCGTTCGCCGGACGCCTCGGAATCGTGCAGGTGCACCCCGGCCAGGTGCTCGCAAAAAGCGAGGCCCTCGTCGTCCTCGAAAGCATCGATCCGATCCATCTCGATTTCTCGCTTCCGCAACAGGATCTCGCCCGCGTCGCCACCGGACAAGAGGTCCAGTTCGCCGTCGACGCCTTTCCTGGCCGCACGTTCACCGCCACGATCACGGCGATCAGCCCGCGCGTGACCGACGCCACCCGCTCCGTCGATCTCCGCGCCACACTGCCCAACACCGACGCTGCGCTTCGCCCCGGCATGTACGCCCGCGCCGAGGTGGTCCTGCCGTCCACGCCAAAGGCGAAGGTGGTCCCGGCGGCCGCCATCGTCCGCAATCCGTACGGCGACACCGTCTACGTCATCGCCGACGCCGTCGTGCAGCAGCGCTTCGTCAGAACGGGTCCCCAACGCGGTGATCTCCTGCAGATTCTCGACGGCCTCAAGGCGGGCGAACAGGTCGTCACCTCCGGCCAGATCAAGCTGCGCAACGGCAGCGCCGTGCGTATCGACAACGCCACCGCTCCGGCTGCCGACCCCGCCCCGAAGCCGTCCGAGAGCTGAGCCGAGGATCTCTTCATGCGTTTCACCGATCTCTTCATCCGCCGCCCCATCCTGGCGACGGTGGTAAACCTCTTCCTGCTGCTCGGCGGCTGGCTCTGCTTCAAGGCCATGGTCATCCGCCAGTACCCGGAGACAAACAACGCCGTGGTCACCGTCACCACGGCTTACCCGGGTGCCAGCGCCGATCTCATCCGCGGTTTCATCACCACGCCGCTGGAACGCGAAATCGCCTCGGCCGATGGCATCGACTTCCTCGAATCCGTCAGCGCGCCGAACACCTCGATCATCACCGCCAAGCTCCGCCTCAACTACGATCCCAACGACGCGCTCACCCAGATCACCTCGAAGGTGAATCGCGTGCGCAGCGAACTTCCTTCCGACGCCGAGGACCCGGTCTTCGATGTCTCGGTCGGCGAAAACACCGCGTCGCTGTATCTGAGCTTCTCCAGCGACAGCATGGAGGCCAACCAGATCACCGACTACCTCGTCCGCGTGGTGCAGCCCAAACTCGCCACCGTCGAGGGCGTGCAGAAGGCCGAGATTCTCGGCGGCCGCACGTTCGCCATGCGCATCTGGTTGAAAGACGACCGCATGGCCGCGCTCGGCCTCTCCCCGTCCGCCGTCCGCGCTCGTCTCGCCGCGCAGAACTCCCTCTCCGCCGTCGGCCAGACCAAGGGCAACATGATCACCGTCAACCTCACGGCGAAGACCGATCTTCACACCGCCGACGAGTTCCGCGAGATGGTCGTCCTGGAGAGGGAGGGCCGCATCGTCCGCCTCGGCGATATCGCCGAGGTCGCGCTCGGCGCCGAGAGTTACGACACCAACATCTCCTTCAACGGATCCACCGGCATCTTCATCGGCATCAGCGTGCTCCCGACCGCCAACTCGGTCGACGTTATCAAGCGGGTGCACTCCGTCTGGCCGAGCATCACCAGCCAGTTCCCCTCCGGGTTGAAGGGCACGGTCATCTACGATGCCACCGAGTTCATCAACCTCTCGATCGACGAGGTCACCCACACGCTCATCGAGGCGATGATCATCGTCATCGTCGTCATCTACCTCTTCCTCGGCTCGTTCCGCTCGGTGGTGATCCCGATCATCGCGATCCCGCTCTCGCTCGTCGGCGGCGGCATCATCATGCTTTCCTTCGGGTTCTCCATCAACCTCCTCACCCTGCTGGCGATGGTGCTCGCGATCGGTCTGGTGGTCGACGACGCCATCGTCGTAGTGGAAAACATCCACCGCCACATCGAAGAGGGCCTGACGCCCTTCGATGCGGCGATCAAGGGCGCCCACGAGCTCGTCGGCCCGGTGATCGCCATGACCATCACCCTCGCCGCGGTGTACGCGCCGATCGGCCTGCAATCCGGCATCACCGGCGCGCTCTTCCGGGAGTTCGCCTTCACCCTGGCCGGCTCCGTCGTCGTCTCCGGTTTCGTCGCCCTGACCCTCACGCCGATGCTCAGCTCCAAGATGCTGCGCCATAACCCGAATCGTCGCGGCTTCGAAGCTCTCCTCGAACGCGGGTTCGAAAAGCTGCGGCAGTTCTACGAACATCTCCTCGAACGCGTCCTCGCCAACCGGCCGGCCGTCGTTCTCCTCACGGTGCTGATCTTCGCCAGCATCGTCCCGTTCTTCAAGATGAGCCAGAGCGAGCTCGCGCCGACCGAGGATCGCGGCTTCGTGCTTGGCCTCATCAGCGGTTCCCCGAACGCCACGCTCGAGCAGACGGAGCGCCATACCGCGCAGCTGCAGCCGATGCTCGCCCGGTCGTTTCCCGAGGTCGGCACCAACTTCCTGATCCTCGGCTTCGATCCCACCTCCAACCTGCCGACCGCCTCGGGAGGCATGGCCGGTCTCGTGCTCAAACCCTGGGATCAGCGCACCCGCGGCGCAGTCGCCATCGCCAACGAGCTCAACGGCGCGGTGGGCGCCATCTCGGGCGTGAAGTTTGCCGCCGTGCTTCCCTCTTCGTTACCCGGCGCCTCCGGCGGCCTGCCCGTGCAGTACGTCGTCAGCTCCACCCAGGACCACGCCCGCGTCGTCGAAGTCGCCGAGGAACTCATGAAACGCGCCCTCGCCAGCGGCATGTTCGTCTACGCCGACAACGACCTGAAGTACGACCAACCCCAGGCCGACATCGTCATCGACAAGGAGAAGGCGGCCACGCTCGGCATCGACATGCAGGCGCTCGGCGCCGACCTCGGTTCGATGCTCGGCGGCGGCTACGTCAACCGGTTCTCCATCGACGGCCGCGCCTACAAGGTCACCCCGCAGGTCACCCGCGCCTCGCGCCTGACCACCGAGCAGTTGTCGGGCTACTACATCGGCACCGGCAGCGGCAAACTGGTCCCGCTCTCCACTATCGCCTCCATCGAGCACACGACCACGCCGCGCAACCTGACCCGCTTCCAACAGCTCAACTGCGCCACCATCGGCCTCGTGCCGCGCCCCGGAGTGACGCTCGGCGACGCGCTCACCTGGCTCAACAACGAGGCCCGACAGGTGTTCCCCGAAGGGTTCACCGCCGACTACAAGGGCGAGCTCCGCCAGTACGTCCAAGAAGGCAGCTCGCTCATGGCGACCTTCGCTCTCGCGATCGTCGTCATCTTCCTGGTCCTGGCCGCGCAGTACGAAAGCTGGCGCGATCCGTTCATCGTCATGCTCGCCGTGCCGCTCTCCCTCGCCGGCGCGCTCGTGTTCCTCTTCCTCGGCTTCGCCACGATCAACATCTACACGCAGGTCGGCCTCATCACGCTGGTCGGCCTCATCACCAAGCACGGTATCCTGATGGTGGACTTCGCCAACGGCCTCCAGGAGCAGGGGCATTCCGTGCGCGAGGCGATCGAACACGCCGCCGGCGTGCGCCTACGCCCCATCCTCATGACCACCGCCGCGATGGTGCTCGGCGTGCTCCCGCTGGTCTTTGCCAAGGGCGCCGGCGCCGAGTCGCGCTACAGCATGGGTCTCGTCATCGCCACCGGCATGTCCATCGGCACGTTCTTCACCCTCTTCGTGGTGCCTGTGTTCTACACGTTCATCGCGGAAAACCGCCGGCCGCGCACCGCGCCCGCCACCGCGTCCACCACGGCCAAACACTGATCTCTCCATGTCCTTCCGTCTCTCCTCACCGCCTCGGCGCGTCCGCGCCCTGGCCCTCGGCTTCGCGCTCGTCGCGCTGGCCGCACGGGCGGCCGACGACTCCGTGCTCCCGCAACCGCTCACGCTCGAGGCGGCGCTGGCCTATGGCGCTGCCCACAACCCCACGCTCCTTCGTGTGCGCGAACAGATCCGCGAGCAAGCGGGCGTATTCATCGAGACCAACGCCCGGCGTCTGCCGTCCCTCACCGCCTCCGGAGAGTACGCCCGCCAAGATCGCGAGCTGCTCGCATTGCCGAGTTACGACAACGACTCGTGGACCATCCAGGTCACCGCGAGTCAGGTGCTCTATGCCGGCGGCGGCATCCGGGCCGGCACCCGGGCCGCCCGCGAACAGGTCGAGGCCGCCCGCCTCGCCTACGAGGCGCAGCTCAACGACACCCTGCTCGCGATCCGCGAGAACTTCGCCGCCGTGCTCCTCGACCGCGAGCTGATCGGCGTGCACGAGGAGGCGATCGCGGTGCTGGAGAACGAACTCGCCAACGCCCGCGCACGCCGCGAGGCCGGCACCGGCTCCGAGTTCGAGGTGATCCGCGCCCACGTCGCCGTTGCCAACGCCAAGCCCGGCCTCATCCAGGCGCGCAACACCTACCGCATCGCACAGGACAGACTCCGCCAGATGCTGGGTGCCCCCGCTGCATCCGGCGGCGATCCGACCGAACTCGGCGTCGAAGGCTCCCTGGTCGACCGCGGCACCACGCCGTCGCTCGGGAGCGCGCTCGACGCCGCCAACTCCCGGCGGCCCGAGTTGCTCCGGCAGAAGCACCTCGTGGTCGCCGCCGAACGCGGCATCACCGTCGCCCGCGCCGGCTACCAACCCACCGTGTCCGCATACGCCGGTTACGCCTGGACCGCGTCTCCTCTCTCCGCTCGGTACTCCGACCGGCTCGACGGCTGGACCGCCGGCGTGAAATCCGACTGGGCGGTTTTCGATGGCCGCGCGACCGCCGGCAAGGTCCGCCAGGCCCGCTCTCGCGCCGAACAGGCGCGACTCGCGACACAGGAGCTCGGCCTCGCGATCGATGTCGAGGTACGGCAGGCTCACTCGACGTTGCTCGAGGCGGTCGAGTTGCTCGAGGCCTCGGAGAAGACCGTCGAACAGGCAGCAGAAAGCCTCCGTCTCGCCCGCGCTCGCCAACAGGCCGGCACCGCAACCCAGCTCGACGTGCTCGCCGCTCAATCCGCCCTCACCGAAGCACGCGCCACGCGTTCACAGGCCCGCTACGGCCATGTCGTCGCGTTCGCCGCGCTGCGCCGTGCGATCGGGGAATCCAACTAAAGAGCGGCATGCTGCCACAGCGTCCGGATCGCGCGTTCCCTCCCGCCATGTCGCGCCTGGTGCTCGTCTCGGCATTCGCCCTGTTTGCCGCTGCGTCGTCCCCGGCGGCGCCAGCCCGCGACGAACGCGACGACGCCCTCCGGCAGGGCGAGCCCGCCCAAGTGGCGGTCGGTTACGCCATGGCCGGCGTCGCCGATGCGAAGCAGCTCCACTGCGGTTTCCTCGAATGGCGCGGGCGTCCGTTCTGGCACGGCCTTGCACCTTACGTCTTCGGTAGTTGGCGCCGGACCGGCGCCAATTACCTCGGCGTGGGTCTGGTCTACGGGATCAACCTCGCCCCGCGCTGGCGGCTCAGCGTCTCGAGCGGTCCGGGGTATTTCGAACACGACGGCGATCTCGATCTCGGCTCCCGGCTCGAGTTCGCCTCCGCGCTCGAAGTCGCGTACCGGATTTCCGGAGGCAGACGGTTAGCCTGCGGCATCGGGCACGTCTCCAACGCCGGCGCCGGCCGCATCAACCCCGGCTCCGAGTTCATCAGGCTGTCGCTGCAGCTTCCCCTTTGGCCCCGCTCCGCCAACCGTCGGGCCCCCGCAAGCCCCCGTCGAAGGGCGCACGCTTGTCGCCAGCGGCGCACGTTCGCTAGCTTTCCCGGATGGAACTCCGCCATCTCCGCTACTTCTCGTGTGTCGCGGAGTGTCTGAACTTCACTCGCGCGTCGGAAAAACTCCGGGTCGCCCAGCCCGCGCTCAGCCGCCAGATCCGGGCATTGGAGGATGAGCTCGGCACGCAGCTCTTCGACCGCAACCGCCAACGCGTCATCCTCACCGACGCCGGCCGCCTGTTATTCGCGCACGCGCAAAAGATCCTCGCGCAGGTCGACCTCGCCACGCTCGCCGTGCGCGATGTGGCCAACGGCGCCGAGGGCGAACTCCGCATCGGCCAGGATTGGCGCCTACCGGCCGTACTCGCCTCGCAGGCCATCGCCGAGTACCGCCGGCGGTTTCCCCGGGTGGAGGTCATCGTGCGCGACCTGCCGATGAGCGAACAGCTCAGCGCGCTCAACGCCCACAAGATCCACCTCGGCTTCATCGCCACCGATCTCGTCGGCCCGGACCCGCATCTCGCCTCCCAGCCGGTGCTGCACAGCGAGCTCGTCGCCATCGTGCCGCTCGATCACCCGCTCGCGCGCCGGCCCGCGGCGAAACTGGCCGAGCTGCGCGACTCGGAGTGGATCAGCATCGATACCCCCGACGCCGGCTACCGCACGTTCCTGCTGCAGGTCTGCCGCAACGCCGGGTTCACTCCGCGATTCAGCCGCGCCCTGGCCACGCAGGCCCCCGCGCTGGTCGGACTCGTCGCGGCGGGCATGGGCATCGCCCTGGTGCCGCGGCTGATCCTGCCGCCCACGCCGCTCCCCATCGCTGTGCTCGCCACTGACTGCGATCCGCTTGAGATCCACGCGGTGTGGCACCGCGACGGCATCTCGCCGCTCCTGCGTAACTTCGTCGCGATTCTCGGCGAACTCCCGCGCTGAATCGCTGCGCCTACCCTCCGGGTTTCCCCCTTTACTCGCCTAACCCTCGGCGTAGCTTGCGGCCATGTTCGGCACTCTACCCACGCTCGCGCTTCTCGGCCTCGGCACTCCCGAGATCCTCATCATCTGCTTCCTCATTCTCCTGCTTTTTGGAGCGAAGCGCCTGCCCGATCTTGCGCGTGGTCTCGGCAAATCCCTCTCGGAATTCAAGAAAGCCTCCAAGGAAGCGGAAAACGAGATCCGCCAATCCATCGAGGAGCAACCGAAGACGCCTCCGCCGACCAAACCCTCCGGCAACATCCCGCCCGCGGCGAACAGCTGAGGCGCAGCGCGGCTTCCCCCACACGATTTCCGAACCGGCGACACACGTCGCCGGTTTTTTATTTCCGCGGCTTCTTCAGCGCGCCTTTCCCGCACCCGCAGCCGCCCTCATCGCACGCGCTCCCGCGTCGCCGCCCGAGCCAGCGCCACAGCAGATATCCGAGCGCAGCGCCCACCACGGCGAGCGCGAGCAGAGTCTGGGTTGATTGGTCCATCGCGGTTCCCTCGGTTCCACCTCAATGGAACCCGAGCGCGAGCCCGATGTTCCGCACCGCGAAACACGCCACCCACGCCGTCGTCGTCATATAGCCGATCTGGAGCAGCGGCCAACGCCACGACCCCGTCTCGCGCCGCACCACCACGATCGTGCTCACGCACTGCATCGCGAACACGTAGAACACCATCAGCGTGAAGCACACGAGCGGAGTAAAGAGCTCCCGCCCGTCCGGCCAACGTGCGGCGAGCAGCGCCTGCCGCAGCGGCACCGTCGAGTCCTCCTCGTTCTCGTCGACGTTGAAGATCACCGCCATCGAGCTCACGAACACCTCGCGCGCGGCAAACGACGTGATCAGGCCCACGCCGATCTGCCAGTCGAAGCCCAGCGGCCGGATCACCGGCTCGATCGCGTGCCCGATCCGCCCCGCGTAGCTCTGCGCGATCTGCTCGGCCGCGGTCGCATCCGGCTGGCGGGGAAACGTCGTGAGCGCCCACAACACGATCGAGATCGCGAGGATCACCGTGCCGGCCTTCCGCAGAAACATGAACGCCCGCTCGCCCATGTGCAGCGCCACCGAGAGCAGCGAGGGCAGCCGGTACGGCGGCAGCTCGAGGATCATCATCGGCGCCTCGCCGCGCAGCAGCGTGCGCTTGAACAACCATGCGAACAGAAATGCCCCGCCCGTCCCGAGCGCGAACATCGCGAACATCAGCCCCACCTTCGTCAGCACCGGCACGCGTTCCTCCGGCACGATCGCCGCGATGAGCAGCAGGTACACCGGCAGCCGCGCCGAACACGTCATCAGCGGCGCCACCAAGATCGTCACCAGCCGGTCCTTCCGCGACTCGATCGTGCGTGTCGCCATGATGCCGGGAATCGCGCACGCGTACGAACTGAGCAGCGGGATGAACGACTTGCCGTCCAGCCCCACGCGGCTCATCAGCCGGTCCATCATGAACGCCGCGCGCGCCATGTAGCCGGTCTGCTCCAGCAGCCCGATGAAAAAGAACAGGATCAGGATCTGCGGCAGGAAAACCAGGATACCACCCACGCCCGCGATCACGCCGTCGGTCAGCAGCTCGCGCAAGTCGCCGGGCGCCATCGCGCCGCGCACCGTGTCCGCCAGCCAGGAGACGCCGCCGTCGATCCAGCCCATCGGGTACTCGGCGAGCGTGAAGATCGAGAGAAACATTGTCGCCATCACCGCCACGAGCGTCACCCAGCCCCAGACCGGATGCACCACCACCGCGTCGACCCGATCCGAAAGCGACGGACCGTCCTCGACCTGCGCAGTATCGACCACCTCGCGCACGATCGCGCCCACCGCCTCGTAACGCGCCGCCACGAGCGCGCCGCGCCAGTCGAAATCCGCCGCGCGCCAATGCCCCTCCCATCGATCCACGACCGACAGCACCGCCGGCGCCACCGGCACGCCCGACGATTCCACCGCCGCGCGGTCGCTGAGCAGCAACAACGCCTCCGCCCGCGCCGGCGCCGCTTCGCTCCGTTCCTCGCGCGCGATCGCGGCCACGAGCGCCTCGAGCGCCGGCACGATGTCGGCGGGCGTCGTCCAAAGCGGCGCGGCCGGCGGCGTGAGATCGCTGCGGCTCATCGCCACGCGCAGCTCGGTCAGGCCCACGCCGGCGTTCGCCTGACACGTCACGACCGGCACGCCGAGCCGCCGCGCGAGCGCGTCGACATCGATCCGCAGGCCGTGGGCGACCGCGAGGTCCATCATGTTCAACACGACGATCACCGGCAGCCCGAGGTCGAGGATCTGCGAGACGAGGTAGAGATTCCGCTCGAGGTTAGTGGCATCGACGATGCACACCACGCGGTCCGGCCGCGGCGTGTCGGCGCGGCGGCCGAGCAGCACATCGCGCATCACCGCCTCGTCGGGCGAACGCGCGGCCAGGCTGTACGCGCCCGGCAGATCGATGATCTGCATCCGGCGGCCGTGCTGGGAAAAACATTCGCCGATCTTCTTCTCGACGGTCACGCCGGGATAGTTGCCCACCTTCTGCCGCAGGCCGGTGAGCGCGTTGAAGAGCGTGCTCTTGCCGCAGTTCGGGTTGCCGACGAAGGCGAAGACGGGTTCGGCCATGGCGTGGGGAAAGACGTGTGACGGTCGCACCGCCGGTGCGGCGGCGCGCGGTCGCGCTAGCCGGCGGGCGGCGGACACTCCACCTCGATCGCCGCCGCCTCGGCGCGCCGTACGGAGAGGTTGTAGCCGCGCACCTGGATCTCGAGCGGATCGCCCAGCGGGGCCACCCGCAGCAGTTTCACATTGGTGCCCGGAAGCACGCCCATCTCGCGCAGTCGCAGGAAAACGCCACCGCCCGACGGAATCCGACGGATCACCGCCAACGCACCGGGAGCGAGATCGGAGAGCGCCGCAGCCATCGCACGTTC
The DNA here is from genome assembly GCA_035299125.1 of Opitutaceae bacterium. Classification (GTDB taxonomy): domain Bacteria; phylum Verrucomicrobiota; class Verrucomicrobiia; order Opitutales; family Opitutaceae; genus CAJCBL01. Next base: position 32,730 of record DATGXA010000342.1, read on the forward strand.
AGCGGGCGCCCGCCGCGATCGGCTGCACGTGGATCAACTGCGCGAGCTCCGCGCTGATCGCCAGCTTCGTGCCGCAGACTTCGCACATCACCGTCGACCGACCCGAGATCTTCTTCACTCGCGCCGCTTCGCAGAAACCCAGTTCGCGGAGCCGGTGGTTGATCGCGTCCTTGCCTCCGAGCCGGAAAATCTCCGCCTGCACACCCGGCGCGAGCAGGCACAGCGGGAGTGTCTTCGGACAAGCGGCGGTCGGGTTCGTGGACATGACAGCAGTGTTTATCGGCAGACTGAGACTCGTTCTCAAACGAAATCTTCCACATTCTTTGAGCTGCCACTATGCCAGCCACGTTCGCCCTTCGGATCTTGGTGGTGAAGGACTTCCGCCCGCTCGACTCCGGACGCCCCTCCCGCCTCAGCAAAAGACCGTCCGGAAATCCCCGTGCCGGCGTCATCCCAGTCCGCCGTGCGCGACCCGCCGGTCCCTCGCCGGCGGTGAACGCGTATCGCGCCGACGCTGGTTCAGTGCGAGAGAATCAAGGTCGCGTCGGCCCGCTCCACCCGGAAACCGCGCAACGCGCCACCTCGCACCTCCGCCGTCTGCTCCGCTTCCTCGCCATTCTCCAGATCCAGAATCCGGAGCCGGTACGTGCCGTCGGCCACGCCCGCGATTTGCAGGTCGATCGCCGCCCCGAGGCCGGCCCGCTCCGCCGTCACTCGCGCCAACGCGAAATCCGCGCCCGCCAGCGCATGCGCGCGGATCGCTTTGCCCAAGCCGGGGATCGCCACGCGGTCGATCTGCACCCAATCGGGCCCCGTGCACTCGAGTCCCACGACATGCGTCCCGGCGGCGAGCGGGAGCCGCACCGGCGCGGGCGCAGGCTGGTGGGCGCGTCCGCCGGTTGGTGACAGCACCACCGCCTTCGCGGGCGGCCAACTCACCTGTGTCGCCTCGCGACCATCGACTGTGACACGCAATCCGGACCCGCTGCCGGACAACGACGTGAACACGATCTCCAGTTCGCCCGCTTCCGCCAAAGTGAACGCGAATTCGATCGGCTCGCGCGTGAGCTCCGCATTCTCGCCGGAGCGCGGGTTCAGGTACGAGGACCACAGCGCCAGTTTTTCCGGCGTGGCGTCTTCCGGCAGCGTGAAACGATACCGCTTCGTCGCCTCCCAGCCCCGGCCGGGCGCGAGCCGCAACGGCGCCGCCGGCGCGCCATCGATCTGCACCGCCGCCGGCCGCAGTCCTTCACGGCCGGCCAGTTGCGACCACGCCAGCGCCCGCGCCGCGCGGACAAACTCCGGCTCGAGATTCAGCGCCAGCACGCGGTCCCAGAACCAGTATTGCGCCGCGCCCGCGTGGCCCGAAAGCACTCCGGCCCAGATGCCGTCGCGCACGACAAGGTGCTCGTCGGCGTTCTGCTCCCAGGTGCCGCGCCCGAACTCGCCGAAAAACCACGGCTTGCCCGGCTGCGGCGGCACGCCCGCGATCCCGTTGAACACGTCGCGCGGATACGCGTGCGGTTGGTAATAGTCCATTGCGCGGTAGGGCTCCGGGTGCCCGCGCGCCGCGCTGGTCGTCACCAGGTGCCCGTACGGATCGAGCAGGCGAATGAACGCCGCCATCTCCGCGTGCCAGCCAATGACCGTCGGCCAGTCGCCGTCGATCTGCGCGGTGTCGACCCACTCCACCTCGTTGAACAGCTCCCAGGCCATGATCGCCGGCGAGTGACCCCAGCGCGCCACGGCGTACCGCAGCCAGCGCTTCTGGTATTCCTTCGCCGTCGCGTCGGTGAAGAACTGTTGCGGTCGGTCGAGGAAACCGCCGTTCGCGCGATTCCACGGGTGCCCCGCCCAGTTCGAGTCGTTGCGGGTGCTGAC
>DATGXA010000343.1:0-28344 GCA_035299125.1 Opitutaceae bacterium
CGCGGCGCTGCCGGACTAGACGAAGTGACCGGCGACCCGGGCATGGGACCGTTCGGCGCGGTCTCCGGCAGGGCTGCGGGCGTGTAGCGAAAACTTTCTACAATGTGTCCGAGGAGGAGCGCGCTCCCGAGTGGAAACAGCCCAGGGACACATCGACGCGTCGTGGCGCGGGCTGCCGTGCGGGCGGAAAGGAGTTGCTCCGGCGTCGCGCAGGACGTTTTCGATGGGGCTCTTATTGCGGCGCCGTCGTACCACCTGGCGCCGGCGACTCTGCAGTTCCTGTCCACCCATGAAAAGAAACCTGCGATACCTCTCCGCGCTTCTCGGCGTGCTCATTGCCGGCCTCGGTTCGGCGAAAGCGGCCAGCGAGCCGTCGGCCAAACTGACCGTCACGACCGAGGCGAAAGCCTTTGCCGACGCGTCGAAGCTGCTGCGGCCCGCCCCGGCCACCGGCCCCGTCGATCTCGAGATCGACCCCGCCACCGCGTATCAGGAGATTCGTGGCTTTGGCGGCTCGTTCAATGAGAAGGGCTGGACAGCGCTGCGGACGTTGCCGGACGGCGGTGCGAAGGTCCTGGCGGCGCTCTTCGACCCGAAGGGCATCGCGCGTTTCAACATCGGGCGCGTGCCGGTCGGCGCCTCCGACTACGCCGAGAGCCGCTACTCGCTCGCGGAAACGCCCGACGATTTCGCGCTCAAGGATTTCTCCATCGAGCGCGATCGCGAGCGGCTCATCCCGTACATCAAGGCCGCGAAGCGGTTGAACCCGAAGCTCCAGCTCTGGGGCTCCGCGTGGTCGCCGCCGGCGTGGATGAAGACCAACAGCCAGACTGACTCCGGCGCGATGCGTGCCGAGCCGCCGATCTACGACGCCTACGCGCGCTACCTGCTCAAGTTCGCGCAGGCGTACCGCGCCGAGGGCTTGGAGCTCTTCGCGCTCTGCCCGCAGAACGAGCCCGGCATGCTCACCGATTACCCGAGCTGCGATTGGACCGGCGAGCAGCTGCGCGACTTCATCCGCGATCACATGGGACCAGTTTTCGCCAAGGAAGGCGGACCTGCGATCTGGCTCGGCACGATCAACATCTCCGAGGTGCCGCGCTACATCGAACCGGTGATGGCTGATCCCGCGGCGGCGCGTCATGTGTCGGCCTTCGGTTTGCAGTGGGGCGGTCTCTGGTCGCTCCCGGAAATCGCGCAGCGTTGGCCGGGCAAGATGACCGTCCAGACCGAGATGGAATGCGGAAACAACTACTGGCAGCCGGGCTATCGCCGCGAGGGCGCGCCCAACGACTGGAGCTATGGCGGGTTCGTCTGGGGCAAACTCCGCGACTTCTTCGCCGGCGGTGTCTCGATCCAACAGGCGTGGAACATGGTGCTCGATACGAAGGGCCGCTCGATCGGCTCACGTACCCCTTGGCCGCAGAACGCGCTCGTGACGGTCGATTTCGCCACTCGCAAGGCGACCTACACGCCGGCGTTTTGGGCGTTCGCGCACTACAGCCACTTCGTGCAGCCCGGCGCCCATCGCATCGCGCACAAGGGCGAGTGGGCGGACGCGATGGCGTTCCGCAATCCCGACGGCACGGTCGTGGTCGTGTTCTCCAATCAGCAGGAGAAACAACGCGAGCTGACCGTCGCGCTCGGCACCGCGCGCCGCGTGGTGGTGCTGCCGCCGAAGAGCTTCGCGACGCTGGTCTTCGGCCGCGTGCGCCGCTGAGCGACGATGGTTTGTGGCTTTCGCCACGGTGCCGAGACCTCGGCGCACAAAAAACGGCGGCCCGTTGCGGGCCGCCGTTTCGGCGAAAAAAAAGGGAGCGCGAACCAAATCAGCCGAGGAGATCGGCGACCATCGACTTCTCCTCGAGCAGTTCCTTCTCGGTCTCGGCGATCTTTTGCTTCGAGAACTCGCTGAGCTGCACGCCCTGGACGACTTCGAAGGTCTTGCCGTCGTTGGTGCGGATCGGGAACGAGAAGATGATGTCCTTGGCCACGCCGTAGGAACCGTCCGAGTAGACGCCGACGCTGAACCAGTCGCCGGCGGCGGTCGGGTTGGTGAGGGCGTAGACGGTGTTGCAGGCGGCGTTGGCGGCCGAGGCGGCGGAGCTGAGGCCGCGGGCCTTGATGATGGCGGCGCCGCGCTGCTGGATCACGGGGATGAAGGTCTCCTTGAACCAGGCCTCGTCGGCGATGACCTGGTTGGCGGGCTTGCCATTGATCTTCGTGTTCGCGAAATCCGGGTACATCGTGGAGCTGTGATTGCCCCAGATGGCGAGGTTGGAGATCGCGGTGGTGTCGACGCCGGCCTTGATCGCGAGCTGCGCCTTGGCGCGGTTCTCGTCGAGCTTGGTCATCGCGAAGAAGCGGTTGGCCGGCACGCCGGAGGCGTTGCGGGCGGCGATGAGGGCGTTGGTGTTGCAGGGGTTGCCGACGACGAGCACACGGACGTCCGGCGCGGCGTTCTTGGCGATGGCCTGGCCCTGGCTGGTGAAGATCTTGCCGTTGATGCCGAGGAGGTCCTTGCGCTCCATGCCGGCCTTGCGCGGCACGGCGCCGACGAGGAGGGCCCAGTTCACGCCCTTGAAGCCTTCGTCGAGCGAGGCGGTGGCGACGGTGCCCTTGAGGAGCGGGAACGCGCAGTCCTCGAGTTCCATCACGACGCCCTTGAGGGCCGGGAGGGCGGCCTCGAGTTCGATCATGTGGAGGATGACGGGCTGGTCGGGGCCGAAGCAGGCGCCGGAGGCGATGCGGAACAGGAGGGCGTAGCCGATCTGGCCGGCAGCGCCGGTGACTGCGACACGGATGGGAGTCTTCATGGGATCAGGTGTTTGTTTTCTGTTGGAGTGAGAACGGGTAACGGCGTTCGCAGAAATTCAGGGGGCGGGCAGCTTGCCGGCGTGGGCGGGGCCGAGCGCCTGGTGCGCGGCGCGGAGGACCGCCTCGGTGGTCGCCCAATCGATGCAGCCGTCGGTGATGGACACTCCGTATTTGAGCTCCGGTTTCGGGCGGGGGAACGGCTGGCTGCCGGCCTCGAGGTTGCTCTCGATCATCACGCCCATGATTGGCGAGTTCGGATCGGCGGTGATCTGTGCGAGCACTTCGCGCAGGATCTCGGGCTGGCGCTCGGGTTGTTTCGCGGAGTTGTCGTGGCTGCAGTCGACGAGGATCGAGGGATGGAGGCCGGCTTTGGTGAGGAGCTGCGCGGCCGAGGCGACGGCGGGCGCGCCGTAGTTCGGACCGGTGGCGCCGCCGCGGAGGACGATGTGGCAGTTCGGATTGCCGCTGGTGCGCACGGAGGCGGCGCGACCGTCGGTCGTGATGCCGAGGAACGTCTGCGGCTGGCCGGCGGCCTTGATGGCGTTGATCGCGGTCTGGATGGAGCCGTCGGTGCCGTTCTTGAAGCCGAGCGGCATCGAGAGGCCGGAGGCGAGCTGGCGGTGCGTCTGCGACTCGGTGGTGCGGGCGCCGATGGCGGCCCAGCTCACGAGATCGGCGATGTACTGCGGCGTGATCGGATCGAGGAACTCGGTGGCGGTGGGCAGGCCGAGGTCGAGGACCTCGCGGAGAAACTGCCGCGCAAGGTAGAGCCCGTGTTGGATGTCGCTGCTGCCGTCGAGGTGCGGATCGAGGATGAGGCCTTTCCAGCCGACGGTGGTGCGCGGTTTTTCGAAATACACGCGCATCGCAATCACCATCCGGTCGCCCAACTCGCGGGCGAGGGCGGCGAGGCGGCGGCCGTATTCGCGGCCCGCCTCGAGATCGTGGATCGAGCAGGGGCCCACGACCACGAGCAGGCGCGGGTCGTCGCCGAAGAGGATGCGATGGATCGCTTCACGCGACCGGACGATGCAATCGGCCTGTTCCTCGGTCTTGGGGAGAGCCGCCATCAACTCGGCAGGCGAGGGGAGCGGCCGGGTTTCGATGACGTTGATGTCTGAAGTCCGATGCACGGAGGAAAAATGGTTGGCGACGTTGCGAACGCCCGCGAGCGCTGGCAACCGGATTCGCCGCGGCGATGGCGACAAACTCTTGCTCGGTGGAACAGAGCCACAGAGCCGACGGCGGCGGGTGTTCCGCGGGAGCACACTTCGAATTTGGGCAAAGAAAAGGCCGGTCGCCTACCCCTAAGCGACCGGCCATTGCTTTCTTAGTTACCCCAAAACTCCCGCTAGGCGGGAGAAAGGTGTGAAATTGATGAGCGGGACGGTAGGGCTGACGGGCCCTTGGTCAATGGGCTTTTTCGATTTTTCGTTAAAGCAGTGCTCCAAGGGCTGATTTGCAGTGGGTTACGAATGAAAATAGTTCGGGTGCTCGGCGTCACCGCTGGGTTGCGAGGAGTCGTTCGTCAATCATCGAGGGCGGTGGTCGGTGCGGGCGCGAGCTGGTTGTACTGCTCCATCGCGTGCTGCCACCACGGTGCGAGCGAACCGGCCGGCCGCGACCAGACTTCGCGGTGCAAGCGGATCATCGACTGGGCGTCCAGGAGCAGGGTGAGCTTGTCGCGCGTGGCGAGGGCGGCGGGGCCCTCGGTGGTGAGGCGTTCACGGAGTTCGGCGAAACGATCGCCGTCGTCGTCGTCCGGGAGGCGTTTCTCGCGGAGGAGCGAGACATGGACGGCGTTCACGTACGGATCGAGCACGGCCTGCAACAGGCCATAGTCGGCGATGAATTCCGGTGGCACGGGCGCGCGGTTGCTGCGGTTGGAGAGACGCTGTTCGAGCAACGCCGCGACGGCCGGTGGGTGCAGCGCCTCGGGAGTCGCCCAGAGCCGTGGCGGCGCGCCGGGCCGTGGCGGCTGAGCGGTGATGAGGCTGAGCGGAATGCTGAACACCGGCCCGACCAGCACCGGCGAGAGCCAGAGGAAGAAGACCGGATCGAGCGCGAGCGCCGCGCCGCCCCAGAGCAGGGCGAACGCGGTCTGGCCGGCATGGGTGAGGATCGCCTCGCGCCAATCGGGCGTGCCGTCTCCGCCGCGGCGTTGCGTGACCCACGCGACCCCGCGACCGAGCAGCGTCCAGAAGATGAACTTGCTGTGGAAAAACATGAGCACGGGCGCGATCAGCGCGGAGGCCAACGTCTCCACGAACGCTCCTCCGAGCGTGCGCATCCAACCGCCGAACTCCTTCGCGCCGCGCACCAGCGCGAGATCGAGGAGCGCGAGGAGCTTCGGCACAAACAGTAGCGCCATCGTGCCGCCGAAGAGCACGCCGGCCTGGACGCGGAAATCCAAGTTCAGGAAATCGAGCAGGCTGTCGCGGGGCACGAGCGTGAGGCCGGTCGCGAGCTGGCGATGGAGCAGGAGCGTCGAGAGCAGGAGAAACGCGAACCACAAGGGCGAGGCGCCATAGGCGAGGATGCCGAGCAAGAGGTGCAGCCGGCTCGCGGGGCGCAACCCCTGGGCGGCGAGTAGCCAGCTGTGTTGCAGGTTGCCCTGCAGCCAACGGCGGTCGCGTTTGGCGAAATCGATCAGCGTCGCCGGACACTCCTCGTAGCTGCCGTCGAGCCCCACCGCGAGGCGCACGCCCCAGCCGGCGCGCACGAGCAGCGCGGCCTCGACGTAGTCATGGCTGAGGATCCGGCCGCCGAACGGCTCGAAGCCGGGCAGCTCCGGCAGCGAGCAGTGCTCGATGAATGGCGCGAGCCGCACGATCGCGTTGTGCCCCCAGTAGTTGGATTCATCGAGCTGCCAGTAGTCGAGGCCGGCTTGGAACACGGGGCCGTAGAGGCGGCTGGCAAACTGTTGCCAGCGGGCGAACGGCGTCTCGCCGCGGATCAGCCGCGGGATCGTCTGGATCAGGCCGGTCCGCGGGCTGCGCTCCATCAACCGGACGAGCTGCACGATGGTCGCGCCGCTCATGAGGCTGTCGGCGTCGAGCACGATCATGTAGCGGTACGCGCCGCCCCAGCGGCGGCAGAAGTCGGCGATGTTGCCGGCCTTCTTGTTCGTGTTGATGCGGCGGCGACGATAGAAGAGCCGGCTGGCGGCGTCGAACTCGCGCACGAGCGCGGCCCACGCGGCCTCCTCGTCGACCCATCGGTTGGTGTCCGTCGAATCGCTCAGGACGTAGAAGTGGAACGCATCGAGGTGCCCGGTCGCACGGATCGATTCGTAGATCACGCGCAGCCCGGCGAACACCCGGCGCGCGTCCTCGTTGTAGACGGGCATCACCACGGCCGTGGCGCCGGGCGGCAGCATCTCGGGCGACGTGACGCCGCCGAGCCGCCAGCGATCGCCGCGCCCGCGGCGCGCGACAAAACCGACCAGCGCCTGCGTGCAGCCGAAGGCGACGAGCCCGAGCAGGATCGCGAACAACACGAGGTGCGCGACTTTCCAGCCATCGAAGCCGGCGCGCCAGTGCAGGTCCGCCATCAACGCAAGCCCGGGCACGGCGAGCGTCGCGGTGACGAGGCCCACCAGCACGCGGCGACGGAAACGAAGCCCGGAGGGAATCTGGTCCAGCGGCGAGTTCACCGGAAAGCGAGGAAGAGCAGCGCGCCGAGGCCGGCGAGGAGCGGCAGTTGCACGAGCAACCGCACGGCGGGGGAGCGCCGCGTCGCCCGCCAGCCGAAGTCGACCAACCGAGCGATCGGCCCGAGGGAGATCGCCTGCGGCGTCATTTTGAAGAGCTGCGGCGGCGGGCCGGGGCGCAGAAACGCCGCGCGCATCGCATCGGTGAGCTCCCGCGGCGGCGGCACGGGCGCGAGAAACGCGTCCGGCCAGCGGCCGGGCGCATCGGCGAGGGCGAGCGCGAGCCGCCCGCGCGCGCCGAGCCGGCGCGAGTGCGTGGCGTGCTGCCCGAGCACGCGGGCGAACCAGTCGGTGATCACGCGGTCGGCCTCGCGGAGCGCGAGCGTGACCGGCGCCTGCTCGGGTTCGAACATCGATTGTCGCCAAGCGGCGGCGACGATTGTCTTCGTGAGCTCGCTGATCGCCAGCGGTCGCACGATGCGGTGCGCGCGCAGGTAGCTCTCGACGCGTTGGAAGGCGTCGTTCCAGTCCTCGGCGGTGCGCGGCGGGAAATCTGGCGCGGAAGGGCGGACGCTCATGGCAGCCACGAATAGACCCACGTTTCGCTGACTGGTGTGTAGCCTTGCCTCAACCGGCAGCGGATCTCCACCGCGCGCCCGGCGGTGTCGGCCTCCGTCTCCAGCGCGACGCGCCAGGAGGCGTCGACCGGGTTCTTGCGAACGGACTGCCGGAGGATTTTCGCGCCGGGCCCGAGGCCGATCTCGGCGTCGAGCGCGCCGTCATCGAGGCGGGCAAGCGAGGGGCTCGCGAAATCGATCCAGAACAGCCGTCCGAGCGGGCGGTCCGTGAGGGATCCGACGTGCGTCGCCACCACTGGCGAGTGCGCCAACGCCGCGGGTTCGCCCTCGGTCCAGCGGAGGCGGTAGCGAAGCTCGATCGGCTCGCCCGGGGTCGGTGGATGATCGGGCGCCCAGAACGCTACGATGTTCGCCTCGCGGGGCCCGTGCGCCGGGTTTTCCACGAGTTGCACGTGGCCCGGGCCCCAGTCGCCGATTGGCTCCACCCACACCGAGGGCCGGCGGTGGTAATCGGCATCAAGGTCTCCGTAGTGTTCGAAAACGCGGTCGCGCTGGAGCAGGCCGAAACCGCGCAGCGTGCCCACGCCGAGGCCGGACGCGAAAGGGGTGAGCGGGTTCTGCAACGGGCGCCAGAACGCCGCGCCGTCGCCCGAAAGCACGGCGAGCCCATCGGCCTCGTGCACCTCGGGACGCGGCTCTCCGGGAGGGCGGTCGCTGTTCTCGCCGTACCAGAACATCCCGGACAACGGCGCGAAGCCCGGCTGCGCCACCGCGGCGCGGAAGATCACCGCGGCACGCACATCGACGACCGTGCTGGCCGCCGGCACGACCACGAATTCGAAGGCGCCCACGGCGCGCGGACTCTCGAGCAACGCGTAGATCGTGAGCGAGTTGGCGCCGACGCGCGGCCGGCCGATCCAGAATTCGGTGAAACGCGGATGCTCCTCGCCTGCGAGCGGGCCGGCATCGATCGCGAGAGCGCGTGCCGCGAGACCGAAGTTCTGCCCCGCGCCCAGCGCGCGAAACGACGCGCCGCCGCCGGGGAAGACGATGAGTTCGTCGAAATGTTCGGCGCGGTTGAGCGGGCTGTGCACGCGGAAGCCGCCGTAGCCGAGCGAGGCCGGCAGGCGCCCGGGGCGCAGTTCACCGTAGTCGAACAGACTCCCGACGAACGGGATTTCCTGCACATGCGTCGTGCTGAACTCGTGCAACGTGACCGGCGGCCACGCGGCGCTGGGGTGGAAGAACTGCAGGCGAAACGGCAGACCCTCCGCGGCCCAAAGCGCCTGGTCGGGGCGGAAACGGATACGCTCCACCTCGGCGGGCGAGAGCTCCGCCAGCGCTCGCGGGGGATCGGTGCGCTCCACGTAGGGGGCGGCGGCGCGTTCCTGGGCCAGGTGGCGGACGAATTCGAAATCGACCTGGGTGCGCTCGGCTTCGGCGAGGGCGAACACGGGCAAGGCGGCGAGCAGGACAAGGCGGTGGAGTTTCATGCAAGAGCCGCCGGGGACGCGGAGGTCGGTTGGTCAGCCGGCGCAGGAAAAGGTTGCAGCATTGGCGTGAGGAATCCGTGAGAAACCGTCGCGGCACGGCGGGGCGAGCCGGGGTGACGCAACGGCGGCGAGCTGCGTGGGTTTCAGGCTACATCCGGTGCGGGTTCAGGGCCGAGTGGCGGGCGGGGTAGGTGCACGCGGATGGTCTCGCCCGTCGTCGCCTGTCCTGTTGTTCGTCGCGGTACGGCTATCGCGCCGGCATTGCCGACCGGGACGAAGCCGGCCGGGTCGTGCAGATGAAAGAAGGTGGCGGCCGGAAACGGCCGTGGTTCGCAGGCGACAAGCGCGCCTCCGCGAAGCCAGGACGGGACGCCTTGCGGGCGAAGGCGTTGCAGGGTCGGAGTGGAGTTGGCCCGGTGCATGGTGAATGGACGTCCGGCAACGCTACCCGGCGCGGGTGGGCGGCGTTATCGGGCGCGGCTCCGAGCGCACGATGGGCACGAGCCTGAGCCGCGCGGCTGCCTCGGAAGCGGTGGTTCGACGCGAGGGCGGGGCGAGACACCGCCCTGCGGTTCGGGGCGGCCCGCGTGGCGGTGCTGTGTGTGGCTTCTGGTAACGTGCCATGAGGCGCCGCGCCCCACCTCGAAGTGCCGCGCGGTCGCGTGCGTCTCGAGCCGCTGGTGGCAGGCGTCGATCGCGTGGGTCTCCGTTCAGCCGGTGATGAAATTGCTCAGCCCGGAGAAGCTTCTCACGCCGGTGCGCTACGGTGACGCCGCAACCGATCTGTGGACGACGTTCAATGTGATCCAGGAGCACTTGGTTCGTGGCGGCGACCGCTACCTCGCCTACACGGATGGAATGGGCATCCGCCGCAATCGCACCCGGCCGGTAAGCGGACTCACCGAAGGCCAACGGCTCAACAAGGCGCTCTGCAATCTCGCCGGAGAATTCGCGAGGAACTGAGCTGGGCAAATGGGGCGGCGAAAGTCGCCCCTTCCAACTGTCGCCGAGCAGCGGTGACCAAAGGGTCCGCGGCCCCACGAAACTTCGGCGGGATTAGGGGGAATTATTGACACCTGCATTGTCACTTTGGCCCCTTCTGAAAACTAAAAGGCCCGTAACTCGCTCGAGTTACGGGCCTTTTGTAGTTGGCGTCCCCACGGGGATTCGAACCCCGGTTCTCACCGTGAAAGGGTGGTGTCCTAACCGGGCTAGACGATGGGGACCCAGTAGAAGAGCGCGGACGCTAGGTCCGGACCGGGTGTGCGCAAGCGCGAAGTTTGCGGCGCGTTCGGCAAGGGCCCGGCGGGCATTTCGGCGTCATGCGACGACGTCGCCCACGGGTTGGGTGGTGAGCGCTTCGCGCACGGCGCGGGCGAGGTCGTCGCCGTTGAATGGTTTGGGGAGGAGGACCGTGCGGCCGAGGTGGCCGATCTCGTCGGGACCGAGGGTGTCGTTGCAGAATCCGGACATGAGCACGGCGGGGGTGGCGATGCCGGCGGTGCGGAGCGCCTCGACGAGATCACGACCGGTGAGATGCGGCATGGTGAAGTCGGTCACGACCAAATCGAAACGGGACGGCTCGGCTTGGATCGCGGCGAGTGCCTCGCGGGGATCGTTGAAGGCGATCGTGCGGTACTTGAGCTGGTCGAGTCGGGCGCCGACGAAGGCCGCGACGGATTTCTCGTCATCGATCACAGCGATGGTTTCCCCATTCCCGGGAACGATGATGCTGACGGTCTCCGTCTTCTGTTCGGTCTCGGCGCAGAGCGGCAGAAAGATGTCGAAGGTGGTGCCGACGCCGGGCCGGCTCGCGATGCGTAGCGAGCCGCCGTGGGTGTTGACGATGCCGCGGACGAGCGCGAGGCCGAGGCCGGTGCCTTCGCCGGCTTTTTTCGTGGTGAAGAACGGCTCGAAGAGGCGCTTGAGCGTGGCTTCATCCATGCCGTGACCGGTATCGCCGACGCTGAGGCAAAGGTAGTTGCCCGGCTTGAGCTTGGGGGTGGTGTCGGCGAGCGGTTCAGACGCGGTGAACGGCGTAACGCGCACCGTGAGCCGGCCCATCTGGCCGCGCATCGCGTGCACGGCGTTCGTGCAGAGATTGAGTACGATCTGGTGGATGGCGGTGGGGTCGGCGCGCACGCGGCCGGGTTGCAGGTCGCGCTCGATCTCGATGGTGGCGGGCGTGGAGGCGCGGACGAGTTTCAGCGCCTCGGAGACGGCGTTGGCCAACTCGAGCGGGACCTGCTGGGCGCCTTTTTGGCGGGCAAACGTGAGGATCTGCGCGACGAGATCTTTGGCGCGGGTGCCGGCTTTGCGGACTTCCTGGAGGTCGTTGTGGGCGGGGTGGTCCTCGGGGAGCGATAGGCTGGCGATCTCGGTGAAGCCGAGGATGCCGGTGAGGATGTTGTTGAAATCGTGAGCGATGCCGCCGGCGAGGGTGCCGATGGTCTCGAGCTTTTGCGCCTGGAACAACTGCGCCTCGAGCTGGCGGCGCCGGGCTTGTTCGTCGCGGGCGGCGGTGACATCCTCGTGGATCGCGAGGTAGTTCTTCACGCGGCCGTCCTTATCGAAGATCGGCGCGATGCTGGCGCGCACAGTGTAGTCTTCGCCGTTCTTGCGACGGCAGGCGAAATCGCCCTGCCAAGTCTGGCCGGAGCGCAGGGTCTGCGCGATTTCGCCGCGGAGGTCGCCGGGGTTTTCCGGCGAAAGCAGGAGTTGCGGATCGCGCCCGAGGAGCTCGGCGCCCTCGTAGCCGCACATCTCGAGCAGGCGCGCGTTGGCGAAGAGGGCGTGGTTGCGTGCATCGGTGATCACGACGCCGACCGGACTCTGCTCGATCGCCTCGGAGAGCAGGTGGATCTGCTCCTCGGTGTGCTTGCGATCGGTGATGTCGCGGGCGATGCCCTCGACGGCGATCAGCTGCCCGAGCTCGTCGCGTACGGGCACAAAACGTTGCTCGGTGACGACGACGCGCCCGGTGCGCGCGAGCCAGCGAATCTCGCGGATGCCGAGTGGCACGATCCGGCTGCGGGCAATGGTGCGCAGCTCGTCGCGTTCGCCGGCGGGCACGAGGCGCGTGGCGAGCTCCGGATCGGCGTAGAACTCCTCGGGCCGGTAGCCGACGATCGCCTCGATGGCGGGGCTGATGTATTCGTAACCCGGAGCCGGGTCGAAGCGGTAGCGGAAGATCGCGTCGGGGGCGTTGGCGGTGAGGCGGCGGAAACGTTCCTCGCTGGCGCGCAGCGATTGCTCGGCGCGGAGGCGTTCGCGGTGTTCGCGGGACTCGGCGAGCGCGCGGCGCACGGAGGAGGCGAGGCGGGCGAGCGAGCCCTTGAGGACGAAATCGGTGGCGCCGTTGCGCAGGGCGTCGACGGCGGTCTCCTCGCCGAGCGCGCCCGAGACGAAGATGAACGGCACGGCGGGGCAGAGCTCCTTCTTCAGCGCCAACGCAGCGTGGCCGTCGATGTCGGGCAGGTTGAAGTCCGACAGCACCAGATCGGGCGGCAGCGGGGCGAGCGCGCGGCGATAATCCGCTGCGGTGTCGACGTGTTCGACCTCCGCCTCGATGCCGTCGGCGGCGAGCATCGCGCGCACGAGTTCGTATGCGCCGAGGTCGTCCTCGAGATAGACGATACGCAGGGGAGTGGCGGCGCTTTGGCTCATCACTGGGACGCTCCGGCGGAGCCTTCCTGCCAACGCGGGGAGAGTTGGCCGAGCTGGTCGATCAGCTCGATGATGCTGGTGGGCTTGACGAGATAGGCGTCGCTGCCGAGCTCGCGCACTCGCTCGATGTCGGCCTCTTGGTCGGAGGAGGTGAGGACGACGACGCGGGTGTGGCGCAGTTTCGGATCGGCGCGGATCTGGCGCAGGACCTCGTGACCGTCGACCTTCGGCATCTTCAGGTCGAGCAGGACGACGGAGGGCGGCGCTTTCGCCTCCGTCGCGTGGGCGCCGCGGCCGAAGAGGAAATCGAGGGCCTCTTCGCCGTCGCTGGCCATGGTGATGCCGTCGCCCAGGCCGAGTTCGTGCAGTGCGGCGGCGGTGAGCTCTGCTCCGGCTGGGTCATCGTCGACGAGCAGGATGCGCGTGGCCTTGTTCATGGCGGAGATTAATTCGGTCGGAACTGCAACGGAGTGAAACGGAAAAGGGCGTTCAAGCGACCGCGGAGATGCTGGCGGCGGCGCGCGGAAGGGTGAAATAGAACGTGGCGCCCGCCTCGGGCGCGCCCTCCGCCCAGACGCGCCCGCCGTGGCGCAGGACGATGCGTTTGACGTTGGCCAGTCCGATGCCGGTGCCTTCGAACTCGCGCGGGTTGTGGAGCCGCTGGAAGACGCCGAAGAGCTTGTCGGTGTATTTCGGGTCGAAACCGGCGCCGTTGTCGCGGACGAAGAACGTGACGTCGCCCGCCTCGGCGGCCGGGGCGAGCGCCCCGATCTCGATCACGGCTGCGGGGTGGCGGCGGGTGAACTTCACGGCGTTGGAGAGCAGGTTGGCGACGACCTGCCGGAGCAGCGCACGGTCCCCGTGGACGTGCGGCAACTGGCCGATACGCCATGCGATGGTGCGGTGGACGAGCTCGGACGAGAGTTCGCCCTTCACCTCGGCGATCAACTCGGCGAGCGCGACCGGCGCGAAATGCAGCTCGGCGCGACCGATCCGCGAGAACGCGAGCAGGTCGTCGATCAACGCGCTCATGCGCACGGCCTCGGCGCCCACGATGCCGAAGAACCGTTCGGCCTCGGCGTCGAGTTGGCCGGTCGTGCGGCGACGGAGCAGCTCGATGAATCCGGCGATGTTGCGCAGCGGCGCGCGCAGGTCGTGGGAGACGGAATAGGAGAACGACTCGAGCTCCTGATTCGCCGCCTGCAGGCTGGCATTGGACTCCTGGAGACGCGTGGCGGCGAGCGCGGCGGTGGACTGGCTCACGCGCAGGTCGGCGTTGAGACGCTCGACATCGTCGACGCGGCGGGCGAGCTCCTCGGTGCGGTCGTTGACGCGTTGCTCGAGCTCGGAGGCGAGCTGGCGGATCTGCTGTTCGGCCCGTTTGAGTTCGGAGATGTCGGCCGCGACCGCCATGGCGCCCTTCGCGGGATCGGCGGGATCGAGCGGGGCCGCGTACATCAGGATGTCGAAGATGGAGCCGTCCTTGCGCATCCACCGGGTAGCGACGCTGGGCGGCGGGTCTTCGCCGAGGCGGCGGTAGAGCGTGCCCACGCGTGCGAAATCCTCCTCGGTGGGGTAGAGGAAACGCGTTGATTTGCCGAGCAACTCCTCGCGGCTGTAGCCGGTGAGGCGCAGGGTGGCGTCGTTCGTCTCGAGCAGGCAGCGGTTGGCGATCAGCCCGATCGCCACCGGAGCCGCTCGGAATACGCTCTCGACCCGGGCGCTGGCGGCGCGGATCGATTCGTTCGTGCGGATCTGCTCGGTGATGTCGTGCAGGGCCCAGATCGTGCCGGCGGCGACATCGGAGGGGGAGACGGCGCGGCCGGTCAGCGTGCACCAGAGTGTGGTGCCGTCGCGGCGACGCATCTCGACCGAGGTCGAGTATACGCCGCCGGTAGCGAGCTGCGGATAGCCCTCGGCGCCGACGCGCTGAAAATCTTCCGCGTGTGCATAGAACGTCGCTGTCTCCATGCCCGTGATCTCGGCGAGCTCGTAGCCGAACATCTTGGCGAAGGCCGGGTTCGCCCACTCGAGCCGGCGGTTGCGCAGGAAGGCGATGCCGCTGGTCACGGTGTCGAGCACGGTGCTGCGCTCGGTGGCGGCCTGCCGCAGTTGTTCCGCGAGCCGCCGCGACTCGGTGATGTCCTGGAACACGCCGAGCACGCCGCGCACCTGGCCGTCCGCCGCGAAGAGCGGCACCTTCGTCGTCTCGATCCAGATCTGGCGACCATCGGCCTGGCGTTGCGACTCGACGATGCGCCGGCCGGCTCGCTCCGCCATGATGGCGCGGTCGTCGGCGCGGTACGCCTCGGCTTCCGTCTGCGCCCACGGCATGTCGAAATCGGTTTTCCCGACGATCGCCTCCGGCGCCGGCAGGCCGGCGAAGTGTGCAAACAGGCGGTTGCAGCCGAGATAGACACTGGCGGAGTCCTTCCAGAAGACGGGCTGCGGCACGGCATCGAGGATCTGCGCGAGCGTGTGGTCGCGGTCCTGTGGCGGCGAGGGCGGCGCGGCAGGCGCGGGCGTTGTCGCCGCCTGCGCCAGCACGAGGTCCAGCAGTCCGCAGAAATCCTGCGCCGCCGTCTCGAATGGAGCGAAGGCCTCGGGATCGCAGAGGGTGAGGCGCAGCTCGGCCCCAGTGCCGCCGCCGTGTCGCAGCGGGAAGTGACGCGTGATCGCTTGCGCCTCGCGCGGCAGCGGCGCCGTCGCCCCGCGCAACTCGGCGCGCAGCACCCCGGGCGCTTGCGCGAGCGCGAAGCACGCCTGCTCGGCTATCGCCGCCGTATCTGTCCGCCCGTTCAGTTCACCGAGCAGACTCAACCAGCGGCCCAGCAGAGCCGAGGGATCCTGTGAGATGAGCGATGGCGGTGTGGGCATGGGACCCTGATCCGACGGACACGGTGGGTGGGCGCACGGCGGACGGCGGCCTAGGCACGATGGCTGAGATGGATAAGGACGCGAGCGTGGGCTGTCGTTCCCGTTCATCGGCTCCGGCGCTTTCGGCTTGAGCCGGGGCGCGGCCTGATTCGGCGTAGGAGGGACCGGTTTCGGCTCGCGTGGGCCAACCGCCTCGCCTCAATTCCCCGCCCGATGACCGCCGCTCAAATCGCCTCCGCTCTTCCGGCCCGCGCCGTCACCACGGTCGAAGGCCTGCCGTTCCCCAAGATCGCCTCCGGCAAAGTCCGCGAACTCTTCGACTGCGGCGACGCCATCCTCATGGTCGCTACGGACCGCCTTTCGGCGTTCGACGTCGTGCTGCCCGACGGCATCCCGGGCAAGGGCATCCTGCTCACGCAGATCAGCAACCACTGGTTTCGCCTCACCGATGGCATTCTCCCGAATCACCTGTTGCCCGACCAGATCGGCGAGATGACGCGCCGTGGCATCACCGACCCCGACCTCCAGCTCCGCTCGATGATCGTGCGGAAACTCAAGCCGCTCACCATCGAGTGCGTCGTGCGCGGCTACCTCGTCGGCAGCGGCTGGTCCTCGTACCAGAAGACCGGCGAGATCTGCGGCATCAAGTTGCCCACGGGCCTCCGCCAAGCGCAGGAACTCCCCGAGCCGCTTTTCACGCCCACGACCAAGGCGCCGAAAGGCCAGCACGACGAGCCGATCAACGACGCCCAAGGCGAGGCCGCCATCGGCGCTGCGCTCTACCGCAAGGTGAAGGACGTGAGCATCGCGCTCTACAAGTTCGGCCGCGACCGCGCCGCGAAGGCCGGGATCGTGCTCGCTGATACGAAGTTCGAATTTGGCACCGACGCGCATGGCGACCTCTTCCTCATCGACGAGGTGCTCACGCCCGACTCGTCGCGCTACTGGCCGAAGGCGGAATACCGGCTCGATTGCTCGCCGCCGAGCTACGACAAGCAGTTCGTGCGCGACCACCTGCTCGCCATCAAATGGAATCAGCAGCCGCCGGCGCCGAAGCTGCCCGCCGATGTGATCAAGGGCACGCAGGACAAATACCTCGCCGCCTGCCGCGAGTTGCTCGCGCTCTGAGTAAGGCCCGAGGCGCCGGTTGATCCGGCGCCGACGTTTTCACCCAGCGAAGGCCGCCGAGGTTTTCGTCGCCGCGGCGGGCGCGGGATCGCGCGAGCGCGGGGCCGGTGATTTCTCGGCCTGCTATTTCGCAGGGTTTGCCTGCTTGTTCGGATCGGTTCCGGTGTCGATCAGCGCCTGCACTTGCTCCGGTGTCATCTGCATCAGCTTGTTGATGCGATCGAACTTCTCTTGCGACATCTCCGGGTGATCCTCCCGTCGCAGGGGCTTTCCTTCGGTCGAGATGATTCGAAGATCGCCGGCCTTCAGCCCCGCAATGATCTCCTGCAGAAACAGACGGTCGGCCGGATCTTTGCTGGTGGCCATCTCACGCTCGATGTCGGCAACAGCGTCCTGCAGCACTGATGCCTCGTTTTTGCCCTGCGCGGCGAGTTTCGCCTTCAGTTCCGGCGACAGGAATACCGAGGGAGCTCGCCCTGCGCCCGCCGGAGCGACGAGTTCACGGATGACCGCTGCCGCCATCGGGAGTTTCAGCACGTGCCCATCGCTGGCGGTGATCGCGAGGGTCTGGCATTGCTCATCGAATTCAGTGAGCTTCCCGAATTCGGTCGCCTCACCGAGGGAGGCCCAGACGGATCGCCCAGATGCTTCATCGCAGACAGCGAAAAGCGTTGTCGTTTTCAAGCGGATGATTCCCCGCAACGACGGTTCGGCCTTGAGGCTGGAGAGAAGGAGGACAGCGGCGATGAACAACGAACACACGCGAATCATGGGGAACGGTTTCGAATGGCGACGATGGATGGAACGCAAAACGACACTTGGTCGTTCGCCAGTAGTTAATAAAACTCGGATACTACTTGGCTGGCAACGATCACCGCCTCGAAGCTGAGGTTTCCGAAACTCTTGGGCGAGCAATCTGTCCTAGCGCCACGTGGCTGGCGCGCTTGCTGGGGAGTCCGGCATGTGTTTATCAACGCTTCCCTCTATGCCCCTCCGCCTGTTTCTCCGCACCGTCCTCCTTGCCCCCATGCTGCCACTCCTCGCGTTCGCGGCGTCAGAGAGCGCTCCTCGAGAGCGCGTGCTGTTCACGGCCGACTGGCTTTTCCAGCGCGGCGAAGCGCCCGATGCCGGCGATTCGCTCGCCTACGAGAACATCCGCCCGTGGGTGCTCGCGACCGGCGCCGAGCTGCTCAACGCCGGTGTGCCCCCTGCCGCCCGGCCTGCGCGGCCGACCACGGGTGCGGAACCGGGTGCACGCGTGTCGTTCGTGCAACCGAACTTCGACGACACCGGTTGGTCGCGCCTGAATCTCCCGCACGACTGGGCGATCAGCGGTCCCTTCGACCAGAACCTGCCCGGCGAGACCGGCAAGCTGCCGTGGTCTGGCGTGGGCTGGTACCGGAAACATTTCCACCTCGCCGCGGCCGACTCCGGCACGCGCCTTGCCATCGAGTTCGACGGTGCGATGGCCTACGCGAGTGTGTGGCTCAACGGACGCTACGTCGGCGGCTGGCCCTACGGCTACACCAGCTTCCAGCTCGACCTCACGCCCTACGCGAATTTCGGCGGCGACAACGTCCTTGCCGTCCGTCTCGACAACCCGCCCGAGTCCTCGCGCTGGTATCCGGGCAGCGGACTCTACCGCAATGTCTGGCTCGTGAAGACCGGCGATGTCCGCGTGCGATCCGGCGGCATCTTCGTGACCACCCCGCGCATCACGCCCGAGTCGGCGCTCGTGAACGTCGACGTTTACCTCGAAAACCTCGGTGACACGAAGGCGAACCTCGCCGTGACGACACGGATCTTCGCGCTCGACGCCGCCGGTCTTCGCTCCGCACAACCGGTTGCGATTTCGGAGGCGATGGGCCTCGACATCCCGGCGCCGAAGGCGCGGCAGGCCATGCGCGCGAACCTCGTCACCGTGCCGCAGCCGCGGCTGTGGAGTGTGGCGACGCCGCACCGCTACGTGGCCGAGACGACCGTCGAGCGCGACGGACGCGTGGTCGACCGCGTGGAGACGACCTTCGGCATCCGCACCGCGGTGCTCGATGCCGACCGCGGCTTCCTTCTCAACGGGCAATACGTGCCGCTCCGCGGCGTGTGCCTGCACCACGATCTTGGCGCGCTCGGCACGGCGATCAACGTCCGCGCGCTCGAGCGCCAGCTCGAGATTCTCCGCTCGATGGGCTGCAACGCCATCCGCACCAGCCACAACCCGCCTGCGCCCGAGCTGCTCGAGCTTTGCGACCGGATGGGCTTGCTCGTTTTCGCCGAGGCCTTCGACTGCTGGCGCCGCGGCAAGAAGTGGCCGGCGGAACTCAAGACCGGTTGGGAGGGCCCCGTCTTCTTCGACTACGCGAAAGTCTTCGACGACTGGCACGAACGCGACCTGCGCGCGTTCATCCGCCGCGACCGCAACCATCCCTCGGTTGTGATGTGGAGCATCGGCAACGAGATCCTCGAACAGTTCTACGCCGATGGTTGGCAGCTCGCGGTGAGCCTGGCCGGCATCGTGCGCGAGGAGGACCGCACGCGCCCGATCGGCGCCGGTTTCAACGGCAAGGATTCCGGCTACACCGGCTTCCAGACCGCGGTCGACGCGGTGGGCTTCAACTACAAGTTTTTCGAATACGAGCGTTTCCACCGCCGCAACCCCACGATCCCCGTCTTCGGCGCGGAAACCTCCTCGGTGCTCAGCACGCGCGGCGAGTATTTCTTCCCGGTCTCCGACGACCCCACGCAGGGCTACGCGAATTTCCAGGTCACCTCGTACGACCTCGCGCACCCGGAGTGGGCGAACACGCCCGACACCGAGTTCAAGGCGCTCGATCAGGCGCCGTACGCCGCGGGTGAGTTCGTCTGGACCGGCTTCGACTACCTCGGCGAACCGACTCCGTACAACAGCGACGCGAGCAACCTCCTCAACTTCTCCGATCCCGCCGAGCGCGCGCGCGCCGAGAAGCAGCTCGCCGAGCTCGGCCGGCTCCCTGTGCCCTCGCGCAGCTCGTACTTCGGCATCATCGACCTCGCGGGTTTCCCGAAAGACCGCTTCTACTTGTACCAGGCCCGCTGGCGCCCGGAGCTGCCGATGGCGCACATCCTCCCGCACTGGAACTGGCCCGAACGGGTGGGGCAGGTGACGCCCGTCCATGTCTACACCTCCGGCGACGAAGCCGAGCTCTTCCTCAACGGCGCCTCGCTCGGCCGGAAGAAACGCGGCGCGTTCGAGTACCGGTTCCGTTGGGACGACGTCGTCTACCAGCCCGGCGAGCTGAAGGTCGTGACCTACAAAGCCGGCCAGCCTTGGGCCACCTCCATGCAGCGCACAACCGGCCCGGCGGCGAAACTGCTCCTCGCGCCCGACCGAGCCACGCTGCGCGCCGATGGCTACGATCTGAGCTTCGTCACCGTGACCATCGCCGACCGCGACGGGCAACTCGTGCCGCGCTCGCACAACCTCGTGAAGTTCGCCGTGGACGGCCCGGCCGAGATCGCCGCTGTCGACAACGGCAATCCGATCAGCTTCGAGCCGTTCCAAGCCAACGAGCGCAAAGCCTTCAACGGTCTCGCGCTGGTCATCCTCCGCACCCGCACCGGCCAGCCCGGTTCGATCACACTGCGCGCCGTTTCCGACGGACTGACCGCCGCCGAAGTGAAGATGGAGGCGAAGTAGGGCCGCTGTCCTGCGGATCGAGGTGGGGACGTTTCTCCGCAATGTCCCCCACCGTCGCTCACGCCCACTTCCGTCTGCCGCGGACGGTGGTTGCGGCGGTTTCTCCGAAACCGCCCCACTTCCGACTTCCCCTTTCCGCCGCAGCCCTCGGTCGAGGGCTTGACACCGGGTTGGCCCGCCGGCCAACTTCCCGCTCTTTTTTCCTCTACACCATGCAACCGACCTATCGTCCGCATAAGAAGAAGCGTGCCCGCAAGATTGGGTTCCGCGCCCGCAAGTCCACCCGCGGTGGCCGCAAAGTGCTCGCCGCTCGTCGCGCCAAGGGCCGCAAGCGCCTCACCGTTGTCTGACGCCCCGCAGGGCCGCCTCCTCCTCGGTTCGGCGCAACGCGTCCGCCGCAGCGCCGATTTCACGGCCGCGCGCGAGACCGGGCGCCGGCTCGATGGCGGGTGGTTCCTGCTCTGGGTCCGCAATCGCGGCGATGGCCGGCCCGCCCGCTTGGGCGTGGCGGCATCGCGAGCCGTCGGCGGCGCGGTGGTGCGCAACCGCTGCAAGCGCCTCCTGCGCGAGCTCTTCCGCCGCCACCAGCACGAGGTCACTCCCGGTCTCGATCTCATCGTCTCGGCTCGTCCGTCGATGCGCGGCATCGACGCGGCCGATCTCGAGAAACGTTTCCAGAAAACTCTCCGCAGACTTGCCGGCGAAACGACAGTCCAGCACTGAGCGCCCCGACGGGCCGTTGCTGCGTGTCGGCCGCGCCGTATGGCGCGCACCGCGTTTCGTGGCTGTTGCGGCGGTGCGCCTATACCAGCTCGGGATCGGTCCGCTGCTGCCGCTGTTTTTCGGCCCGGGCGCCGGCTGCCGTTTTCATCCAACCTGCTCGCATTACGCGGTCGAATCGCTCCGGCGGCACGGCCTGCTCGCTGGCCTCTGGCTGACCCTGCGCCGGCTCCTGCGTTGCCACCCGCTGCACCCGGGCGGCGAAGACCCCGTACCCGATACTTTCCGCTGGCTGCCGTGCTCTGCGCGAGCGGCCGCCGGCGTTCCCTTTTCGCTGAACTCCCGCCGCGCCACCCGCCTCCATGGATAAAAAGAACACGACCATCGGCATCCTCCTGCTGATCGGCGCCTTCGCCGGAATGTACTTCTTCCGCCCGGCGCCTCAGCCGCGCCCGGCCGCTCCGGCCCCCGCTGCCACGCAGCCCGCCGTGGAGGGCACCGCGCCCGTCACCACGCAGCCGGCCACCGGCGCACAGGCTCCCGCGATCACACCGCCCGCCGCCAACGGTTTCTACGCTGTGCCCACCGGCACGCCCGCCGAGGCGCAGGTCGTCACGCTAGCCAACGCCGAGTTGCGCGTGGCCTTCACCGATTTCGGTGGTGCGATCCGCGATGTCTCCTTCCTCAAGCACCCCGCGGTCAAGAGCGACCCGGCGCCGTACGTCTTCAACGCCGTGCACGCCGCGCCGATGCTGTCGTTCACCGGCGTGCCCGGTCTCGATGCCGCTTCGAAATGGGAACTCGTCGAGAAGACCGCCGACCGCGTGACCTTCCGCGCCGTGGCCGACGGCAAGCTCGAGGTCACCCGCACCTTCACGCTCCCGCAGCCCGGCCAGGCCGGCGACCCGTACCGGCTCCAAGTTTCGACGACGGTCCGCAATCTCTCCGATGCCGCCATCGGCGCCCAGCGCCTATCGCTGAACCTCGGCACTTCGACACTGGCCGACAAACACGACACCGGTCTCTACCTGAACGCCGCGCTTTGGGACGGCGAAGACACGACCTACATCGGCCGCAGCGATCTCGAAGGCGGCGGCTTCTTCAAGCGCATCTTTGGCGGCGATGTTTCACCCAAGGCCTACCTTGAGAAGCCGGGCAAGGTCGTCTGGGGCGCGGTCAAAAACCAGTTCTTCGCCGCGATCTTCACGCCCGACCAGCCCGGCACGGGTTTGGTGGTGCGCCGCGTGAAAGTGCAACCGATGCAGCCGGATGTGCCGACCGCGTTCGGTATCACGAGCGACTTCAACTTCGATCTGCCGCGCCTCGAGCCCGGTGCCTCCGTGTCGCTCGGCGGCAAGTTCTATGTCGGCCCGAAGGAATACGCGCGCCTCAAGACCTTCGAGCAGGGCGAGCACCACGCGATGCAGTTCGACGGCTATTTCTTCAACCGGATCTTCTTCGCCGGCTTCTTCGCGCCGCTCCTGCTCACGCTCCTCAACTGGTTCCACGGCTTCCTCGGCAACTGGGGTTGGGCGATCGTCGTGACGACGCTCCTCCTCAAGACCGTCACGCTCCCGCTCACCCTCAGCGCCGCGAAATCTTCCAAGCGCATGGCGAAGATCCAGCCGCGCCTGAAGGAGATCAACGAGAAGTACGCCGACAATCCGCAGAAGAAACAGAAGGCCACCCTCGAGCTCTTCAAGGAGGCGAAGGTCAACCCCGTCGGCGGCTGTCTCCCGATCCTCATCACGATGCCGTTTTTCATCGGCTTCTTCGCGATGCTCCAGACCTCGTCCGACCTGCGTTTCGCCGAGTGGTTCTGGATCAAGGATCTCGCCGCGCCCGACACCGTCGCGCACATTTTCGGCATTCCGCTCAACATCATGCCGCTGCTCATGGGTGTGTCGTCCCTCGTGCAGATGCAGCTCATGCCGACGCCCTCCGTCGACAACGCGCAGGCGAAGATGATGAAGTTCATGCCGATCATGTTCGTGGTCTTCTGCTACGGTTTCGGCTCCGGCCTCGCGCTCTACTGGACGATCTCGAACCTCTTCACGATCGGCCAGCAGCTCATCATCAACCGCATGCCCGATCACGATCCGCTGCCGGCCCCCGCCGCGGGCGGCGTGAAGAACGTCACTCCCGCCGGGAAACGCCCGAAGCAGAAATAAACCTTGGCGCGTCCCCACGTTTCTCTCTCAACTTCTTTCTCCTCGAACACCCCAACCTCTCTCGACCATGGCCGGCCACAGCAAATGGGCTAAGCTCAAACACTTCAAAGGCGCGATCGACGCCAAGCGCGGCAAGATCTTCAGCAGCCTCGGCAAGGAAATCACCATCGCCGCGCGCGCCGGCGGCGGCAACCCCGACTCGAACGCCCGCCTGCGCACCATCTTGGTCAAGGCGCGCGACGCCAACATGCCCAACGACAACGTCGAGCGGGCCATCAAGAAGGGCACCGGCGAACTCGCGGGCGCCGCGATCGAGCAGATGACGTACGAAGGCTATGCGCCCGCCGGCGCCGGCGTCATCGTCGAGGTCACGACCGACAACAAGAATCGCGCCGCTTCCGAAGTGCGCTCCGTCTTCACCCGCTACGCCGGCAACCTCGCGCAGACCGGCGCCGTCTCCTTCCAGTTCAACCACTGCGGCCAGTTCCTCATCGGCAAGGACAAGATCTCCGAGGACAAACTCATGGAGCTCGCCCTCGACGCCGGTGCCGACGACGTGCGCACCTCCGACGAAGGCTTCGAGGTCATCTGCCCCGCGAACTCCTACTACACGCTCGCCGGTGTCTTCGAGAAGGCCGGCATCAAGCCCGACTCGAGCGAGATCGTCTATCTCCCGAAGGTCCCGCTCGTGCTCAACGAGGCCGACGCCGCCAAGGTCGACACGCTCGTCACGGCCCTCGAGGAACTCGACGACGTGCAGAACGTCTTCACCAATCACGAAGTCGCCGGCTGAGCGCCGCGCCTCATCGCCGTTTTCCCGAGCCGCACGGTTTTCGCCGTGCGGCTTTTTTGCGCCGCAATGAGGGCGTGTTCCGAGGGTTGGCGTCTTCCCGCGAAAACCTCAGAAATGGCGCAAAAAGCACGCGACGCCTACCTTTTTGCGACATACCGCCAGCTTTTTGCGACAAACTGGGAGATCTGTGCATCCGCGGCGCACCACTTCGCGACAGATTCGAAGATCCGAGCCTCGCCGGCCTCGTTCGATGCGACAAATGTCCACCTTGATGCGACAGACTCCAGCCTTTTTGCGTCAGACCGGTGCAATTGAGCTAGGCCCCGCTTCCTTTTCGCGACAGATGCCCACCATTTTGCGACACACGCCCCGCTGTTCCGTTGGGTAGACCGGGTAACCGTGCGCCTTGTCGCCCGGCTTGCGCCGGGCACGTTGCCTGCCATCTTCCCGCCCCGCCGCTACCGCATCCTTCCGGCCCATGACACCGCATCCACGCCCGCTGCCCGATCTCACCAAACGCGATTGGTCGTCGCTCCGCGACGATTTCCCGATCCTGAATCAGCAGGTGAAAGGGCGCCCGCTCGTCTATCTCGACAGCGGCGCTTCGGCGCAGCGGCCCGTGCACGTCATTGACGCGATCAGTCGCTACTACGAGCGCGACCACGCCAACGTGCACCGCGGCATCCACGAGCTCAGCCATCGCTCGACCACCGCCTATGAGGCCGCGCGCGACCGCGCCGCGGCGTTCTTCAACGCCACGCGCCGCGAAGAGGTCTTCTTCACCCGCGGCGCCACCGAGGGTTTCAACCTTCTCGCCCGCGCCTGGGGCGATGCGTTCGTCGGCGAGGGCGACACGATCCTGCTCACCGAGATGGAGCACCACAGCAACCTTGTGCCGTGGCAGATGCTCGCCGAGCGCAAGAAGGCGAAGCTGGCGTTCATCCCAGTCAACGGCCTCGAGGGCAAACTCGACGAAGGCGCGATCGACCGGCTGCTCACGCCGGACGTGAAGGTCTTCGCGTTCACGCACGTTTCGAACGTCTTCGGCTGCATCAACCCCGTAGTCGACCTCTGCCGCCGCGCGCGCGCCAAGGGCGTCACCACGATCATCGACGCCGCGCAGAGCGCCGGCCATCTGCCGGTCGACGTGCAGGCGCTCGGCTGCGATTTCCTCGTCTGCTCCGGCCACAAGATGCTCGGGCCGACGGGCAGCGGCGTTGTCTACGGCCGCTACGAACTGCTCGAGGCCACGCCGCCCTTCCACGGCGGCGGCGAGATGATCGAGGTCGTGCGCTGGGACCACAGCACCTACAAGGCGCCGCCGATGCGCTTCGAGGCCGGCACTCCGCCGATCGCCGAGGCCATCGGCCTCCACGCCGCGATGGACTACCTCGACGCCGTCGGCCGCGAACGCATCCACAAACACGATGCCGAGCTCGTCGCGCTCGCCCGCCGCGGACTCGGCTCGCTCCCGGGCCTGCGCCTGCTCGGCCCGGCGCAGGGCGGCACCGGCCTCGTCACCTTCGTGATCGACGGCGTGCACGCGCACGACCTCTCGACGTATCTCGACGAGCGCGGCATCGCGATCCGAGGCGGCCACCACTGCACGATGCCGCTGCACAAGAAACTCGGCCTCAGCTCCTCGGCCCGCGCCAGTTTCCATCTCTACAATACGCATGCCGAGGTCGAGTGCCTCGTCGAGGCGGTCGAGGCTGCGATCAAGTTCTTCAACGGCGCCTGAGCGCGCCCGCCCCGCGACGTTTCCGCCCACACCACCATGCGCACACTCCTGCTTCTTTCCGTCTGCCTGACCGCTGTTTTGCCGAGCTACGCCGTGAAGAACGGCGACACGCTCGCCGCCGTCCTCGACCAGAAGGGCGAGCCGCGCAGCAAACTCGAGCGCGGCAACATCACGGTGCTCACCTACGAGGACGGCACGGTGAAGTTGGAGAACGGCGTCGTCGTCGCGCAGACGTTGCCCAGCGCTGATTACGCCGTGCGCGCGAACACGCCGCCGCTGCGGCGCACGAGCGGCGGGAGCTCGGGCCCCGGATTCGACGGCGAGTGGACGACCGACTACCAATCCGCTGTCAGCGCGGCGCAGGGCACCGGCCGCGAGATCCTATTGTTCTTCACCGGCTCCGATTGGTGCGGCTGGTGCATGAAGCTCGAGGCGGAGGTTCTGGGCACCGAGGAGTTCAAGGAGTACGCGAGCGGCAACCTGGCGCTTGTGAAACTCGATTTTCCGCGGCGCGTCGCGCAGTCCGAGTTCACGAAGAACCGCAATAGGGAGCTCCAACAAAAATACGGCATCGGAGGCTATCCGGCGATTGTCGTCCTCAACGAGGCCGGTGAGGAAGTCGGTCGCCTCGGCTACCAGCCCGGCGGTCCCGCCCCCTTCATCAAGAAGCTGCGGAAGATGTGAGCGGCGCCGAGCCGGCCGGCCCGCATCGGGAGGTCACTTACGCCGCCGATGCGGTCCGCGTGAATCCAGCTCCGGGCCGTTCCGCGCGAACCCGGCCTTGTCGGTCGTGACGACGCGTTCGTCCGGCCGACGCGCACCGTGCGGCGCGCGGGCGCCATCGCCGAGCAGCGGCTTGATGAAACGCTCCAGCCCGAAACGTTGCAGCGACGCGCGCACGGCGTCGCGGAACTCCGGCTTGTACCAGAAGAAGAAACTGCGCTGCGCCTCCTTCTCCTCGCGTGTCCGCGCCACGGGCACGGCTTTGCCGTCGTACGGGTGCACGCCGGTGGCGTAGATCTCCGTGGCGACCGTCATCGGCGTGGGCGTGAAGTCCTGCACCTGCTCGAGCTTGAAGCCGAGCTCCTTGGTCTGCGCGGCGAGATCGGCCATGTCCTCGGGGCGCGACGCGGGGTGCGAGCTGATGAAGTAGGGGATGAGCTGCAGCTGCGATTTGCCGACCTTCACCTTGATCTGGTCGAAGCGTTTCAGGAACTCGCGGAACAGGCCGAAGCTCGGCTTGCGCATCACGCGCAGCACGGCGTCCGACGTGTGCTCGGGCGCGACCTTCAGTCGGCCGGAAACGTGGTGCGCGATCAGCTCCTCCATGTAGCGCTCGTGGCTCTTGGCGACCTCGGGCGACTTCTTCTCGTGCAGGAACAAATCGTAGCGGAGCCCGCTCGTGACGAACGCGTGCTTCACACCGGGCGTCTCGCGCACGGCCTTGTAGACGTCCAGCAGCGCCGTGTGGTCGGTGTCGAGGTTCGCGCACATCGTCGGCCACATGCAGCTCGGGCGGATGCAGGCGTCGCAGATCCACTGCTGCTTGCCCTTCATCCGGTACATGTTCGCCGACGGCCCGCCGAGATCGGTGATCGTGCCGTGGAAATCCGGCATCTTCTTCACCGCCTCCACCTCGCGCAGGATGCTCTCCTTGCTCCGGCTCGCGACGAACTTCCCCTGGTGCGCCGAGATCGTGCAAAACGAGCACCCGCCGAAGCAACCGCGGTGGAGGTTGATCGAGTGTCGAATCATCTCGTACGCCGGGATTGGCCCGCGTTTGCGGTAACGCGGATGCGGCAGGCGCGTGAACGGCAGATCGAAACTGCGGTCCATCTGCGCCTCGGTCATCGTCGGGAACGGCGGGTTCACGACGAGCGTCCGCCCGTCGACCTCCTGCAGCAGCCGCCGCGCCTTCACGCGGTTCGACTCGGTCTCGACCTGCTTGAAGTTCGCCGCGTAGAGCTTCCGGTCGGCGAGGCACTCCTCGTGCGAGGCGAGCCGCAGGTCCTCCCAGTTCGCGTTCTTCGGCAGCGGTGCGCCCGCGGGCAGGAGCACCGCCGTCTGCGCGATCGTTTTGAGCGACGAGAACGGCACGCCCTTCGCGAGGAGCTTCAACATCTCGATGAGCGGCAGTTCGCCCATGCCGTAGACGAGGATGTCCGCGCCGCTCTCGGCGAGCACCGTCGGGCGGAGCTGGTCGGACCAGTAGTCGTAGTGCGTCACGCGCCGCAGGCTCGCCTCGATGCCGCCAAGCATCACCGGTACATCGGGCCAGAGTTGCTTGAGGATGCGCGTGTAGGTTGTCGCCGCATAGTCGGGACGGAAACCCGGCGCGCCGTCGGGCGTGTAGGCGTCGTCGCTGCGCAGCCGGCGGCCGGCCGTGTAGCGGTTGACCATCGAGTCCATGCACCCGGCGGTCACGCCGAAGAACAGCCGCGGGCGCCCGAGCTTCTTGAAGTCGCGCAGGTCGTCGCGCCAGTTAGGCTGGGGGAGCACGGCGACGCGGAACCCCTCGCGCTCGATGATGCGGCCGACCACTGCCGCGCCGAACGACGGATGGTCCACGTAGGCGTCGCCCGTCACGAGAATCACATCGACCTCGTCCCAGCCGCGTGCGTCGAGCTCGTCGCGCGTGGTCGGCAGCCAGCGCGCGGGATTCCAGGTGGGATCGCGCGGGTCGAGCTTCGGCTGTTGGACGGGAGGCGGCAAAGTGCGGCCACCTTCGCTGCGGTCGCAGGCGCGTGCAAGCGCCGGCTGCCGCGCTCGCTGAGCTAGCAGCGGCGGCGGCGGCCGGTCGCGCGGGCTATAACCCGCCGCGTCTTGTCCGGCCGCGCCAGTCGCGGGCCGTGTCGAGACGGCCCGCGACGCGAGGTCCGGCCCCACAGCCAGCGCGGAACTGGGAGGGTGCCAACTCGCGTGCGGTAGCGAGTGGGCGTGTCGTCGAGTGTTGAGAGGAGTAGAGACGAGAGCCGGAAGTCCGAGCGGCCGCCCAATCGGATAGAGGCGACGATGCCTCCACATCGATCGTCTGG
>DATGXA010000344.1:0-4631 GCA_035299125.1 Opitutaceae bacterium
GGCGCGTATTTCTCCTTCAATGGCGCGTTTCTCGCCGAGAAAAAGACGCGCCAACGCGCCGCCTTCCGCGCCGTGCCCGCCGACCGACTTCTCGTCGAGACCGACGCCCCCGCGCTCCCCCCGCCCGCGGCGTGGCTCACGCACCCCCTTCCCCCCTCGCCCGAGGGGAAAACGGTGAACCATCCCGCCAATCTCGCTGCCGCCTATCGCGGTCTCGCCCAGATCCGTGGCGTGCCCGAGGCGGAGCTCGTCGCGCAGGTTGCGGAGAATTTCGCCCGGCTCTTCGGTTGAGCACCGCGGCATCGACACCGCGGCGCACGCGCCTAGCGTGCGGGCGATGAGCACAGGCCTGCTGATTCTGCTCGGCGAACGCGATCCGGCGAAACCGGCGCACGTCGGCATCGAGCGAGCAATCGAGTTGTTCAACGCGTCGACGGGTCGCGCGCTCGTTGCCCGTTGGGTGCGCACCGATGCGATCGCCGAAGAGGTATTCTCCGGAGCTCTTTCAGGTGCGACCGGCGTGTGGTGCACGCCCGGCAGCCCGTATGCCAGCCGCCGCGGCGCCTTGCACGCGATCCGGCAGGCGCGGGAGCACCGGCTGCCGTTTCTGGGGACCTGCGGCGGCTTCCAGCACGCGCTGATGGAATACTGCGTCTCCGTGCTCGGCCATGCCGCCGCCCACGCCGAGGAAGATCGCTCCGCGACCGATCCGTTGATCATGAAACTGAGCTGCTCCCTCGCCGGCACGCACGCGCGAGTGCTCGCGGAGCCGGGAAGCTGGTACGCGGAAGCGGTCGCCGCGGACTCGTCCGAGGAATTCAACTGCAACTACGGCATGGCGCCGGGTTTCGAGCCGCTCTTCACCCAGTCCGCGCTCGAGTTTGTCGCGCGCGACGAGGCCGGTCAGGTGCGCGTCTTCCGGCTGCGGGACCATCCCTTCTACCTCGGCACCTTG
The DNA here is from genome assembly GCA_035299125.1 of Opitutaceae bacterium. GTDB lineage: Bacteria > Verrucomicrobiota > Verrucomicrobiia > Opitutales > Opitutaceae > CAJCBL01. The sequence continues at coordinate 956 of DATGXA010000344.1, forward strand.
TTTCAACCCGAGCGCCGCGCCCTGCGCGGCGAGCTGCACCCGCTTGTGCGGCTGTTTCTGGAAAAGGCGAGCTGAGCTCAGCGAACGCCGCTCGTCAGCAACCGCACCACCTCGCCCGCCGCCGCGAAACCGAACGCCCCGGTCACGAACGTCGCGCTGCCCAGGCCGTTGTCGCAGTTGAGCTCCGTCGGCGCGCCGGGTTCCTGCGTCTCGCACACGTGGCCGTCGGCCCACGGGTAGACCGGCCGCTCGGGCGAGTACACGCAGCGCACGCCGAACTGCGACCCGTCCCCGCGCGGAAACCCGTGGCGCTCGCGCAGCCGTTTGCGCACGTAGCGCAGGAGCGCGTCGTTCTCCGCGGCGCCGAGATCTGCCACTTTCACGCGCGTGCCGTCGCGTTTTCCCGCACTGGCACCCACCGTCAGCGCCGGCAGACCGCGCTCCCGACATTGCCAGAGGGCGAGGAGCTTGTGCTGCAGGCTATCCGTCGCATCGACGACGAAGTCGAAGCGCGGCGCGAGGACGCGCTCGAAGTTTTCCTTGGTGAAAAACTCCGCCACGACTTCGACGCGGCACGCGGGGTTGATGCCGAGCACCCGCTCGCCGAGCACCGCCGCCTTCGGCCGGCCGATGGTGTCGCTGAGCGCGGGCAGCTGGCGGTTGATGTTCGTCACGCAGACCTCGTCCATGTCGACCAACGTGAGCGCGCCCACGCCGCTGCGCGCCAGCGCCTCGACCGCCCACGAACCCACGCCGCCCAGCCCGATCACACAGACATGCGCCGCCGCGAGCCGCTCGAGCGCCGCGCGCCCGAGCAGCCGGCCCACGGCGCCGAAACGGCGAAGATAGTCGTCGGGCAACGGCACGATGCCTGCATCGGTGTGGTTCATGATCTCCAAAACAGAGAACAGATCCCCTCCTTCCGCGGGGCAATTTCGCAATCCCATTTGGCGCTCCTGCCGTTCCTGCTAACTTCTTGCCCGCCGGCAGCGGCCCTTCAGCCTGCTCGGTTCCACTATCGATTCCCACATCGCCCGGCACCGCTAACGCGACGACCGCCTCCCACTGTGCACGCCAGCAACCAGCGCACCGACGCCTCCGCCCCCGGCGACTTGCCGCGCGCGGATGCATCTCCCCTCGCGGCGCCCGTGGTTCCCACCGGCGCCGAACGCCTCCGGCTGCTCGAATCCGCGGTGGTGAATTCTTACGACTCGATCATCATCACCGATGCTGGCGCACCCGGCACGTCGCGCCCGCGGATCGTCTTCGTCAACCACGCCTTCACCCGCCTCTTCGGCTACACTCTGGAAGAGGCCTTCGGCCAGCCGCCCGCCATCCTGCAGGGCCCGGCGAGCGATCCCGCCGAGATCGCGCGCATCCGCGATTGCCTCACGCGCGGCGAGCTCTTCACCGGCGAGTTGATCAACTACCGCAAGGACGGCACGCCGCTGCATGTCGAGGTGCGGATCATGCCGATCCGCAACGCCCGCGGCGAACTCGCCAACTGGATCGGTGTGCAGCGCGACATCACGGCGCGCAAGAATGCCGCCGCCGAGCGCGAGAAGCTCGAGCTGCGCCTGCGGGAAAAACAGAAGCTGGAGAGCCTCGGCGTACTCGCCGGCGGCGTCGCGCACGACTTCAACAACCTCCTCACCGTCATCCTCGGCAACGCCTCGCTCGCGCGCCTCGATTCCCGCAGTCCGGAAGCGGTCGAGCAGAACCTGCGGTTGATCGAGTCCGCCGCCGTACGCGCCGCCGACCTCTGCCGCCAGATGCTCGCCTACTCCGGCAAGGGCCGATACGTCGTCCGCCCCATCGCGGTCGATCCGGTGATACGAGAGACGATCACCCTCGTCCGCAGCTCGTCGGGCCGCGGCCGCAGCCTCGAGCTGAAGTTGGCCGGCAACCTGCCCGCCGTCCTCGCAGACGCCACCCAGCTCCAGCAGGTCGCGATGAACGTCCTGCTCAACGCCATCGAGGCGACCGAGCCCGGCACCGGCGTCGTGCGCATCGCCACCCGCGTCGAACACGCCGACTCCGCCCGCCTCGCCCACGCGCAGATCGCTGGCGACCTCCCCGCCGGGGATTACGTCGTGCTCGAGGTCTCCGACAACGGTTGCGGCATCCCGCACGAAATCCACAGCCGCGTCTTCGATCCGTTCTTCACGACCAAGTTCACCGGCCGCGGCCTCGGCCTCGCCGCCGTCCAAGGCATCGTGCGCGCCCACCACGGCGTGATCGAATTCGAGAGCGCGCCCGGTCGCGGCTCCACGTTTCGCATCTTGCTGCCCGCGTCCACCGAACCAGTCACCACCGGCGGCCCGCAACCGATGCTCGCGCCGTATTCCGGCAAGGGCCGCACCGTCCTCATTGTCGACGACGAGGATGTCCTGCGCGAAACCGTGCGCGAACTCGTGCAACGCCTCGGCTACACCGTGCTCGCCGCCGGCGACGGCCTCACCGCCGTGGAGATCTACCGCCAACGCCATGCCGAGATCGACGTCATCCTGCTCGACCTCTCCATGCCGCACTTCGACGGCGCCGCGACGTTCGACGCCATGCACGCCATCGATCCCACGCCGCAGGTGATCCTGATGAGCGGCTTCAGCGAGGAGGAGGCGATCCAGCGGTTCCGAGGCCGCGGCGTCGCCGCCTTCCTCCAGAAACCCTTCCCCATCCAGACGCTGCTCGCGACCCTCGCCTCGGTCCTCTCCGCGCGGTAGCCCGCCGAGCCGGCGTCACGCGGCGGTTCAGAGCCGCGTCGCTTCCTCCTGCGCGATCCGTGTGAGGTGCGCCGCGAAATCCGGATCCTCCCCCGCGAGCAGTTCCGGCAACTGGCTCCGGAAATCCTCCCGCCGGCACCAGTAGCGCATGTAGTCCTCCCAGCTCATCCAGAGGCGCTGCGTCTGCCGCTTCATGTGCTCCTCGTAGACCAGCAGGTACGCGCGCTCGAAGATCGAGATGAGCAGTTCGAACAACACCCCGCGCCGCTCGCGTTGTTCCTCCGAGAGCGACGTTTCGTCGGATTGCGCCCGCATCAGCCCGAGATCCGCGTGCTGCAGCACAATCTTCAGGAACTCCGCGTACTCGTCCGAAAGCCGCTGGTAAATCTCCTCCTCCTCGTTCTGCCGCTCCCGCCGCTGCTCGTAGAGAAACACCGCGATCGCAAACGGCAGGCCCACCACCGTCACGATGTACGACAGCGCTTCGAGCCACTCGAGGGGAGTCCAATCCATGCCGTTACGGTGCCCCCGCCCGCCGCCAAGTCGAGGCGACGTTAAGGTTTCGTCACAACGAATCCGCGCCGGCCAAAGCGGTGGACACACCCGCCCGATCCGCCATCCTACGCGCGACGCGCCGCCTGCCGGGCCCACGGGTGGAACGGTCGCGCCATTGCCCGCAACCCAACTCCCCGCGCGATGAAATACTATTACACCGACGCTCAGAACAAACCCGCCGGCCCGGTCGAGCTTGATCACCTCAAGCAGCTCGCCGCCCAAGGCACGATCACCCCGCAGTCGTACGTGATTCCCGAAGGCGCCACGCAGTGGACGAGCTACGCCGCCCTGCTCGCCAGTCTCCCGCCCCCCGTCCAGCCCGTGCCCGCTCCGGCGCCAGCGGCCGCCGCCGCTCCAACTCCGGACGCGCAACCGAAACCGACCGAGCCCGCGACCGC
>DATGXA010000345.1:0-4178 GCA_035299125.1 Opitutaceae bacterium
GCGGTCCTCGCCGGGCTGGGGCGGGACGCACTTGCTCATGTAGTAGTCGCGCTGCGCTTGCGTGCCGCGCTCGTGGATGGGCGAGAGGGCGAGGTTGCCGGCGAGCGAGCCGGTGGCGGCGCCGGCGTCGACCCAGGCGAGCTCCATCGCGACGAGGGCGAGCACGAGGTTTTTCGGGCCTTCGATGAAGCCGCCCTGGTGCGGGTCCATGAAGCAGGTCGTGATGCCGGAATCGTCGTAGGCTTTCAGCAGTTGGTTCTTCTCTGGCGTCCAGTCGTGGCTGTTGCGCGCGCCTTGGGCGACGAGCTGGGCAACGAGGCCGCGGGCGACACCGCGCGCGCCTTGCACGAGCATCTGGATGTCGAAGCGATCGCTGTAGCGCCACATGATCTGGCGCACGTCGTCACCGGGGAGAGTCTGGAGGGTGGGGCGGGTCTGCGGGGTGTTTGAGGTGTCCATGAAAAGTTTTCCGTGTTGGGGTGGAACACGGCGGACGCGCAGAACAGGCGACGTTTAAGCCAGAGCCCCGGGCGGCTGGGCCACACAAAAATGCGGCGCGTGGGCGCGCGTGGCGCGAGCCGGATTTCCCGTGGCGGCGGCGCCGATCCGCTCGACTCGCGGAGCGCGCTCGGCGTAACTCGTCGCGTGAGTTCCAGCGCCGCCCAACCACCGATCGAGAGCCGCGAAACACCGCTGCACGCGCCGCGCTTCGTCGCGATCGTCGCGATGGCGGAGAACCGTGTGATCGGCGTGGGCAACCAGCTCCCGTGGCACCTGCCGGAGGACTTCAAGTGGTTCAAACAGCGCACGCTCGGCAAGACGCTGTTGATGGGGCGCAAGACCTTCGAGTCGATCGGTCGGCCGCTGCCGGGGCGCACGACCCTCGTGCTCAGTCGCAGCGCCGCGACCATCACGGGGGTGACCGTGATTCCGTCGCTCGAGGCGATCGCGACGGCGGCGCCGCAGGCGGCGGAGATCATGGTTTGCGGCGGTGCGGAGATCTACGCGCTGACGCGGCCGCGCTGGGCGGAGGTGTTCGTGACGCGCGTGAAACGCACGATCGCGGGCGGCGACGCCTTCTTCCCGGAGTTCGAGCCGGATTTCGCGCCGCCGGAAGTTGTCCGCGACACGCCGGAGTTCACGATCCTGCACTACCGGCGGCGGTAGCAGAATCTGTCAGGCCTTCGCCGGCCGAAATCGTGGCGGGGAGCTTCAGGCCCCGCCGAGCGATGTCTAAAACCGGCGCGCGATTCGCAGCCCTCGGACGACGGTGTGTCGCCCCTACAGCCCGCGGGCCTGGGCTGAAGCACCGGGCCACGTGACGGCGCCCGCCCGCTCGCGTCACCACTCGCCGGTGTCGGTCTTTTCGAGGCTGAGGGCGAACTCGACGAGGAGCTTCACGCAGTTCTCCACGTCCTCGAGGTCGACGACCTCGCTGGGCGTGTGCATGTAGCGCAGCGGGATCGAGACGAGGCCGGTCGCCACGCCGCCGCGGCCCATCTGGATGGCGCGGGCGTCGGTGCCGGTCGGGCGCGGATCAGCTTCGAACTGGTGCGGAATCTTCGCGGCTTTCGCGGCGGCGAGGAGCTTCTTGTACACGATCGGATTGATGTTCGCGCCGCGGCAGAGGATCGGGCCGCCGCCGAGCTTCGTCTCGCCGAACTTCCGGTTGTCGCAATCGGGGTGGTCGGTCGCGTGGCCGACATCGACGGCGACGGCAAGGTGCGGATTAACCGAGTACGCGGCCACCGTGGCGCCACGCACGCCGATCTCCTCCTGCGCGGTGGCGACGGCGACCACGCGCGCGGCGAGCTTCTTCTTGTGCGCGGCGAGGCGGCGCAGCGTTTCACCGACGACGTACGCGCCGACCTTGTCGTCGAACGCGCGGGCCGTGCCGACGGTGCCGTGGATGAGCTCGAACTCGTGGTCGTAGGTGGCGACATCGCCGATCGCGACGCGGACGAGCGCCTCCTCCTTCGAGCGCGCGCCGATATCGATCCAGATCTCGTGGCGCTCGGGGACCTTCTTGCGGTCCTCGTCGTTCATGAGGTGGATGGCGCGCTTGCCGGTCACGCCCTTCACGGGGCCGTTCTCGGTCTGGATGATCACGCGGCGGCCGGGGATCATCACGCGGTCGTGGCCGCCGATGGTGTCGAAGTAGATGAAACCGTCCTTGTTGACGTACGTGATGATGAGACCGAGCTCGTCGATGTGGCCGGCGAGCATGAGGACGGGGCAGCCGTCGGGGTTGAGCGTGGCGATGCGGTTGCCCACGCGGTCCTTCTCGTAGCGGTCGGCAGCGGGTTTCACGTGGCGGTCGAACACGGCCTGCGCCTCGGCTTCGTAGCCGGAAGGCGAACGTGCGGCGAGCAGCTCGGTGAGAAAGGCGGGCGGGACGAATTCCTTTTTGGGCATGGCGCGAAGCAAAGCGGGCGCTTGCGCGGACTCAAAGGCGAAAGCGGACGGAGGCGGCGGGCACCACCTGCCATGGGCAGCGGTGCCGGCGCGCTGCGAAGCACGACGCGAGGCCGGACCTATTCCGGCAACGCGGCGCGGCAGCGGCGGAAATGGTGGCCGTAGATGGCGAGGGTGACCGCGAGCGGAAAGGCGGCGGGGCGGCGCACGCAGGTCCACGCGAGCAGCTGCCAGTATTGGAAGCGCTCCCGCCCGATGACGCCCAGCCGGATGCTGGAGTGAAGGAATGTCCACCAGAGCCGCGGGCGCGGCACCAGGGAGATGCGCGGCGGGCGGAACTCGCGCAGGAACGTCCGCACGCGCCGGTAGTACGGCCGTGGCGCGTAGATCGATTCCATCAGGCGGCGATAACCGGCTCGCAGTTCCGCGAGATCCATCCGCGGGATGAAGTTGGTGGTGCCGTCGACGTTGTCGCCGCTCGAGCGGCCGAGCAGACGCCCTTCGCGGGCGAGGCGGGCGTGGAGCTTGGTGTCGGGCAGGGCGTTGAGCAGCCCGACCATCGCGGTGACGATGCCGCTGCGTTGGATGAACTCCATCTGTCGCCGGAAGATGGTGGCGGTGTCGCTGTCGAACCCCACGATGAAGCCGCCCTGCACCTGCAGTCCGGCGTGCTGGAGCCGCCGCACATCGGCGACGAGGTCGCGTCCGCGGTTCTGGATCTTGTGGCACTCGGCCAGGCCGGCGTCGTCGGGCGTTTCGATGCCGATGAACACGGAGTCGAAGTTGGCTTCGACGAGTTGGTGCACGAGCGGCTCGTCGTCGGCGAGGTTGATGGAGGCCTCGGTGTAGAACGTGAGGCGGTGGCGGTGGGCGCGCTGCCACGCGATCAGTCGAGGGAGGAGCTCGGTGCGCAGGGTGCGTTTGTTGCCGATGAAGTTGTCGTCGACGAAGAACACCTGGCCGCGCCAGCCCGCGGCCACGAGCGCGTCGAGCTCGGCGAGGACCTGGGCGGGGGTCTTCGTGCGGGGGCGGTGTCCGAACTTCGCGGTGACATCGCAGAACTCGCAGTCGAACGGGCAGCCGCGCGAGTACTGCACGCACATCGAGGCGTAGCGGCGCAGCTCGGCGAGGTGCCAGAGCGGGACGGGCGAGCACCGGATGTCGGGAAACTCGGCCGAACGGTACAGGCGCCGCGGCGTGCCGGCGGCGAGGTCGCGCAGGAACGGCGCCAGGGTGTGCTCGGCTTCGTTGAGAACGAAATGGTCGACGGTCGGAAACTGCGCGTGGTCGCTGGTGAAGAGCGGTCCGCCCGCCACCACGCGTTTACCGGCGGACCGGCAGCGGGCGAGCAGTTCCACGACCGAGGCGCGCTGCGCGATCATCGCGCTGAGGAAGACGATGTCGGCCCAGGCGAGATCGCGGTCGGTGAGCAGGCGGACGTTGGTGTCGACGAGACGTTTGTCCCAATCGACGGGCAGCATGGCGGCGACGGTGAGCAGGCCGAGCGGTGGGAAGGCGGCCTTTTTCCGGACGAATTTCAGCGCGTGCTTGAAGCTCCAGAAGGTATCCGGGAACTCCGGGTAGAGAAGCAGGACGTTCATCGCAGTGGGCGACGATACGCCAAACCGCGGAAACGGCAGGGATCCGCTTCGTAACCGTAGCCACGGCGCACGCCGGGATCCGCCAACGCGGCCCGCGGCCCGGGGGCGGCGCCGCTGCGCGCGGGGGTGTGCGCACAACCGGCTTGCGCCGCGGCGGGCGGG
>DATGXA010000346.1:0-6463 GCA_035299125.1 Opitutaceae bacterium
CCGGTCCCTCGGCGGGCGCGGCGCCCTTCGGCAGTTTCGCGAGGAACGCCTTCAGCTTCGGCGCGAGCTTCCGCGGCTCGAAATCGCCAGTGACCGCGAGCACGCAGTTCCCGGCGACCAGTAGCCGGCGGTGCAGCCCGCGCAGCAGCGCCGGCGTGACGGCCTTCAGCCCCTCCTCGGTCCCGTGCGAATCGATCGCGAGCGGATGCGCGTCGAAGAATTTCCGGCGCACGAGCTTCCGCCCGACCGTCACAACATCGTCGGCCTGCTCAGCGAGCGCCGCGAGGTGCGCCTCGCGTTCCACCTCGAGCGTCTCGGCGGAGAAACGCGGCGCGAGCACCGCTTCGCCGAGCACATCGAGCGCGCGGTCGATATCGCCGGGCAGGACCTCGAGGCTGAGCCCGAAGGTGTTGTTGCCCGAAAACTCATGGAACGTGCCGCCGACCGCTTCGATCGCCTCGGCGACCTCGTCGGCCGTGCGTTTCTTCGTGTCCTTGGTGAGCAACGTCACCATCAGCGACAGCGCGCCCCGCGCCTCGGGCAGATCGTGGGTGACGCCGCCGAGACAGACGAACCGCAGGTGGAGATTGGGCAGGCGTTTGTCGGGGAGGAGCAGGAGCCGCGCGCCGTTGGCGACGCGTTCCTCGGCGAAGTCGCCCAGCTCGGCGGCGGGCGGCTCCGCGGCGGGCACGGCAGCGGCGACCTTCGGGTTGAGCGAGACGGCGGTGAAACGTTCCGGCACGAAATACGTGGCGGCGACGCGCCGGATGTCGGCCGGCGTGATGCGCGCGAGCCGGTCGAAATAGTGCCGACTGTAGTGCAGGTCGCCGACGACGACCTCGGCGAGACCGAGGCGCGAGGCCTGTCCGCTCATCGTCTTCCGTGTGTTGATTTCGCCGACGACGAGCTGCCGCACGGCCTTCGCGAGCAACGCCGGCGGGATGCCGCGGCGCGCGATCTTCGCCAGCTCCGCCCGCACGGCGGCGGTGGCGGCGACGCGTTTGTCCGGATCGCAGAGCATCGAGACGTAGAACAGGCCGACCGTGCCGGGATTCCACGCAGAGGCGTCGATCGAGTGCACAAGCCGGCGGCGCTCGCGCAGCTCCTGCCAGAGGATGGAGCTGTTGCCGTAGCCGAGCACCGTGCCAAGCAGGTCGAGCACGGGCGTGTCGGCGTGGTCGAGGCCGGGGATCTGCCAACCGAGCCCGGCGCGGGAAATCTGGACCTCCTCGAAGAGGTGCGTTTCGCGGGGCGCAAGCGGCACGGCCTCACCCGGCAAATACACTGGCGCGAGTCGCGCGCGGGGCGCGGAACCGAAATGTTTCTCCACCTCGGCCAGCAACGCGGCCGGCTCGAAGTGCCCGGCGACGACGAGCACGAGGTTGTTCGGCACGTAGCGCGCGCGATAGTAGGCGACGAGATCGTCGCGCGTGACGGACTCGAAGACGGTACGATGGCCGATGATCGGGTGCTGGTACGGGTGCTGGCGGAAGGCTGTCTCGAAGAGAGTCTGCCCGAGGCGTTGGTCGGGCTCGTCGAGCGTCATGTCGATCTCGCGCAGGATGACCTGCCGCTCGCGCTCGACCTCCTCGGCGGGGAGCGTGGAGTGCAGCACGGCATCGGCGAGCAGATCGATCGCCACGCCGGCGTGTTCGCTCGGGATGTCGATGTAGTAGACGGTGCGGTCGAAGGTCGTGTAGGCGTTGATGTAGCCGCCGTGCGCCTGGACTGTCGCGGAGATCTCGCGACCGGCGCGGCGCTCGGTGCCCTTGAAGAGCATGTGCTCGAGGTAGTGCGAGAGTCCGGCGCCGAGCAGCGCGCCCTCGTGGATGCTGCCGGTCTTCACCCAGACCTGCACCGAGCAGAGCGCCGACGAGTGGTCGGGCTTGAGCAGCACGGTGAGGCCGTTGGGCAACACTTGGCGGTGCACAGCCTCGCCCCAGAACGGGCGGAGCAGATCGAAGTCGCTGGAGCGGCGGGCGCGGTGGGCGGGCATGAAACGGAGTTAAACTTCAGAGTGCGCTGCGGGAAAAAAAGGAACGATGCGCGGAGCGAAACGGCGGTCGAGGGCGGCGCGAGAAACGAGAGCCGTCCGTTCAATCCCGCCGGCCATCACGTCCTCACTCCTTTTCCTCGCCTTCGACGAGCTCGGGCAGCGGCAAACGGCGCTTCTCCGGTTCGAACGGTTGGAGGAACGCCTCGTCGAAGTCGAAGATCTCGGCGAAATCCTCGAGACAGTCGTTCTCGGTCTTCGAAAGCACGTTGTACTCGATCAGCTTGAAGACGATCTCGCCGAAATCGCGGCAGCGTTTGAGCCCCCAATCGGTGAGCACGGTGTGCGCGAGCGGGCCGAACTGGTCGATCGCGTAGGCGCGAAACCCGTGGAGCAGCTCCTGTCCGGCAACATGCTGGCTCTTCTTCGCGCGCTCGGGATCGCGTTTCTTCAGTTCCTTGACCGTGAAATCGAGGCCCGCGCGGACGAAATGATAGGCGCGTTTGTCGAAGCGGGCGTCGTCTTTGTGGATGAGGTCGATGATCTCGTTGAATTCGAGGTCTTGCATGCCGGTGTGATCGGGCCGGGAGGGGTAGCACAGTCGCCCACGCTGCGCAACCGGCATGAACGATCGCCGACAACGTGCCGCCGCGCGGTTCGAATCACTCTCGACCGGCCGGCGCGTCGCCGGGCGCATGAAGCTGACTCACCGCGTGCTCCAGCGCCCATCGCAGCGCGGAGCCCACCTCCGGCTGCGCGCTCCACCAGATCGCGCCGACACGCTGGCCGCGCACCGTCTCGCGCTGCCGGACCTCGACGCCTTCCAACCACTCGACCTGCAGCACCACCTGCGCGGACACCTGCCCACGGATCGGTCGCGCGTAGCAATTCACCACTCGCACACGCAAGGCCAGTCCCTGCGCAGGCGAGGCGCCGGCCGCCACGAGGCGGAAGCGTCCGCCAAGCTGCCGCCGCACCTCGGCCTCAACCCAGGCCGTGAGCGAATCCCGCGTGACGACGGCGCCGCCGAGTCGGATTTCTTCGCCCGCACCAACTTCCTCGCGCGGACGCTCGTCGAGCACCGGCAGAAGCGTGAGTTCGGTCCGCTCCGCCGCAACCGGCCCAAGCGGCGCGGCGCGGTTCTCCAGCCGCACCGGAAGCGGTCCGGGTTCACAACCGGCGAGCAGCGACAGCGCCCCGCAGAGCGCCGCCGCGACCAGCCGGAAACAACTGCGATCGATCCAGGCGCTCGCGTTCACTCCACCGAGAACAATTCGCCGGTCTTCGCGCGCAGCCAGCGACGTCCGTCAGCCGTGCGTTCCTGCCGGGCCTTCATCTGCACCCCGCCGCCCTGCACCATCGCTCCGCCCAGCATGGGGACCATGACGCGTTCGTCGTACGTGCCACCTTCGGTGGCTGTCGCCGGTTGTTGGAGGTCATAGGCGATCATCGCGGAGAGCTCGCGCACCGCAGCGGCGAGTTGTCCGCGCAACGCATCCCCGCGGGCGGCCCAAGCGGCGGCGTTGGCCTCCTTGTCGCGCGAGGCGCCACCGAGTGCGATGTCGGTCGCGAGGTAGTTGTGATAGAGGCCGGGAAACGGCAGGAAACGTTTCGTGCCGAGGGCCCGCAGCTTCCCGTCGTCGGTGATGACATCGACGGTGGCGTCGACCACCAGCCGCCCGAAATCGGCGGTGAAATAGTAGTCGCAACGCACGAGCAGCAGCGTGCGGTGCGGCGCCTGTTCGAGCCAGGTCTTGATCACGTCCTTCTTCGGCAACGCCTGCCGGTCGAGCACGAGCAACTCCGGCTGGAACTGGACGTTGCCCGCGAGCGCCGCCCGCAGCTCGGCAGCGATCTGCTCCGGCGTGTCGACGCCGACGAGCACGTTGCGGATCGGCGTGACGAGCGTCTCGGCGGTCTTCGCCTGCCGGTTCTCGATCGCGGAATCCGCGCCGCTGCTCGCCGCGCCGATGATGGCGCCCACGAGAAATCCGCCGGGGACGGCGGAGCAGGCGGCGATCGAAGCGCCGGCGATATTCGAGCCGGGAATGCGCGCCGAAACCTCCGGATTCGGTACGAGCACGCGGCTCGCGGTGCCTCCGAGGCTCGGGGCGGCAGCGGCGGGAACCGCGACACGGTTGGTGGTGTTGCAGCCGGCAAGGATGAACAATGCAGCTGCAAGTGGGGTGAGAATGCGTGGGGTGACCATCCGCGTCGACGATCGATAGCCGAGAAATACAGGGCAACCGATTTTTCCCGACGCTGGCCCCGCCCGCGTCCGACTGCGCACGGTTCGCCGCTTGGCCCGGCGCCGGCCCTCGGCAAGCTCGCGCCATGAAGTCGCACCGCAAGGAGCTCTGGTTCGAGGTGCCCGCGCGCCGCGCGTTCCTCAACATCACGCCGCAAATCGAGACCGAGTTGCGCGCCAGCGGCATCCGCGAGGGTCTCTGCCTCGTCAACGCCATGCACATCTCCGCCTCCGTCTTCATCAACGACGACGAGAGCGGCCTCCACGCCGATTTCGAGAAATGGCTCGAGCGCCTCGCGCCCGAGAAACCGCACAACCAATACGCCCACAACCGCGGCGAGGACAACGCCGACGCCCACATCAAGCGCACGCTCATGGGCCGCGAGGTCGTCGTCGCCGTGACCGAGGGGAAACTCGATTTCGGCCCCTGGGAGCAGATCTTCTACGGCGAGTTCGACGGCCTCCGCCGCAAACGCGTCCTCGTGAAAATCATCGGGGAGTGATGGCGGACCGGATGCGGAGTGCCGCGAGCGTTTCTCCGCACACACACCACGGCGCCAACGCATCAAACGCGCGCCGCAGCCTTCGCCGTCAGGTTGCTTCCGGGGGTTTCTCTTGCGGGCGGATCGGTCGCGAAATCTGCTGCTGATCCCCTATGCTTCGCCTCCCTTTCCTTACCCTCGGCGCGCTCGTCCTCGGTTCGTTCACCGCCGTGCCTGCCCTCGCGGACACCGCCACCGCGCCCTATGCGTTCCGCAACGTCCAAATCCGCGGCGGCGGGTTTGTGACCGGACTCGTCTTTCACCCCGCCGAGCGCGGCCTCGCCTACGCGCGCACGGATGTGGGCGGCGCCTACCGCTGGGATGCCACGGCCGAGCGGTGGATCCCGCTCACCGACTCGCTCGGCATGGACGACTGGCACCTGACCGGCGTCGACGGCATCGCGCTCGATCCGTGCGACCCGGCTCGGGTCTATCTCGCCGCAGGAATCTACAACCGCCCCGAGATGCCCAATGCCGCCCTGCTCCGCTCCGCCGACCGCGGCGCGACGTGGCAACGCACCGAGCTGCCGTTCCGACTCGGCGGCAACGAGGCCGGCCGCGGCAACGGCGAGCGCCTCGCCGTCGATCCGCTCGACGGCCGTATCCTGTTCCTCGGCTCGCGCGACGCCGGGCTCTGGCGCAGCGCCGACCGCGGCGCCACCTGGTCGCGCGTGGCGTCGTTTCCCGCGGTCGCCACTTCGCCGGCCGCCAACTCCGGCGACCCGCGCATGCCGCAGATGGTCGGCATCATCTGGATCCTCTTCGATCCGCGCGGCGGCACCGCCGGCCGGCCGACTTCCGTCGTCTATGCGGCCGTCTCCACTCGGGAGACGAGCCTCTTCCGCTCGACCGATGCCGGCGCGACCTGGCAACCCGTCCCCGGACAGCCCCTCGGTTTTCGGCCCACCCGCGCGGCGCTCACGCCGGCGGGCGTGCTCTACCTCGCCTACGGCAACGACCCCGGTCCGAACACGATGACCGACGGCGCCGTGTGGAGATTCGACATCACCAGCGGCACTTGGACCGACATCACGCCCGCTCGCGGCGACCAGAAACCGCGCACCGGTTTCGGGTACGGCGCGGTGACGTTCGACCCCGCGACCCCGGATACGGTCCTCGCTTCCACGTTCTGCCACTTCGAGCCGCACGACGAGATCTACCGCAGCACCGACGCCGGCCGCACATGGCGGCCGTTGCTCGAGACCTCCGAGTGGGATCACTCCGGCGCCAGCTGGACCGAGCACCACACGCCGCACTGGATGAGCGATGTGAAGATCGATCCTTTCGACGCCAACCACGCGCTCTTCACCACCGGCTATGGCATCTGGGCCTCGCGCAACCTCGCCGCAGCCGACGCCGGCCAAGCGGTCCAATGGTGGTTTCAGGACAACGGCCTCGAGGAAACCGTCCCGCTCGGCCTGATCAGCCCGCCGGTCGGCCCGCATCTCGTCAGCGCGCTCGGCGATCTCGACGGCTACCGGCACGACGACCTCGATCGCCCGCAGTTCCAGTTCACCGCGCCGCCGCGCTTCGCGAACTCCGAGAGCATCGTCTTCGCCGGCCGCCGCCCGGAATACCTCGTGCGCGTCGGCACCATTCGCAATCGCACCGCCGAGGTCCGCGCCGCCTGGTCCGCCGACAGCGGCGCAACGTGGACCGCGCTCGCGAGCGAGCCGCCGA
>DATGXA010000347.1:0-12311 GCA_035299125.1 Opitutaceae bacterium
GCCGATGTCGCTCCGCCCGCCCCCGAGTTGTCCGCCCCGCGCCCGCCGCTCGCGCGCACCGATTGGTTGCTCGCCGCACAGCGGCTCGAAACGTTTGCCGCCCGCGAGCCCGGGGAGTTTTCGCTCGGACTCGCTCTCGCGTACGCCGCGCTCGGCAAAGGCGGCTTCGCCCTCGTGGAACTCGAGCGCGCCGAGGTCGCTCCCTTCGATCGCCCCGAGCTTGCGCCGCTCGTGCCGTTGGCCCGCGCCCTCACGTTCAGCCGCCTCGGGTTCACCGAACTCGCCGCGCGCGAAGCCGCGAAACTCTCCGGCGACGACGAACACGGTCGCCAGCTCCTCGCGGTGGTCCACGCCGCGCTCGCGTACGGCTACGCCTCCGAGAAGGATTGGAAACAGATGGACCGCGAACTCGGCGAGGCCGTGCGCATCTGGCCCAACAACCCGCTCGTCGTGTATCTCACCGGCGAACGTCTGCTCGCCGACGGTCGCCGCGAACAGGCGCTCGAGACCTTTGCCCGCACCGCCGGGCCCGATGCCGCCTGGCTGGCTCCGCTCGTGGAGCGCCGCATCCGCGCCGTACGCGACAGCCAGGCTGAGGTGCCACCGCTGGTTCTCGACCATACGTTTCTCGTGAAAGCCGCACTACTCGCGCTCGCCTCCGAGGCGGAGCGGACTCCGACCGGACGGAAGCTCGCAGCCTTTCTCCACGCGATCGATCTCCTCCCACGCATACTCGCCGACGACGATGGCCCCACACCGGCGGTTCCCGCCGCCATGATTCTTTCATGACAAACCACCTTCGTTCCCACCGCGCCCTTGCCGCCGCTCGCGCGTGCGCCCTCGCCGCCGTCCTCGGCGGCAGCGCCCTCCTGCAGGCCGGGACGGTTTCACCAATCCAGGAACGCGCCGATCGTTTCCTCGCGCTCGCCAACGCCGGTTACCAGTCGCTGATCACCCTGCGCGAGTCGACCGATTGGGACGTGAGCACCGACGTCACGCCCGAGCACGAAGCCGCCGCGGAGACCGCGTCGAAGGCCTACAGCGCCTTCGTCGGCAATCCCGCGCTCATCGCCGAGGCGCGCGAACTGCTCACCCACCGCGGCGAGCTGGCGCCGAACTCCGTCCGCCAGCTCGAGCGGCTTCTGCTCGCCGCCGCCGAGGCCCCGATGACCAACCCACAGCTGGCGAACGAGCGCATCGAAGCCGAGACACGCCAGGATGCCGCGCTGAACAGCTACACGTTCACGTTCCGCGGCGCCCCGGTCACGCCGAACGACATCGACCAACGCCTGCTCGCCTCGACCGATCTAGCCGAGCGACGCGAGTTGTGGGAGGCGTCGAAGACGATCGGCGCCACCCTCAAGCCAGGCCTCGTCCGCCTGCGCGAGCTGCGCAACGGCGTCGCCCGCGAGCTCGGCTACGCCGACTTCCTCTCGCTCCAGTACGCGGTCTACGGCCTCGACGCCGAGGAGCTCGTCCGCCTCAACGACGAGTTTCTCCGCGCGCTCCGTCCGCTCTACCTGCAGCTCCACACGTGGACGAAACACGAACTCGCGAAACGCTACGGCCAACCCGTGCCGAAACGCATCCCCGCGCACTGGCTCGCGAACCGCTACGGTCAGGAATGGCCCGGACTCGTCGCCGCGACCGACATCGACGCCGCGATCGCGCGTCGGCCGCGCGAGTGGATCGTGCAGACCGCCGAACGTTTCTACACCAGCCTCGGCTTCACGCCGCTGCCGGCGAGCTTCTGGCAGCAATCCGATTTCTACCCGCTGCCCGCCGACGCCACGCGCAAGAAGAGCACCCACGCGTTCTGCTACCACATCGACCTCGGGCAGGACGTGCGCGCGCTGATGAACGTCACCCCCGACAGCAACTGGTTCGGCACCGCGCATCACGAATTCGGGCACGCGTTCTACATGCTCGCGTACTCCCGGCCCGGCATCCCGGCGCTGTTGCGCGACGCGCCCAACTCCGGCTTCCACGAGGGCATCGCCGAGCTCGGCGGCGCCGCCTGTTTCCAGGCGCCGTACCTCCGGCGCCTCGGGCTCGTCGCCGCCGACACCGCGCCCGACCCGGTGGCGTTTCTCCTCAACGACGCGCTCAATCCCACGCTGCCGTTCATGGCGTTCGCCTCCGGCACGATGACGCACTGGGAGGCCGATCTCTATGCCGGCAACCTGCCCGCCGCCGAGTGGAACGCCCGCTGGTGGCAATACGTGCGCGATTTCCAGGGCATCGAACCGCCGGCCGAGCGCGGTGAGGAGTACTGCGACGCCGCCACGAAGACGCACATCAACTCCGTGCCCGGCTACTACGCGAACTACGCGATCGCGACCGTGATCCGCTTCCAGCTGCTCGACCACATCGCGAAGGCCATCCTGCACCAGCCGCCCCAATCGTGCGATCTCTCGGGCAACCCCGAAGTCGGTGCGTTTCTCCGCACCATCCTCGAAAGAGGCGCGACCGAGGACTGGCAGTCATTGCTCCGCGAGGCCACCGGAGAAGAGCTCTCGACGCGCGCGATGGTGGAATACTTCGCGCCGCTGCAACGCTGGCTCGAGGAGCAGAACCGCGGGCGCGAGATCGGCTGGGAGTGATGTTTGGCACAGGGCCCGCGGCGGCCGAGGGTCACGCGCGCTCAGCATCGATCGCGCCGTTCGCCAGCGGCGCTTCCAGCGCGACCACCGGGCAGCGAGGATTTAGCGCTTATTCGCTCGCGAGTCGCGAGCGGCGTTCTTTCGTTGGACGCCGTATGTTCCCCCCAATGTTGTCCCTCCGCACGGCCGCCGCCGTCGCCACGTTCGCCGTGTGCACGGCCACGTTGCCCGCCGTCGTTCCCCCGTCAGTGCAGCCCATCGTCGCCACCGCGCCCGCTGCGGCCGCGGCGCCGCGCGAGCGGTTGAACTTCGATGCCGGGTGGCGCTTCGCCCTCGGCCACGCGACCGATCCCGCCAAGGACTTCGATTTCGCGACGGCCTATTTCTCCTATGTGACCAAGGCCGGCTACGGCGACGGCCCCGCGTCGCCGAAATTCGACGACCGCGCCTGGCGACAGCTCGACCTGCCGCACGACTGGGCGGTCGAGGCGCCCTTCGCCGCCAACGGCAGCCACAGCCACGGCTACAAGGCGATCGGCCGCAATTTCCCCGAGCGTAGCGTCGGCTGGTACCGCAAGACGTTCACCGTCCCGGCGGCCGACGCCGGCCGCCGTATCGGCATCGAGTTCGATGGCGTTTTCCGCGACTCACAGGTGTGGGTGAACGGCTTCTTCCTCGGCCGACAGGCGAGTGGCTACATGGGCTTCCGCTACGACCTGACCGACTATCTCAAATACGACGCGGAGAATGTGATCGTCGTACGCGCCGATGCCACCCTCGAGGAGGGGTGGTACTACGAAGGTGCGGGCATCTATCGCCACGTGTGGCTCACCAAGACCGCCCCCGTCCACGTCGCGCGATGGGGCACGTTTGTTTCGGCCGAGGTTTCGCCCGATTTCGCCGCCGCGCAGGTGAAGGTCGAAACAACGGTCGCCAATGACGGCACCCGAGCGGCCGACCTCGTCTTGGAGCACGCGATCCTCGATCCGGACGGCCGCGAGATCGGCCGGCAATCCGCCGCCGCACTCACGCTCGCCGCCGGTCGCCAAAGCGCGGTTTCGCAGACGCTCGCAGTCGTGCAGCCGCGCCTCTGGTCGCTCGAGGAGCCGAACCTCTACCGCCTCGTCACGACCGCCCGCAGCGCGGGCGCCGTGGTCGATCGGTACGAGACCGCCTTCGGCATCCGCACCCTGCGCTTCGACGCCAACGAAGGCTTCTTCCTCAACGGGAAGCACGTCGTCATCAAAGGCACCAACAACCACCAGGACCACGCCGGCGTCGGCGTTGCGTTGCCAGATTCGCTCTGGGAATTCCGCATGCGCCGCCTGAAGGAGATGGGCAACAACGCGCTCCGTTGCTCGCACAACCCGCCTGCGCCCGAGTTGCTCGATGTCTGCGACCGCCTCGGCATCCTCGTCCTCGACGAGAACCGGCTCATGGGCACCAACGCCGCGCAGCTCGACGAGCTCACCGCGATGATCCGCCGCGACCGCAACCACCCGAGCATCTTCCTCTGGTCGCTCGGCAACGAGGAATGGGCGATCGAGGGCAATGAGTTCGGCGCACGCGTCACCGCGACTATGCGCGCCTTCGCCGAGCGGCTCGACCCGAGCCGCCGCACCACCGTCGCGATCAGCGGCGGCTGGGGCGCCGGCAGCTCCACCACGACCGATGTCATGGGCTACAACTACTACACCCACGGCAGCACCGACGAGCAGCACGCGAAGTTTCCCGATCAGCCCTCGCTCGGCACCGAGGAGACCACGGCGCAATGCACGCGCGGGATCTATTTCACCGATGCCGCTCGCGCGCACCAGGCGCACAACCCGACCCTGATCGGCGATTCCGGCGCCAACTGCATCGCCGGCTGGAAACACTTCGCCGCGCGGCCCTACCTCGCCGGACTCTTCTTCTGGACCGGCTTCGACTACCGCGGCGAATCGAACCCCTACAGCTTCCCCGCCGTGAGCTCGCAGTACGGGCTCGTCGACACCTGCGGTTTCCCGAAGGACTCCTTCTACTATCTGCAGGCGATGTGGACCGCGCAGCCCGTGCTCCACGTCTATCCGCACTGGAACTGGAACGGCCGCGAGGGCGAGACGATCACCGTCGGCACGTACACGAACCACGAGGAGGTCGAGCTCCTCCTCAACGGCCGCTCGCTCGGGCGCAAAGCGGTGCCGCAGTACGACCGCGTCGAATGGTCGGTCCCGTATGAACCCGGCGTGGTCGAGGCGCGCGGCTTCCGCGGTGGAAAACTCGTCGACACAACGCGTGTCGAGACCACCGGTCCCGCGACCCGGCTCGTCCTAACACCCGACCGCCCCACGCTCACCGCCGACGGCACCGATGCGACCGTCTTCGCCGTCGAGGCGCGCGACGCGCAAGGCCGCTTCGTGCCGACCGCAAACCTACCCGTGCGCTTCTCCATCGCCGGCGGCGAAATCCTCGGAGTAGGCAACGGCGATCCGAGCTGCCACGAACCCGATCGGTTCCTGCCGACGCTCGCCAATACAGGTCTCGAAAACTGGCGCGGCCGCATCGTCGCACCAGGCGTAACGCCCGCCACCGAAGAGGAAATGCGGTCGCTCGTCGCCGTCGGCGACTGGAAGGCGCCGCTGCCGAAGGAGGGCGAACTCTACGAACTCGCTGCCGACTTCTCCGCCGGCGATCTGCCGGCCGGCGTCAGCATCGAGCTTTTCCTGCCGGCCTTCGGCACCAGGACAACGGTCTGGCTCAACGGCATCGAACTCGCCCGCGACCTCGACACCGCGACCGCCGGCCCGGCGCTCACGCTGACCGCTGCGCAACTCGCGAACGGCGCCAACCGAGTCCGCGTGTTGGTTACGCCGTTCCCGGACTGGCAACGGCGCCGCCTGCCGCAGCTCACGCGTCTCGGCACGCTCCGCGTGACCACACCTGCGCCGCAGGCCCAGCGCAGCCTCTTCAACGGTCTCGCGCAGGTGATCGTGCAGGCGCCCGCCACCGCCGGCACGCTCCGCCTCACAGCCGAAGCCGACGGTCTCGCCGCCGCCAGCAGCGTGATCGAGGTGAAATAACCTCCCCTTGGCGGGCGCGATTGGTGCGCCCAAATGATCAAGGCCACGTCCGCGACGTGGCCTTTTCGTTTTCGGGAGGCGCGCGCTCTTTTCAGCGCCCCAGCGAACCGTTCACTCGTCGCGCGTCAGGGTTGTTCTTCCGTAGAGGTCGTTGTGCGCGGCCCCGAAAAACGAAAAAAGCCGGGCGTTGGGGCCCGGCCTTGGATGAGACGCTGCTCGCGCGAGCGGCGTCATGTTCGAAAACGTTACGCGAGTTTCGCGCCCAGCCGCTGCGCGGCGCGAATGAGGGCGTCGGCCATGTCGGACGGGGTGGCGGCGACTTCGATGCCGCATTCCTGGAAGACCTTGATCTTCGCGGCGGCGGTATCCTCGGCGCCGCCGACGATCGCGCCGGCGTGGCCCATGCGGCGGCCGGCTGGAGCGGTCGCGCCGGCGATAAAGCCGGCGACGGGCTTCTTGCAGTTCGCCTTGATCCAACGCGCGGCTTCGACTTCGGCACTGCCGCCGATCTCGCCGATCATGATGATGCCCCAAGTGTCGGGGTCCTCGTTGAAAAGCTTGATGACGTCGAGGTGGGAGGTGCCGTTCACCGGGTCGCCGCCGATGCCGACGCTCGTCGACTGGCCGATGCCGCGGGTGGTGAGCTGGTAGACGGCCTCGTAGGTAAGCGTGCCAGAGCGGGAGACGACGCCCACGTGGCCCTTCTTGTGGATGTAGCCGGGGGCGATGCCGATGCGGCAGCCGCCGTTGCTGTCCTTGCCGGTGCCGGGAGTCACGATACCGGGGCAGTTCGGGCCGACGAGGCGCGTCTTCGAGCCGGCCATGGCGCGCTTCACGCGGACCATGTCGCGAATCGGAATGCCCTCAGTGATCGCGACGACGAGGTCGAGCTTGGCGTCGACGCCCTCGAGGATCGCATCCGCGGCGAAGGGCGGCGGCACGAACACGGCGGCGGCGGTGGCGCCGGTGGCCTGCGCGGCCTCGGCGACGGTGTTGAAGATCGGAACCTTGTGGCTGCCGTGCTCGAAGAACTGCCCGCCCTTGCCGGGCGTGACGCCGGCGACGACCTGCGTGCCGTAGTCGAGGGAGAGCTTGGCGTGGCGTCCGCCGAAATCGCCGGTGATGCCCTGAACGAGGACGCGGGTTTCGGGAGTGATGAGAATGGACATGGGAGAAAAGCGGTTGGTGTTTCGGTTGCGGTTACGCGTTTTCTCCCGTCAGGCGACGAGTCTGACGATCTTCTCGGCGGCGTCGGCCATCGATGTGGCTGTGGTGAGCGTGAGGCCGGAGGCGGCGAGCGTGTTCTTGCCGGCGTCGACGTTGTTGCCCTCGAGGCGAACGACGAGCGGAATCGTGAGGGAGGTCTCCTTCACGGCCGCGACGATGCCGGTGGCGATGACGTTGCAGTCCATGATCCCGCCGAAGATGTTCACGAGGATCCCCTTCACGTTTTTGTCGGTGAGGATGATCTTGAACGCCGCGGCGACTTGGTCCTTGGAAGCGCCACCGCCGACATCGAGGAAGTTCGCCGGGTTGCCGCCGTAGTGCTTGATGATGTCCATCGTGCTCATGGCGAGGCCGGCACCGTTGACGAGGCAGGCGATGTTACCGTCGAGCGCGATGTACGAGAGGTTGTACTTCGAAGCCTCGACCTCCTTCGGGTCCTCTTCGTTGAGATCGCGCAGGGCGACGACCTCGGGGTGGCGGAAGAGCGCGTTGTCGTCGAACGACACCTTGGCGTCGAGGGCGAGCACGCGGCCGTCGCCGGTGGTGATGAGCGGGTTGATCTCGACCATCGAGCAGTCGAGCTCCCACCAGCAGCGGTAGAGGGCGTCGACGAGCTTGCAGGCGGCCTTGAACTCGTCGCCCTTGAAGCCGAGGCCGAACGCGACCTGGCGGGTCTGATACCCCTGGAGGCCCACGGCGGGATCGATGAAGACCTTGGTGATCTTCTCGGGCGTCTCGTGCGCGACCTTCTCGATCTCCACACCGCCCTCGGTGGAGGCGATGATGACCGGGCGGGAGGAGCCGCGGTCGAGAAGGATCGCGAGGTAGTACTCCTTCTTGATGGAGACGGCCTCGGTGAAATAGACGGTGTTGACCTTGCGGCCGGCGGGGCCGGTCTGGAGGGTCACCAGCGTGTTGCCGAGCATGTGGCGCGCGATCTCGATCGCTTCGGTCGGCGTCTTGGCGAGCTTCACGCCGCCTTTGTAGCCGTCGACAAATGTGCCTTTGCCGCGCCCACCAGCGTGGATCTGCGCCTTAACGACGCTCGGTCCATCCCCTAGTGTCTGCACGGCCGAGGCGAATTCGGTAACCGATTTCGCCGGCACTCCTCTCGGCACTGCGATGCCGAATTTCTCGAAGAGCGCCTTCGCCTGAAACTCGTGGATGTTCATGATGAATGGAAAAATGTTCGCCCAACGAAGGGCGCGCTGCACGGAAAAAAGCGGAAGCACGTAACGCGCCGTTATTCGAACAGTTTGACGTCCAGAAACACTTCGCCGAACCGACGGCGTCGTGGAAAACCTGCGGCGTGTGACCGGGCTACTCGGCAGAGCGGCGCCCGGCGAGCGATGCGCCGGCGTCATCGTTGCACCGGGGCGGGCCGACAAACTCCGGCCATGACGCAGCGGTGGCTGCTCGCGGTCACGGCTGCGCGGTGATCCTGAACAGCGGCTGGAGGTTCGCGCGGCGCTCCTTCTTGGCGAAATATTCCTTCAACACCGCCTTCGCGATCGGGGCGCTGTAGCGGCCGCCGCCGTATTCGACATCGGGCTCGCCGCCCTCGAGCGCGATCGCGATGGCGATCTCCGGATTGTCCGCGGGAGCGAAGCAGACGAACCACGCGATGTTGATCTTCTCCACCTGCTGGGTCTTGAGGTCGCGCTGCGTCTTCTGCGCCGTGCCGGTCTTGCCGGCGATACGGAGGCCCGGGATCCGCGCGGTCTTCGCCGTGCCCGTCTCGATCACCTTTTCGAGGCCGTCGACGATGGCCCGGTATTCGGCATCGGGAAGATCGAGCGGGACGCGGGGCTGATTGCCGGCGGGTGAGCGACCGGGTTGGCGCAGGATCGTCGGCACGGTGAGGGCCTCGCGGCGCGCGAACGACGCGACCATGCTCGCCATCTGCAGCGGCGTGAACTGCAGCGCGCCCTGCCCGATCGACACGTTCGCCGTGTCGCCAGGATTCCAGTTCGCTCCGTCCCGCTTCTTCTTCCACTCGGGATCGGGCACGTTCATCAGCTTCACTTCCGCGGGCAGCTCGATCCCGGTCGGGCGGTCGAGATGGAAACGGCGCGCCTCGGCGGCGATGGCGTCGATACCGGCCTCGAGGCCGACCTGGTAGAAGTAAACGTTGCAGCTCACCTCGAGCGCGTGGCTGAGCGCGACCTGACCGTGCGCGTGCTTGTTGTGGCACTCGAAGAGGCGGTTGCCGACCTGGTAGTAGCCGTTGCAAGTGAACTGCTCCGTGGGCGTGATCGAGTGGGCGCGCAGCGCGGCGCATGCGGTGACGATCTTGAACGTCGAACCCGGCGGATACAGGCCTTGCAACGCACGGTTGTACCAGCCGCCCTCCTCGTTGATGCGCTTGAACGTCTCGGTCGACATGCGCGGCGAGACCTCGTTGAGGTCGTAGTCGGGCTTGCTGCTGAGCGCGAGCACCTCGCCGGTGGCGATGTCCACCACGGCGAGTCCGCCGACCATGCCGGTCAGCTCGCGCTCGGCGGCGAGCTGCAGATCGATATCGAGACTGGTCGCGAGATTCTGCCCCTGCTGCGGTTTGAGACGGTGCAGCGGCGGATCGATTTTGAACCCCGCCGGATCGACGCGGTAGATGATACCGCCGGTCTGGCCCTGCAACTGGTCGTCGAATTGTTTCTCGAGACCCGCTCGACCGATCGTGCCCTTGACGTGAAAGGTCCGCAGATCCTCGCCCTCCACCTCGGAGGCCGGCAGCTCGTCGTTGGATCCCACGTAGCCGAGCAGGTGCGCGGCGGCGTTGCCGTACGGATAATTGCGTTTGCTGGAGCTGTAGACCTGGAGCGGACCACGCACCGGCAACTGCTCGAGGAGGCGCGCGTATTCGGTCGGGCTGAGATCATCGACGAGGACGTACGGCAACAGCAGTTCCTGGCCGATGTGGCGATCGAGAGCATTGGCGTCGACGCGCTCGGTGCGCCCGAGGATGTGGTTCACCTGATCGAGGTAACGCTGCGCGACCGCGACGCGCGCGAGGCTCTCGAGCTCGCGCCCCGAAGGCCGGACCTCGCGCTCCATGTCGCGGTAGTTCCGCACGATCTGGATCAGCTCGCGGCGGAACTCCCGCCGCAGCTCCGCGAGGTGCAACACCGCGGAGAAATGCGGGCGGTTGCCGACGATGATGCGGCCCTCGCGATCGGTGATGTTGCCGCGCGGCCCGGGGATGAGCACGCGCCGCTGGTTCTGCACCTTCTCGCGTTCCACGTACTCGTCGGTCCGCAGGAGTTGCCGGAAGAACAATCCGCCGACGAGGATGAGCAGCATCGCACCCAGGATCCCGTAGAACAGGAGCAGGCGCGGGTCGTAGCTTTTCCTGGATTCGACGATCGCCATGGCCGGAAACGAGGGGACGTGCGCACCGGCGCGGGCGCAATGTCAGAACAGCCCGCGCGCCACCGCGCGCCGCAGCACCCACGCCCAGAGGCGCGGGAAATGTCGTTTCAGCCGCACCGCCCACAGCTCGCCGCCGCCCACGAGGATCTCGTCGCGCCGGCGCAGCACCGCGCGCAGCGTCGCCTCGGCGACGCGCTCGGGCGGGACACCGCGTTCCTGCGTGCGATCCATGCGGGCATGCGCGGCACCGTCGGCGGTGAGCGCGTTGCGCGAGATGTTCGTCCGCACCCAGCCGGGGCAGACGAGGCAAACGTGCACGCCCTGCGGCTCGATCTCGGCGCGCAGCGAATCGAACCAACCGCGCAACGCGTGCTTCGACGCCGCGTAGGCCGCGCGTTTCGGCGTGCCCACATAGCCCATCACGCTGCTCACGGTCACGATGCAGCCGTTACGCTGCGCGAGCAGGATCGGCAGCGCCGCCTTCGTGAGCCCGACCGCGCCGAAATAATTCACCTCCATCACCGCGCGCTCGACCGCGGGCAACGTGTCCTGCGCAAACGCCCGCTCGCCCACCCCACCGTTGTTCACGAGAACATCGAGCCGGCCGAAACGTGTCTGCACCGCCGCCGCCGCCGGGGCGAACTCCTGCGGCCGCGTGAGATCGAGCGGCAGCACGAACGGCCGCAGCCCGCCTGTGCAGCGCGCCGCCACCCGCTCGAGCTCCTCCTCGCGTCGGCTCGAGAGCACGAGCTGCGCACCCTCCCGCGCGAACGCAACCGCCAGCGCCTCGCCGATGCCGGAGGAGGCGCCCGTGATCCAGACGACGCGTTGCGCGAATAGCGCGGAAGCCATGGCGGGACGGCGGTTCAGGACGGCGGCTGCAACACGATCGAGACCGTGACCGGGTGATCCTTGGTGATCACCGGCACCGGCTCGGGCTGCACCCAGAGCGGCCGGCCCTTGTGGAGGATGCGCGCCTCGACGCCGTAGTCGTGCGTCGGGTCGATCGCAGCGGTGTTGTAGAGAAGGTGGAAACGCAGCGGCGGCTGCCCGGGGTTGGACTCGATCCGCTCGGCGAGCACCGACGGCCGCGAATCCGGGCGCGTAAAGTCGACGAGGCGCAGCTCGAGCACCGAGCCAAACGCGAGCGTGGCATTCGGGTCCGAGCAGCTCAGCTCGCACGCGACCGCCGGCAACGGCGCGGGGCCGGTCGCGGTGGTCGCGCAGCCGGCCAGGCCCGCGACGAGCGCGCACAGCACGAACACGGAAGGTGGGGAGATCAGTTTCACGGCGACGACGCGCTGAAGCTGGGCGAGTTGCGCAAAAAATTCAATGCGCGGGCGGCGCGACCGGAGTTTCGCCGCCGGCGGCGGGCGGCGTGGCGGGCGCGGCCGGCGGAGCGGCCTGTCCGGTCGGCAAGCTCTCGGCGCCGACGGCGAGCGACCATTCCGGCTTGGCGAGCGTACCGGAAAGGCGGATCTCGAGCATGTGGGTGAGCGGCGTGAGGATCGTGCCGACGACGCTGAAGACCGGGAAGTTGCTCTCGCGAAACGGATAGAGCATCACGTCGAAATTGAGCCCGCTGTTCGGCATCGTGTAGCGGCCCTTGCCGCGGATCGCGGCCATCGGACCGGTGAGCCGCAGCGAGGTGAAATCAAGGTGCTCGCCGTTGAGGGCGAATTTGGCGTTCGCGTCGCTGAACTGGAGCGAGGTGAACCCGAAGAGCGTGCCGCGCAAAGCCCGCGAGAGCGCGCCGAACATCTCGATCTCGGCGAGCTGCGCGCCGTGCACGGTGACCGCTCCGCTGCCCTGCAACGCGTAGAGATCCGCGATCGGCCCGGCGGCATCGAGCGAGAGGTTCACGCGGCCCGCTTCGCCGAGGCGTTTCGCGCTGTCGGGGAGCGGCGGCGTGCCGGGCGGGGCGGTGCGCGCACGGTAATCCATCCAGGTCTGCACGAGGCGAGAGAGATTCGCGCCTTGCAGCGTACCGGTGAAGGCGAGACGGCGGGCCTCCTCCGGCCCGTCGACGGTGGCCGAGCCGACGAGCGCACCG
>DATGXA010000348.1:0-17873 GCA_035299125.1 Opitutaceae bacterium
TCCTATGTCGGCGCCGACAACAAGCCGCACCGCCCGGTCATGATCCACCGCGCGCCCTTCGGCTCGATGGAGCGTTTCTGCGGCGTGCTCATCGAGCACTTCGCCGGCGACTTCCCCGTCTGGCTCGCGCCCGAGCAGGTCCGCATCCTCCCCATTTCCGACAAGGTGATGGACGCCTGCGACGCGCTCTACCGCCGCCTCAAGGACGCCCGCGTGCGCGTTTCCCTCGACACCTCGAACGACAAGCTCGGCGCCAAGATCCGCCGGGCCGAAGTGGAGAAGATCCCGTACGCGCTCGTGATCGGCCAGAAGGAAGCCGAGGCGCTCAGCGTGTCGGTCCGCAGCCGCGCCAAGGGCGACGAAGGCGTGATCAAGCAGGACGACTTCGTCGCCCGCGTGCTCAACGAGATCGCCACCCGCGCCCTCCCCGAAAAACGCCCCGCCGCCCCGGCGGCACTGACCGGCGGCAAGCCGGCCCAACAGGGCTGACCGTCCACTTCCTCGTAGTTGGGCGCCGCAGTCGCTCAGCTCCCCCTTCGCCCCGCGGCCCACAAGCCGCGGGGCTTTTTGCTGGGCGCTCGCCTCGCCCTGCCACGCGATCCGATCAGGCGCCGTTTGACCGTAAACGGCGCCGCTCGCCCTCCACCGACTTGCCTGCGCCCGGCTCCGGCGCTCTCTTCGGCGCGAAAACGTTTTTCATCTGCAACCTCCGCTGAGAAACACACGTCTGTTTCCGCGGTCACTCGACACGATGCCGCCTCCCTTTCGCCGCTTCCGCCGCTCGCGCTGGCTCCCGCCCCTCGTCTTCGTCTCGCTGTTCCTCGCCTCCGCCCTCCGCGCCGTGCCGGTCGCCGACGACGTGCTCGTGTACACCGATGGCGACCGGATCCAGGGACGTCTCATTTCCGAGGAGGGCGGCACGATCGTCTTTCGCTCGAACCGCTTCGGCGAGCTGCGCGTGCCGAAGTCTCAGGCGGAGGTGATCCGCCAAGTTCCCGCGCTGGCACGAGGCACCGTAGTCGCCACGCCGCCGCCCGCCACGTCACCCGTGTCCCCCGCTCCCGCGGCCACCGTCGCAAATTCAGCCCCGGGCAAACCCGACGCCGAACTCGCCGAAGAGCGACGGATCGTGGAGCGGCTCGCAAACAGCTTGCGCCAGTTCTTCGGTCCCTGGCACGGGCGCGTCGCGTTTTCCTCGCAAGTCGTCGTCGACACCAGCGAGCGCCACACCGAAGTGCTGGAAGGCCGCATGGAGCGCAAATGGACCGCAGACGAATTCCGCGTCGAGGGGCGGTACGAGTTCAGCAGCACCAACGACGTCACCAGCACCGACCTCACTAAAGGCGGCGCCTACTGGCGCCACGACATCACGAAACGTTGGTTCACCATCGCGCACCCTTCGATCGAGTGGAATCAGAACTACGTCGTCGATGGCGTCGCGGCCGACTACTTCCTGATCCAACACGAACTCGGCGCGGGCCGCACCGTGTGGGATCGGCCGGGCAAGAAGCTCCGCCTCGGTCTCGCCGAGAACATCTACGACATCTGGAACCTCAGCTCCGAGGGGCACACGACGCGCAACGTCGAGTCGTTCTTCATCGAGGCGGAGTTCAAGCTCCCATGGAACATGAAGCTCACCGAGCGCGGCATCCGCTATTTCTCGATCGATGGCGGCGACTCCGGCTGGGAAAGCCAGTTCGAGCTCAGCAAAAAGTTCACCGAGAATCTCGTGCTCGCGATCCGCAACGACGTGCGCAGCCGCGAAAAGGAAAGCCGCCTGCAAGACTACTCGTCCTGGCGGCTGCTCCTCGGGTTGGACTTCTGAGGATCGCAGCGAGCCCGGAGCTCCGCGAAGGCCGGGACTGACGCTCCGTCGGCAGGCGGCACTCACGCCGCTCACCAACGGTAAGCGATCCCGGCCGAGTATTGCCGTGGCGCGGCCGGCACTGCCGGCACTTCCTCGAAGCCACAGTTCCAAAGATTGTCGACCTGCACCGACACCTCGAGCCCGCGCACCTGCGGCACGAACCAACGCACGCTCGCCGCCGAGATGATCGCCTGATTGCTGCTGCGCCGGAGAAAGTTCGGCTCCTGTTGGCGGTACTCGTTGTCGAGCCGCAACTCGACTTGCTTCACGGGCTGCCAGACCAGCGCGGCCGTCACGCGATGCCGCGCGAAGTTGAGCGCGTAGAAACTGGCGTCGACCAGCGCCGAGCCGTAGTCCTCGTCTTTGCCAAGCCACGTGTAACCGAGCACCGCGCGGCCGTGCGGCCAACGGTACGTGGCGACCGCCTCGAGTCCCGCGGTGTCGATGTCGACCGCGTTGGCCGTGCGCGCCGTGACGCCGCGGCGGAACGTCCAATCGGTCAGGTCGCGGTCACGTCGGAAGAAGACCGCCGACTGCACTTCGAACCGGCCGAACGTGCGCTGCACGCCGAGCTCGTAGTTCGTGCTCCGCGCGCGGCCGAGATCGGGATTGCCGCGGAAAAGACCCGAACCCGCTGCCGAGTTGAGCGCGGTGTAGCTCGACACCTGCGAATCGCCCGCGACCTGCGCGTAAACCCGCATGGAGTCGCCGCCGGCTTCGCCGCGCCGCCACGCGACCACCGCCAAAGGCGCCAGCGCACCGCTGCCGCGGTTGTCGTCGGCCCAGGTCGCACCGGCTTCGAGTTCGAGCGTGTCGGCCGCACCGAGCGAGAAGGTCCGCTCCGCCGAAGCGCCAAGTTTCCAGTAGCTGCGAGAGTTGAAACGACCGGCCGTGAGCGAGGTCGATTCGAGCGTATCGGCGGCAATCTCCGCGCGACCGCGCAGCGCCCAGTCCCCGCCGAGTTCGCGACGGCCGTCGAGCGACACCGCCGTGATCTGCGTCTCGTGCTCGTACGGATTGAACCGGCCGGGCTGCGTGCGGTCGACTTCGTAGTCGTCGAGGTTGCGTCGCCACAGCGCGGATGCTTGGAGGAAATCTCCGTCGAGCGCGCCGATCCGGTGGTTCAGGGTGACGAGCGTGGTGCGCAGGCTCTCGGTCTCCAGCCAGCCGAACGGCGTGTAGAGGTTCGGCCAGCCGAAGAACTTTTCCTGATAGCCGGCGAAAAGATCCGTCTGCGCGGCGCCGCTCACATACTGCAGCCGGCCCGCGTAGCGCGTGAACTCGTGGTCGCCGCCCTTGATCGCGCCGTTCGACTCGGAATGCGCGAGCTCGGCATCGATGCCGAGCCGTCCGCCACCCGCGAGAGTGCGCGCAACGCCCTGATATACGGAGCCCCTCCACGTCGAGTAGTCGCCGCCACCGAGCGTGAGTGCGCCGCGTGTCTCGATCGGCGCCCAGTCGTAGGCGAGCGTCGCCACGCTTGCGTTGATACCCGCGAACGCCGCCTCGGCCCCGGTCAACACGCGCACCGGCGCGAGCATCGTCGGTGCGATCGGCAACTCGGCCGCGTAGTGCCCCGTCTGCGGGTCAACCACCGCCGCACCGCCGAGCTGGAAGCCGGTGTTTTCGAAGACACCGCCTCGGACGGCGATGTCCGCCTGCCCTTCGGCGAAGCTGCGCGCCTGCACGTCCACCGCCGGCTCGTAGCTGAGGCTCGTGACCGGCATCGGCACCGTGATCGCCGGCGTCTCGTTGGCGACGCGCGTGGCGGTCGTGACGAATGGCGGCAGTGTGACAACCTCGTCGCCGGCGGCCCGGGTCACTGAAACCGCGACCAGACCGGTGACGACAAGAGCGGGAATTCCTGAGGCACGTGACATGGGCTGCTGGTTAAGTCGTGTTCCATTTACCTTAACAAGCTTCTTCTTCGGCCCTCGTCCGATGCCTCACCTCGAGCCACGCACCGGGCACGCTCCGGCAGCGAGTGTGCCCATCCTCTGAAGCCGCTGGGCAGGGCTGCTCGCGCCGCAGTTACCCGATTGAAACGCGCACGCGGCGGGCCGTTGCTAGTCCCGTGGACAAGGCCACACGCCAAGCTCTGCGCGCGTTTCCGCGCGCCATGTGGGTGCTCGCAGCGGGGAATTTCGTGAACCGCTTCGGGGGCTTCGTCGTGCCGCTGCTTGCGTTGCACCTCACCCATCTCGGATTCAGCGCGGAACGGATCGGCATCGTGCTGGGCGCCTACGGCGTCGGTCGGCTCGGCGCTTCCGTGCTTGGCGGCAACTGGACGGATCGCCACGGGCATCGTTTCGTGATCGCGCTGTCGATGTTCAGCTCCGCCGCCGGCATGCTCGTGCTCGGGTGGCTCACCGACTATCACGCGATCCTCGCGATGGTCCTGTTTCAAGGTCTCGCCTCGGAACTTTTCCGTCCCGCCTCAAGCGCGCTCATCGCGGAACTGTCGCCACCCGAGCACCGCCTCGTCGCCTTCGCGCTCAACCGCCTCGCCGTGAACGCCGGTTTCGCGCTCGGCCCGGCCGTCGGCGGTATCCTCGCAACGTTCTCGTTCCACTGGATCTTCGTCGGCAACGCTGTGGCCGACCTCGCGTATGGCGTGCTTGCGTGGCGCGGCCTGCCCGCGCGCCTCCGGCACCCGACGGCCAGTGGCGCCGACTCGGGCACGTGGTCGGCCGTGCTCGCCGATCGCCGCCTGCTGCTCTTCCTCGCGTCGATCTTTCCGATGACGTTCATCTTCATGCAGGGTTCGTCGAGCTTCGCGCTCTACACCGCGGACCTCGGATTTTCGCCGCGGGATTTCGGCCTGTTGCTCGGCATCAACGGCCTCTTGATCGTCACCTGCGAACTCACGCTCACCGGCTTCACGCGGCGGTTCTCCGCGATCCAAGTGCTCACGCTCGGCTACACGTTGCTCGGTGTCGGTTACGCGCTCACCGGACTCGCGCACCACTTCGCCACGCTGGCGATCACCGTCGTGATCTGGACCTGCGGCGAGATGATCAGCGCGCCGACCCAGAGTGCCGTGCTCGCCGACATGGCGCCGGCGCACCTGCGCGGTCGCTACATGGCCGCGGCCACGTTGATGTGGTCGTTGGCCACCATTGTCGGCCCATCGCTCGGGAGTCTGCTGTACGGCTGGAGCCCGACGGCGCTGTGGTTGTTCTCCGCCATGATGGGACTCGCCAGCGCCGCCGCCGTGCGCGTGGCGCTGCGACGTCCGCGCGCCGCGGTCCTCGACCGCGCCAACGGGAGGAGCTGACTGGTTCCCGGTCGATCGCCGAGTGGACCGCGCTTCACTCCGTCTCGCGCACTTCCTCGAGCTGGAGTTTTTCGTTCAACAGGTGGTCGTTGAACATGAGCACCTGGTAGGAGCGCACGAGCACACGCTTCTGAACGCCGTACGTCGATTCGTGGCCGATGACCTGCGTGCGCTCGTTGCCGTTGCTGTCGCGCACCAGAGTCGTGATCGGGCGCGTGGCGGTCTCGAAGCGTTCCCGGCTCAACTCCTGACGCGTGCGATAGATCCACACCTCCGCTTTGCCCGATGGCGCCTCCATCGGCTGCGTCTCGGTGGGCTTGCCCATGATCTTGAGCACTTGATCTGCCGACATGCCCTGCTTCAGCTGCGCTTCCTTGACCGATTTTTTCGACGCCTCGGTCATCACCGCTTGTTTGGTGTTTGCGGGAGCAGCGATACAGGACGGCACGGCCGCGGTCACTCCAACAAAAAGGGTAACAAAAGCCAAATAGGTGCGCATACCTCGAGAATACCCTTCCGCGGCCAATCCCTTCAACTCGTCAGAACTATCGACGCTGGCGCTGCGCCACGCAGGCGGGCGACAAAGGCCTCATCCCGCAGCAGTGCGCACGCCCTCCAACTCCTCCCAGCGGGCGAAACTGGTCGCAATCTCGTGCTCGATCGTCTCAAGCCGCTGCTTCACCGCGGGCGCGGCGCCGGGTTCGCGAGCATAGAAGCCGGGATCGGCGAGCTTCGTGGTGAGCTCCACCTGCTCAGTCTCGAGTTCCTCGATCCGCTTCGGCAGCGCCTCCAGTTCCCGCGCCTCCTTTTGCGTGAGCTTGCGCAGTTTCGCGGCGGGCTTGGGCCGCGGCGGGGGCGGCGCCACGACCTTCACAGTCGCTGCGGGGGGCTTCACGCCGCCGCCCTGCGTCACCCAATCGCTGTAGCCGCCGATGTACTCGGCGATCTGGCCGTCGCCCTCGAACACGAGCGTGCTCGTGACGACGTTGTCCAGAAACTCGCGGTCGTGGCTCACGAGCAGGAGTGTGCCCTCGTATTCGACGAGCAAGTCCTCAAGCAGGTCGAGCGTCTCAGCGTCGAGGTCGTTGGTGGGCTCGTCGAGCACGAGCACGTTGGCAGGTTTCGTGAAGAGCCGCGCGAGCAGCAGGCGGTTGCGTTCACCGCCGGAAAGCACACGGGCCGGCGTGCGCGCTCGCTCGGGTGAGAAGAGGAAATCCTGGAGGTAGGTGATCACGTGCCGCTGGCGTCCGTCGATGAGGACGGACTCGGAGCCGTCGGCGATGTTGTCGGCCACGCTGCGGTTGTCGTCGATCTGCGCGCGGAGCTGGTCGTAGTAGACGATCTCGAGATTGGTGCCGTGCTTGATCGTGCCGGCGGTGGGCGCGAGTTCGCCGAGGAGGAGCTTGATGAGCGTGGTCTTGCCCGCGCCGTTGGGGCCGATGAGGCCGATCTTGTCGCCGCGGAGAATCGTCGTCGTGAGCTCGCGCACGAGCGGACGTCCGTCCGGGTAGGCGAACGCGAGTTTCTCGGTCTCGATCACCTTCACGCCGGTGCGGCCGGCCTCGGCGAGGCGCATGCTCACGTTGCCCATCCGATCGCGCCGGGCACGGCGTTCGGCGCGCATCGCCTGGAGCGCTTCTACGCGGGCGCCGGAGCGTTTGCGTTGCGCGCGCAGGCCTTGGCGGATCCACGCCTCCTCCTGCGCGAGCTTCTTGTCGAAGGCCGCGCGCTGCCGCTCCTCGGCGAGCTGGCGCTCCTCGCGGCGGACAAGAAACTTCGCGTAGTCGCAATCCCAGTTCGTGATCACGCCGCGGTCGAGCTCGACGATCCGCGTCGCCAAACGCCGCAGGAACGCGCGGTCGTGCGTGACGAAAAACAACGCCACCTTCTCAGTGAGCAAAAATTCCTCGAGCCAGAGCACGCTCGCGAGATCGAGATGATTGGTGGGTTCGTCGAGCAACAACAGATCGGGTTGGCCCGCCAACGCGCGCGCGATCAACACGCGGCGTTTCAATCCGCCGGAAAGCGACGCGAACTCCGCGCCAGCGGGCAGCTGCATGCGCTCGAGGAGCTGCTCCAGCCGCAACTCGCGTTGCCAGTCCTCCTCGTGCGGCCCGCCGGCGCTCTCCGGTCGCACGCCGGCGGCGACGATGTCGTGCACACGCCCGGCGATGTCGGTCGGCACTTCCTGGTTGAGCCGTGCGAAATGAGCGCCGGGTTGCCGCGAAATCGACCCCGTGTCGGGCGCCATCTCACCGGCGATGATCCGCATGAGCGTGGATTTTCCGGCGCCGTTTCGCCCGATCAGGCAGACGCGTTCGCCGGCATCGACCTGGAAATTTACATGGTCGAGCACCGGCGGTCCGCCAAACGCGTGGGAGAGGTCGAGAAGCGTGAACAGCGCCATGAAGCGCGCCACCGTGAGCAGAGCGAGCGGGACAGGCAATGCCGCGTTTTCAAGCGGTGGACGGATCCCGTTACTCACGGCTTCATAGCTGTTTCCGAGGCGGATACAGAACGATATGGCTCATAAGCCATACCACCCCTTGACCGATATGGCATGCGAGCCATACTCGTCAGTGCCATGAAAATGACGATGCACATCGACGAGGATGTCCTCGCCCAAGTGATGGAGCTCACGGGGGCCAAGACGAAGACCCAGGCCGTGGAGCTGGCGCTCACCGAGATGGCTCGTCGCCACAAGCAGAAGAAGTTCTTCCAAAAGGGCCTCGGTCTCACTCCGGAACAACTCGGCGAGGTCGGGCGCGCCCTCATGGAGGTCCATGGCGACTCGATGGATATCGACGAGGCGGCCGTTCAGCGGTTCATCGCCAAGAGCGACGCGCGCCGCGCCGCCAAGCAGGCCCGCGAGCTGAAGGTCGCCGAGGATCAGGCCCCGTACCGCACCGGCGATGAGCAACCTGGTTCTCGTTGATAGCAGCTACTGGATCCGATTGGTCGCGCTGCATCGGGATCCGTTCGACGAACTCGGTTCGCATGCGGACGATTTCGAATTCGCGATCAACGGCATCATCTGGGCCGAGGTTGTGCGTGGCCGCGTCGATCCCGCCATTTGCGCGCGCTTCGAGGAAGGATTCTCCACCCTGGTCTTCCTGAACCTCACCGCAGGCAGCTGGCAACGCGCCGCGGAACTCGCCTGGCAGCTCGATCGCACCGGCCAGGTGCTCGGGCTGCCCAACTTGGCGATCGCCGTCACCGCGATCGAAAACGATGCCGCTGTCCTGACCTTCGACCGGCACTTCCAATCCATCCCGGGGCTGCTGGCGATCGACAGTCTCGATTGAACGCCACCTCGGTGCGCACGCGTCCACCCCGGACTTGTCGCCACCGCGTCCACCGTCTGGACTCGCTCCATGCTCCGCTCCATCCCGCCCGGCCGTTACCTCGCTCTGCTCGCCGCCGTCGTCATCCGCTCCGGCGTGGGCGCTCACTACCCGCACGATTGGTGGATGGAGAACGGCCTCGTGCTGCTCGCGCTCGGATTTCTCGCCGCGAGCTACCGGCGTTTCCCGCTCTCCCGCCTGAGCTACACGCTGCTCTTCGTCTTTCTCTGTCTCCACGAAGTGGGCGCGCACTGGACCTACTCCGAGGTGCCGTACAACGACTGGACGCGCGTGCTGTTCGGCCGCTCCCTCAACGAATTCTGCGGCTTCGAGCGCAACCACTTCGATCGCCTCGTCCATTTCTCCTACGGCCTGCTGCTCGCCTACCCGATCCGTGAAGTCTTTCTCCGCATCGCCGACGCCAAAGGCTTCTGGGGCTACTTCCTCCCGCTCGATCTCGTGATGTCCACCTCGCTCGTCTACGAGTTCATCGAGTGGGCCGCCGCGGTCGGCATCGGCGGCGACCTCGGGCAGGCCTATCTCGGCACGCAGGGCGACATCTGGGATGCGCACAAGGACATGGCGCTCGCCACCTGCGGCGCGTTGATCGCCATGTTCGTCACCGCCGCGATCAACTGGCGCCTGCGGCGCGACTTCGCCCGCGAGCTCGCCTACAGTCTGCGTGTGAAACACCTCGCGCCGCTCGGCGAGGAGGCCATCGCCGCCGCGCGGCAACGCGACTGAGCCCGGCCCGCTTGCGCCCGCAGCCCGCGCCCGAGGTCACTTCGCCGCGGCAGCCTTGTTCGCCACCTCCGCCGGATTCGCCGACCGAGCGACCGCCTCCGGCGCCGCAAACTGGATATCCGCCTCCGCTCCGAAACAGCGTCGCAGTCGCGCACGGATCAGCACGTCGTCGTCGATCGCCGGCAACACCTGCTTCTGCACCATCGTGCCATGCTCGGGCACGTAGACGCACAGTCTCCGGTCGAACAGGAACACCGTCGCCGCCGACTCGCGCCGCTCGCCCTTCTTGTCGCGGTAGCTGAAACGTACCAGCCGCACCTCCCGCTGCTTCGAGAGGATCTTCGCCACGCGGTAGGCGTCGCGGTAGCTCGGAGTGACAGGTCCATCGTCGGTGCCGAGCAACGCCGGTCGCCGCGTCGTCCACGAGTCGTCGAGCAGCGCCGCACCGATCTGCTTGAACTGCGGGTAGAGCGAAAACACCGCCGCCTCCACCTCGCGCCGGTCCTCACGCCGAGCGGCCGGCACCGAGAGTCGTCGCACGCCGAAGTTGATGTCGTACACGAAGAGCGCGCCGCGCCACTGGAACACCGCCACCGCGTGCCCCGGCCCGGCCGCATCGTCCTCGGCGAGATTTCCCCAACGCAGCACGCGCACCCACCGCGAACCCTTCGACTCCCGCCCGCCGAGGTACGTGTCGGCGAACCGCACCGAGTCCACGAAACACGAATTCTCCACGTTCAGCCGGTCGAACTTGAACGGCGTCCTCTCCGCGCGGGGCGCGCCCGCCGTCGCGTCCGCCCCGGCGCAGGTGATCGCGCCGCAAAGCACCGCCAGTCGGATCAGCGTCCACCAATTCATCGCGGCGCACGCTAGGCGCTCCGCCCCGGCGTGCAACGCCCGCGCGCGTTGACTCCGCGCCGCCCCGCGAAACACTCGCGCCACCTTGGTCATCGATCGCGAAGTCTCTCCCACCCGCGCTTCTCGCGCGCTTCTTGTCGGCGTGCAGACGCCAGAGATGCCGGCCGGCGAAGGCGCCGAACTGCTCGAGGAGCTGAAGGAACTCGTCGGCAACCTCGGCCTCGAGATCGCCCGCACCGAACTCGTCCGCCTGCGCGAGCGCAACGCCCGCTACCTCGTCGGCTCCGGCAAGGCCGCCGAGCTCATGGAACTCGCGAAGGAGGAGGCCATCGACCTCATCGTTTTCGACGAGGACCTCTCCCCCGCCCAAGGCCGCAACTGGGAAAAGGAATCCGACCGCGCCGTGATCGACCGCCAGGAGGTCATCCTCGAAGTCTTCAACCAGCGCGCGCAGACCCGCGAAGCCAAGCTTCAGGTGGAACTCGCCCAGCTCGAGTATGCGTTGCCCCGTCTCAAGCGAGCTTGGACGCACCTCAGCCGCCAACGCGGCAAAGGCGCGATGGGCGGCGAGGGCGAGACGCAGCTCGAGGTCGACCGCCGCCTCGTGCGCAACCGCATCACCGCGCTGCGCCACGAACTCGCCGCAGTCGTGAAACAACGCGCCGTGCAGCGCCACCGCCGCCAGCGCGTCCCCGTGCCGAATGCCGCCATCGTCGGCTACACCAACGCCGGGAAATCCTGCCTGCTAAACCGCCTCACCGGCGCCGCGGTCCTCGTCCAGGACAAGCTCTTCGCCACGCTCGACCCCACCACGCGCCAACTCCTCCTGCCCGACGGTCGCAAACTGCTCGTGACCGACACCGTCGGTTTCATCCGTCGCCTGCCGCACCGCCTCGTCGAGGCGTTCAAGGCCACGCTCGAGGAGACCATTGTCGCCGATTTCCTGATCCACGTGCTCGATCTCACCAATCCGCACGTCGAGAAACACCTCGAGGCCACGCTCGCCGTGCTGGGCGAACTCGGCGCCGACACCAAGCGCACCATCACCGTCTTCAACAAGTGCGACGCCGCCCGCCCCGAGACCGTCGAGCTCGCCCGCGCCCGCCACCCCGACGCCGTTTTCCTCAGCGCGCTCACCGGCGCCGGCGTCGACCGTCTGCTCGCCCGTTGCAGCGAACTCACGAGCACCGCCGAGTTTCCCGCCGTGCTGCGCATCCCGCACGACCGCTACGATGTCGTCGCGAAGCTCCACGCCACTGGCGGCGTGGTCGAGGAACGTGCCGAGGACGACGCCTACTACATCCAAGGCCGCGTCCCCTTCGCCCTCCGCGACCTCGTCGCGCCGTTCCTGGTGGAGTAGCAGCACCACGGCCCGGCGGAAGTCGGCGCGGAGATCCAGATTCTCCGCCTCCGATCCGCCCGCCGAATCGCCGTTCATCCACGTCCATCTGCGGTTCCGCAGCACTCCGGGTCGCCGCGCGCGCGAGCGCTGCCACAAGCCGGCCGGCTCCCATTCCTGATCTCCTGAGTTCCAGATTCTCCGTCGTTGCCGTTGCCACTCACGCGAGCGGCGCCACTCCGCGGCGATTTCCAGATTCCTTCCGTCGCGTTTTCCTCTACGCCTGTCCGGTCCGCACTCAGCAATCCGTTATCCGCATTCTGCAATCCCGACGCTCCGTCATGCGCTTCACCAAGTACCACGCCCTCGGCAACGACTACATCGTCATGGACCCGCGCACCGCCGGCCCCGTGCCGACGCCCGCGCAGATCCGCCGCATCTGCCATCGCAATTTCGGCATCGGCTCCGATGGCATCCTCTGGGGCCCGCTGCCGTCGACTCGCGCGCCGTTCGCCCTGCGCATTTTCAACCCCGACGCCTCCGAGGCCGAGAAGAGCGGCAACGGCATCCGCATTTTCTCCCGTTACCTCTACGACTGCGGCCTGGTGAAAGAGGAGCCGTTCGCGCTCGATACCGCCGGCGGCCTCGTCGAGGTGCGCATCATGAAAGGCGGCCGCTCCATCACGGTCGACATGGGCCATGTGAGCTTCGACAGCGCCAAGATCCCCGTCGCCGGCCCCGCGCGCGAGGTGATCAACGACACCATCACCGTGAAGGACCGCACCTTCACCTACTGCGCCGCCACGATCGGCAACCCGCACTGCGTCATCCCGCTGCCCGCCGTGTCACCGGAACTCGCGCACACCTACGGCCCGCACCTCGAGACGCACGCCAACTTCCCGCGCCGCACCAACGTCCAGTTCCTCCAAGTCCTCGACCGCGCCAACATCCGCATCGAGATCTGGGAGCGCGGCGCCGGTTACACGCTCGCCTCCGGCTCCAGCAGCTCGGCCTCCGCCGCCGTCGCGCACCGCCTCAGCTTGGTCGACAACAAGGTCACGGTGCACATGCCCGGCGGCCAGATCGGCATCGAGATCGGCGCGAACTTCGCGATCAAGATGACCGGCTCCGTCACCCGCGTCGGCGAAGGCACCCTCGACCCCGAGATGCTCGAAGGCGCGGAATAATCCCCGCACCTCACCGCCGCTCCACACGGTTTCCGTTTCGGCCCGCGATTCCGATCGCGGGCCGTTTCACGTCCGCCCACCGCCCCTCACGGCACGCGGATCACCATGAATTTCACCGGCGCCGTGCCGCAGTTGTGCAGACCGTGGGTCATGTGCTCCGGGCAGAAAACCGACGTCATCGCGCCGACGCGCCGCGTCTCCTCGCCGAGCAATACCTCCGCCTCGCCCTCGAGCACATAGATGATCTCCTCCCCGGCGTGCGCATGCGGCGGATGCGGCGACTCGCCCGGGTTGATCACGGAAACGTGCATCCGCAACTGCCGCGCACCGCTGGTCTCGTCCACGTACGGCATCTTCATTCCGCGTTCGTGGCGATAGGCGCGATGCTCGTCCCAACGGGCGATGCAGGGGTGTTCGGCGCGTTTCATACCGGGAAGCTAAGCGCCTCGCCGCGCGGCGCCAGTCGCGAGCGACCGGCGCACATCCGCGCGGCAAGTCGCGCTCACAGGCTCGGCGGCGTCGCCTGTTTCCGTTTTCCAACCACTGCCGCGAGCACGACCGCGGCCAGGCCGCCGAGCGCCAGCCACGCGGCCGCCTTCATCGCCGCGCCGAGCACGACCTGCACGAGCGCGGTGATCAGGCCCACGATCGTCTGCACCGCCAGCACGGGCACATCCGGCGGCATCGAGGGGGCGATCACGAGTTGGAAAAACCAGTCGCCCGCCCCGGCGCCGGGCAACGCAAACAGCGCCGCCAGCCCGCCCGCGATCAGGCAAGGCACGCCCCACCACAACAATAGCCCGCGCAGCGAGCGCACCGCGAACACCGCCACACCCGCGAGCAGCAGCACCGAGACCGCCCAGCTCCAGCGCGCCACCACAGCGAGCACGCGCACGCGGTCACGGACCTTCGCAAGTTTAGCGAACACCGTTTCCGCATGCTGCGATCCGCGATCGGCAAAGAGATCCACGCTGTCCGGCATCTCGTTTACCGCTGGCGCGATCATCTCCCGGAAACGTTCGCGCAGCACCGGCAGTTGTTCCGCCGGCGGGCAGCAGTCCGTCGGCAGGCTCCGCAATTCGCCACTGCACGGCGGCTTGGTTTGCAGGACCCGGATGTACGCATCCTCGACGACTCCGCCGGAAAGCCGCTGTTTCAAATCCACCAGCGAAAGCTTCACCGTCGGCCGCGTGGCTTCGGAGTGCACGTACGCGAAGAACTGATCGAGCATGCTCTCGCTCTGCGCGCGCACGTAGTCGGCGGGCAACGCGGCCGCGATCAACGTCTTCAGGTCCGTCTCCGTGAACTCGCCCAACATCGACCCGACATCGTCGCCGGAGCGCTCCACCGCCTCGCCTGGTTTGCGCGAGGTCGCGGCGGCCTTGCCGATCGTCTCCGCGACCACCTCTGGCAGCCGCTCCGCGAGCTGTTTCTCGAGCAACACTCGCTTGTACGTCTGCGCATCGAGCATCTGCGTGCCAAGCGGTCGGACGAAGACCGCGCAAACCGTGAACACCACAAAAAGAGCGGCGAGCACCACCGCTAGGAACCGGGCGAGGAAACGCAACATGGTGTCAGTCTCCTAGCGGCGGCGACACCGCTCGTCCAGCCCGCGCTCCCGTCCTCCATCACGCCTATCCGTCCTCGCATTCCCGGCTTCCCATGCGCCGTCTCCTCGTCCTCAATGGACGCTCCCCGCATACCCTTTTTCAACGATGAGCAACCTGTATCACATCGTCGTCTGCGGCAGCATCGTACCCGACCCGCTGCAGACCCTCGAGCCCCTCACCACGCCCACCGGCCCGGCGCTCAAGAACGAGCTCATGCTCCCCGCCGTGCTCGATCCCTGGGCCGGCCACGCGCTCTTCGAGGCGGCCAACCTCGCCAAACAACTCCCCGGCTCGAAGGTCTGGCTCGTCGCCCTCGGCCCGAAGGCGAAGCTCCAGCAGGTGCTCATGACTGTCGCCCAGAAGGTGCCGTTCGAGCTCGTCGCGATCGACGGCCCCGCCGGCGGTTTCACCGAATCCGCCGAGATCGCAGCCGCCCTCGCCGAGGCGATCAGCTCCATCCCCGGCCTCGACAAGACGAAGCTCCTCGTCTTCGGCGGTTGGGAATCCGCCTCGCGCGGCGCCGGCACCACGATGCAGATGGTCGGCGAACGCCTCGGGTTGATCGACCAGTTCCAAGGCGTCGACCAACTCACCGTGAAGCCCGACGGCTCGTTCGAAGTCCTCGAACGCGTGGAGGGCGGCAAACACCAGGTCTCGAGCTGCGCCGGCGCGCCCGCGCTCCTCGGCTGGGCCACCGGCAATCTCCCTGAGCCCGCCAACAACCCGCAGGTCGGTATGCTCAACATGCGCACCGCGATGCCCGCGCTCCAGCGCGCCAAATCCGCGAAGATCACCAACGACGGCCTCGCCTTCGCCGGCGTCTCGCTCCCCAAGCAGCGCCGCGAGACCAAGATCGTCAAAGATCTCTCCCCCGACGCCATCGCCCAGGAACTCGTCGCCTGGATCAAGCAGGACTGAGCGCATGGAGGAAGAAGCCAGAATCTAGAAGTTAGACTCTAGAATCCCGGCATCCTCCGATCTCATCTCTCCTAAATCCTAGCTTCTGGCTCCTGTATTCTTCCGCCATGGAAACCATCCTCTTTCTCGCCTTCACCGAAGCCGACGGCTCGCTGAGCAAGGTCGCCCTCGAAACCCTCGCCGCCGCCAAGACACTCTCCGCGGCGATTCCCGGATCGA
Organism: Opitutaceae bacterium; assembly: GCA_035299125.1. Lineage (GTDB taxonomy): Bacteria > Verrucomicrobiota > Verrucomicrobiia > Opitutales > Opitutaceae > CAJCBL01. The sequence goes on from DATGXA010000348.1 coordinate 15,364, forward strand.
AGCTCGTCGCCGGCCTCGTCGGCGCCGACATCCAGCCCGCGGCCGACGCCATCGCCGGCTGCGGCGCCGCGCGTTTCCTCGGCGTCGCCGGGGCCGAGTTCGCCCAATCCCGCTACGCGACCGACGCCGCCGCGGCCGAGGCGATCGCCAAGAACGCCGCCGCCACGATCATCCTCGCGCCCGCCGGCTCCCGCGCCAACCGCGCGCTGCCCGGCGTCGCCCAGCGACTCGGCGGCCGCGTCGACACGCACGTCACCGCCGTCTCCGCCGCCGTCGGCAAACCGTCCGTCACCCGCTGGTATTACCGTCAGCGCATGGAGGGCACGCTCTCCCGCACCGCGCGCCCGTGGGTTGTCCTGCTCGAGTCCGGTTGCGCCGCGGCGTACGCCGGCGCGCCGGGCAGCGCCACCGTCGAGCGTGTGCTCGTCGCGCTCCCGGCGATCCGCACCGAGGTCGTCGGTCTGAAATCGCCGCCCGCCGATCAGCAGACGATCCGGCCCGACGCCAAGCTGCTCTTCGTCGCCGGAGCCGGTTGGACCAAGAAACAGCCCGACGGCCAGCCGCATCCTGAGGAAGCGGAAACGCTCATCCTCGGTTTCCTCGGCAAGACGCAGGCCTCGCTCGGCAGCACGAAGTCCCTCGTCGACCTCAGCGGCGAAGGCCAGGCCGTGCTCAAGTTCATGACGCACCTCAACCAGGTTGGTCAGACCGGCTCCACCCCGCGTCACGCGAAAGGCCTCGCCACCTGCTGCCACGGCGAAGAGCCACATACCGTCGGCTGGCGCTTCATCAACGAGCGCCGCGCCATCAATCTCAACGCCGCCTGCAGTTGGGCCCAAGGCAAGGCCGACGTGCTCTACGTCGCCGACGCCTTCGAGGTCATGCGCAAGGTCAACGCCCTTCTCGGCTAAACCCGAGTCGTCCCCCCCCGGTCATCTCGCGAACAACGCGTGATGCCTTGGCGGCGGCCGCACCAGCGGCCGCCGCCTTTCTTTGCCCAGGTCCCGATCCCCGATGTCGGCCCTCCACGCCATGAGTTCATCCACCCGCCCACCCGCCTGGCTCCCGCTCCTCGTCACCGACGCACCGGCCGTACGCGCGCTCGCCGACATCGCGCACCCCGGGCTGCCGGAGCGCATCGAAGTGTTCGCCGAACGGATTCGCCTGTTTCCCTCGGGGTGCCTGAAACTCGTGCACGTCGGCGCGCTCGCGGCCTACGGCATCGCCCACCCGTGGCAACTCGACGCGCCGCCGCCGATCGACGCTCTGCTCGGCGCGCTGCCGGAAAACGCGAGCTGCCTACACCTCCACGATGTGGTCGTCGCGCCGGAGTTACGCGGCGCCGGTGCTTCCGCCGCATACATAGACGCGATGGTTGCAGTCGCCCGTGCGCATCGGCTATCCGCACTCGCACTCGTCTCGGTGTACGGCACCAACCGCCACTGGAGCCGCTTCGGATTCGTCGAACGCAGCAGCTCGGCGCTCGCCGCCAAGCTCGCCAGCTACGGCGCGACCGCGCGTTATCTCGTGCGCGAGCTCTGATCCGCTCGAGCCGAGGCAAACGGTCTCCAGCAAACAGCATCGCCTTCGTGGCGACGGCGCGCCAACCTCCCGGGCGTTTCCCTGCCCCTATGCAACGCCGCGAATTCCTCCGCCGCACCGCCATGCTCGGTGCCACCGCCCTCGCGGGAGCGCACCTCGCTCCCGCGCTCCTCGCCGAAACCGCTCCCACCGCGTCCGCCGCCACGCCGGCATCGTCCTCTCTGCCCGATCTCGCCGTCGTCGAAGGGGCCGACGCTTTCGCCGCGACGCTCCGCGCCATCGAGCTCGCCGGCGGCATCGGTCGATTCGTGAAAGCCGGCGCCAAGGTCGGGCTGCTGATCAACGCCCCGAGTTGGTGGCGCAAGCCCGGCTCGTTCACCTCGCCAGATGTCACGCTCGCCGTGCTCCAGCTCTGCCGCGACGCCGGCGCGAGCGAGATCACCTACGTCATCAACCCAGCCGGCGACTACTTCTCGCGCACTCCGTTGGGAGCACAAAAAACGGAACTCACCGCAACCGCGCGCGCGAATCCGGGCGACTGGGTCGACGTCGAGATTCCGCGCGGCGTTTCGCTGAAGAAGGCCCGCGTGAACCGCGTCGCGCTCGAGTGCGATGTGCTGATCAACCTCCCGATCGCCAAGCATCACGCCGGCACCGGCTTCACCGGCTGCCTCAAGAACTTCATGGGCGCGTGCCACCGCAGCACGAACCAGTTCTTCCACGAAGGGTCCGGCGCGAAGGGCGAGTACGAGGACATCGCGTTCCTCTCGCAGTGCATCGCCGACGTGAACCTCGTCCGCCGCCCCGACCTAAATATCGTCGACGGCACCGAGTTTCTCGTCACCAACGGTCCCGCCGGCCCGGGCGAACTCAAGCGCGCCAACAAAATTGCCGTCGGCCCGAATCCAGTTTCTGCCGACGCCTACGCCTGCACGCTGCTCGGGCTCGACGCCGCGAAGGTCGCGATG
>DATGXA010000349.1:0-4428 GCA_035299125.1 Opitutaceae bacterium
CCCACGCGATGACCAAACCGACCTGCCCGGCCTGTTCCCTCGAAGACGTGCTCAGCCACTCTGACCACTGGGAGTGCGCCACCTGTGGCCACGAGTGGCCCAAGGAGGCCGCGCCGGAGGCGGCGCGGATCGTCAAGGACGCCAACGGCACGCCGCTCGCCGATGGCGACACCGTGGTGCTCATCAAAGACCTGAAGCTGCGCGGCGGTTCGGGGGTGCTGAAGGGCGGGGCGAAGGCCAAGAACATCCGGCTCGTCGACGGCGACCACGAGATCGACTGCAAGATCGACGGCGTGGCGATGGCGCTGAAGGCCTGCTTCGTGCGCAAGAGCGAGTGAGCGCCGGACAGCCGAGCGGCGGCGCTGGGCGCGGAACTCGTGGACGTTTCGCGGCAGATGCGAACGCCGCACGGTTGCTCCGACCGCGGGAAGCTTCGCTCAGGCGCCGAGCGTCGCGCGCACGGCGGCGAGATCGAGGCCGTCGATGCGGAGCAGCTTCTGGCGGGAGGTATCGCCGCGCTCGACGGAGACGGCGCGGCGCGGGAGACCGAGTTTCTCGGCGAGGAACTCGACGAGCGCCTCGTTGGCGCGGCCTTCGACGGGCGGCGCGCGCAGCTTGATCTTCACGGCGTTGCCCATCTTGCCGACGACCTCGTCGCGCGAGGCGCCGGGGATGACTTTCACCTCGAGCCGGCAACTGGCGGCGGGCGGCGGCGGCGTTTTCGGGGCGGCCATCGGCGTGGGGCGGAAACGCGGGGCGTGGACCGGGCGGCCTCAGGCGGCGTCGACCACCGCGACGCGCGTCCAGCAGTCCTTGTGGTCGGCGACGAACTTCAGGTGCGTCGGGTGCGACTGGTAAGCGTCGTGCCCGGCGAGATCGTCGAAGAGCACCGTGAGCGCGAAGCCGTACTCGTTGTCGACCACGGGGCGGGCGGGCACCGGCGCCGGCGTGCCGATGAAGAGCTGGCGCACGGTCGGAATCGTACGGAGCGATTCGAGTCCGGCGCGAAGCGCGGCGCGGCGCTCGGCGGAGAGATCGGGGCGCAGATAGAAACGCACGAGGTGGACGAGCATGGCGGGGGAGCGTGGCGGCCGGCGCACGGCGCGGCAAGCGCGCGGACCGGCGGTGTTGCTCGCCCGCGGTCGCGAATCGTCAGCCGCTCCGGCGCGCGACGCTGTCCCTCGACGTTCGCCGCGCTGCCTCAACGCAGCTGTTTCCAAATCACGCCCACGAGCGAGACGAGCATGCCGATGCGCAGCGCACCTTCGAAGGTGAGGATGACGAGCACCCATTTGCGCGGGGAATTCCGGCGCAGCGTGAAGCCGGCGAGGCTGATCAGGAACAACGCGAGCGCCTGCACCCGGCCCACGGACCCGCCGAGCAGCAACCCCATCCAGATCCAGTAGAGGAACAACGTGAGCGTCCACGCGAACGCCCGGCGCTCGCCCAGCGGCAGGGTGCGCGGATCGCGCCCGGTGGCCAGCTGCCGCAGCCCGAGGTAGCGCTCGCAGAGCACGAGTTGCCAGATCTCGAAGGCGAAGAAGAACGGGACGAGCGTGAGCAACCAGACCATGGCCGTGCCGCCGAATGCTGTCGGCGAAACGCCGCGAGGCAAGGGGCGCGGTGTCCCGATTCGCCGCCGCTGGCGGGCGATGTCGCGGAGTGCCCCGGGAAAACGCCCGGTCGCGGTGTTTCGCGCCTCAAGTCCGCGGCGGCCCGCGCCGATAGAAAGGCAACCCCTCCGAGCGATGAACGCCTGCCATTTCTCCGGTTGGATTCCGTTCGCGCCAGAAACCCGCTACACCCCCTCGGGCCGGAAGGTCATCTGCTTCGCCGCGCGCGTGCGCGACGAGCACGGCGCCGAGTCGATCCTGCGTTTCCAGATGGACGGCGACCCTGTTGCGCCATTGCCGCCCGAACTCGCCCCCGGCCGCGCCGTCGAGATCGAGGCCGAGGCGACCACGCAGGCCGTGCACCGACCCGACGGCCGCACGGTCTCGCGTCTCGTGTTTCACGTGACGCGGCTCGCCGCCTCCGGCCGCCGCCGGCGCAAAGCCGCCGATTCGCCGCTGCAACTCGCATTGTTCTGAAGCGAGGAGGCATAGGCACCGGCATGCGATCTCGTGCCGGTGCACTCCACGGCCGGCCATGCGACCGCCGCGGCTGCCGCGTTCACGGCATCACCGGCGACGGCATTCGCGGCTCGAACACGAAACGCAGGCCGCGGTTGAACGCCTCCGCCACGGTGCCGCCGTGACGCTCGCCCTCGATGAGCTGGAACTTGTACGCGAAGTCGGCATAGGCGCCCGAGAGGATCGTCTCATTGAAGCTCTTCACGGCGCCGACGAATTCCGGCCACTCCGCGGTGCCGATGCTCATGTAGAGCCGCGTCGGCACGTGGAAGGTTCCCTTGTAGTCGTCGCCGCGGGCGGCGTTGCGCAGCTCGCTCTCGCGGCGACTGAGCCAGCGGTTGTCCCATTCCACCGCGGGCGAGGAGGCGATGATGCCCTGAAACAGCCCGGGTTCCTCGTACATGCAGAACAGGCTGAACAGCCCGCCGAGCGACGCACCGGCCATCACGCGGAGCGAGGGATCCGCGCGGAGGTTGTTTTCCACATACGGAATCACCTCCGTCTTGAGCGCGGTGAGAAACTGCCGCGCGCCGCCCTGGTGCTCCACGCCTTTGGCGAAGCCGTACTTCATCACGCTCGGCGCGAGCTCGAAGAGGCGCTCCTTGCCGTAGTCGACGTTTTCGCCGGCGTAGCCGATGCCGACCACGATGTACTCCGGCACGATCTGGTCGTACCAGAGCGACGAGCCGAGCGAGTACGTTTTCACGAAGCCCCAGTACGCGTCGGTCAGGTAGACGACCGGGTAGCGGCGCTCGGGATGGCTGCGGTATGAATCCGGATAGCCGATGTAGAGCAGGTAGTCGCGGCCGGTGACGGCGCTGTGCAGGGGGCGCAGCTCGGTGTTGTCGAGTACGACGTGAGGAAATGCCACCGGGGCGGCGGCGGGCGCGGTCGGAGTCTGGCCGGAGAGCCCGGCGCAGACGAGCAGGGCGGAGGTGAGCACGGACAGGGAGCGAAGAAGCGGGCGCATATCCCAGTTAACGCCACAAATCCGGAAACTACATGGGAATCTTCCCGCAGTGCGGCGAGAGCGCGGGTGCTCGGCTCCCTGGTCGCCGATGCTGGGCGAACCACTCAACGCGAACGCCAGGCGGAGCTGCCGACCGCAGCGCGCGAGAGTCGCGTAAAACGGGACACCCTCCCGGCGGGTGCGTTGACGCCGCCGTGGCCCACCGGCTTCCTCGCGCGGTGTTCACTCGTTTTCCTGCGGACTGGTTCCGAATGCGCCGTGCTGCCGCTGTCGCGGTTTGTTTCGTCGCCGCAATGTGGTGCGTGGCGCCCGCTTCGCTCGCAGCGGAGGTGCCAGCGCCCTCGCCGACGGCGCTCGCAACCGAGATGCCGGCAGCGGCGATGCCGGCGGATCTGACGCGACTCCAATCGAATCTCGAGCTGATCGACCAGTTGCGGCGACAGGGCGTGGAGGTGGATGCGGATCGTGCGATCGAGCGCCGGCTGCTGGCCGAGGTGGCGCAGTTGACCGGCGGGCGCGTGCGCACCCGGTCCGAGCTGAACGACATCACCGCCGCGGTGGCCGGACGGACCGAGCGGCGGCGCGGCTGGTTCACCTTTGCGCACGTCTTGTGGTTGGTCGGGGCGGCGGTCGTCGTGGCAGCATCCGGATTTTTGGCACGCCATTATCTCGGGCGGCTGCTGTTGCGCGTGCCGCCGTGGGCTTGGGAGGCCGGTTTCTACGGGTTGTGCGGGGTGGGGATTTTCGCCGGCGCGCTCATGCCGGCGGGCTTCCGGATGGCGCCGGTGTTACCGGGCTGTCTCGGGCTGGTCGCTCTGCTGGCGTACAGCTGCCGGCGGCACCGGCTGAGTTGCAAGCGATGGGCGCCTTGGTTGCTCGCAGCGGTGTGGGGTGGGGCCGCGGAGGCCTACGGCAGCGAGACGCTCGGATTCCTCGCGGTCGGCGCGGTGCTCGCCGGGCTGGGCTTCGCGGCGGGGATGATTCCGGGGTTGGTGACGATTGGTTTTCGCGACCGTGCCGCCGTCCCGCGCGCGACGCTTGCGGCGGGGGTGCTGTTGGTGGCGCATGTGGCGTTGCACTGCGCGGGCGTGGCGCCGGCTTGGTTGGAGCCGTTTCGCGCGGGGATGGGGTTTCTCGGGTCGTTCGTGCTGCTGCTCGGATTGTTGATCCTCGCGAGCCGGCGGTACGACTGCCGTCGGTGGGCGGGCGGGCGGTTCTGGTCGCGGTACGCGGCGATCCAGGTGGTCACGTGTGTTGTGGGAGTGGCGACGATCTATTTCGGCAGCGTGCACGGCGTGCCGCACCTGCTCGGGCTCGGCGGCACCT
>DATGXA010000350.1:0-58798 GCA_035299125.1 Opitutaceae bacterium
CTGCTCGGCTGCGTCGTGATCGAGGGCGCGGTGGCGGCGGCGTTGACGGTGAGCGTGGCGCCGTTGGAGGTGGCGGAACCGGCGGAGTTGCTGACGACGACCGTGTAGGTTCCGGCGTCGCCGGTGGCGGCGGAGGCGATCGAATACGTCGCGGAGGTGGCACCAGAGATGTCAGCGCCGCCCTTCTTCCACTGGTAGCTCAGCGGGGCCGTACCGGAGGCTGCGACCGAGAAGGAAACGGAGCTGCCAACGGTGACGGTCTGGCTGCTCGGCTGCGTCGTGATCGAGGGCGCGGTGGCGGTGGCGCCGCCAGTGACGTTGATGGTGTAGCTGTACGAGACGCTCTTCCCGGTGGCGCTCGCCTTTTCCCAGGCTTTGATCGAGACGGAATAATTGCCGGCGGTGGTCGGCGTACCGGAGATCGTGCCCGTGCTCGCGTTGAGGAGGAGACTGGTGCCACTGACGGTGGCACTGGTGACGCTCAGACCGGGAGGCAGGTTCGTGATCGTGTAGGATTTCACGGTCGACGGTGCACCGGTGACCGCGAATGCGGCGGTAAAGGCGGTGCCGGTTGTCGCCGAGGCCGGGCTGGCCGGCGTGACGCTAAATGTTGTCGCACCCGCAAGCGTGTCCACGGCGCCGACGGCGGCGGCGAGAAGCGCGGTGCTGCGCAAGACCGCGCCTTGCGAGCCGGGCGTGACGACGGATTCCGCGCACATCACCCAGCGAACGATGGGCGTGCGTTGCAACAGCGCCATCAGCGCTAGCACAGGAAGTTGGATACGACGAAATTTCCAGAAAATAGAAAATGCGAGTGTGTGCATGAGTAGGCGTGGCTCCACACGGCGGAGCCGGAAATGGTGGGCGAGATTGAGGGAGCCGCGGGCGGACTCAGCCGCGAGCAGCCTGTCGAGAGGTCGAGAGGCGAGTGCCGGAAACCGGAGGCGGCGCTTGGTCACGCGAACAGCCGATTCCAACATACCGATCGTTTGGCGTTCGGCCCGCGACGCTCGTCGCTCGACCGAGCCGTTGGTTCAGTTGCAGCCGCAGCCGCTACCGCCGACACCGCGTCCGCCGGAGGAGGCTTCGCGGGAAAAGTAGATGTGCTCGGTCATCGCGTTTTGCAGCGGATCACGATCCGGGCGCATCGTGTAGTCGGCGAGCGTCGCGCGCTCCCAGGGCTGGACGTGCGCGGTGGTGCAGCCGGTAGCGAGCATCGCCGTGGCGACGGCGCCGGCGGCGAGAACGATTCGGAAAGGGAGCGAGTTTTTCATGAAGCGGGAGATTCGGCGAGGGCTTGGTCGAGGGCGGCGCGGATAGATTTCTCCGTCTCTTCGCCATGGTAGCCGCTGAAGATCGCGCGCACGCGACCGTCGCGACCGACGACAACCGAGGTCGGCATCGCGGGAACTTTCACGGCGCCGGCGAGCTTGTGCGCGGCATCGCGCACGGTGGCGAACGGCGGCGCGTATTTCTTGAGGAACGCGGCGTAGTCCTTCGCCTTGTCGTCCTCACTCACGCCGAGGATCGTGACGCCGCGCGCGCCGTAGTCGGCGTGCAGCTGGCCGAGCGCGGGGAACGACGCCTTGCACGGCGCGCACCACGAGGCCCAGAAGTCGACGAGGACGACCTGCCCCTTGGTGTCGGGCAATGTGCCTTCGAGCTGGGCCTCGGCGAGGCTCGGGAAAGCGGCGCCGCAAGCGAGTTCGGCCCGCGCGGGAGCAGAAGCCACACCGAGCAGGAGCCCGGCGGCGAGTAGGACGCTGAGTTTACGTGACAACATAATTCCAGAAACCGCGGGTTTGCGCGCGGTCGTTTGTGGTGACGAGCAGGCCCTCGGCGCCGGGGAAGCGCTGGATGAATTCCAGTCCCAGACGCGGGCCGAGCACGAAGGCCGTCGTGGAGAGCACGCCGGCCATGAAACAGTTTTCGGCGATCACGGTGACCTGTTGCAGGCCGTGCGACACCGGGTATCCGTCGCGTGGATCGACGATGTGGCCGTAGCGGCGGCCGCCGAAAGTGAATTGGCGGATATAGTCGCCGGACGAAGCGATGCCTTTGCCACCCCACGCGGCGATGCTGCCGCGGTGTTGGCCGGGCGCGGAGGGATCTTCCAAACCGATGTGCCACGCCGGGCGGCCGGGCGGCGCGCCGAGCACGCGGATATCGTGCCCGAAATCAATCAACGCGTCGGCGATGCCGGCACGGCGCGCGAGCTGAGCGACGGCGTCGACGGCCCACTCCTTGCCCCAGCCGCCGAAATCGAGCGCCATCCCGGTTTGCAGACGCACGCGCCCGCGCACGCGCTCCACACGGGGCCAGCCGATGAGCCCGCGGGCGGCGGCCACGCGCGCCGCGGTCGGCAGCTGTGCGGGCGGGTTGCGGTAATCCCAGAGCTGCAACAGCGGCCCCGCCGTGGCGTCGAGGATGCCGCCGGTGAGCGCGTGCAGCGAGGCGCAGAGGTCGAGCATCTCGTCCGTCTCGGCATCGACCTCGACCCACGAGCCCGCGGCGGAGTTGATGCGCGAGACGATGCTGGTAGGACGGAAACGCGAGTAGCGGTCCTCGAAGCTCTCAACCCAAGCGCGGGCGTCGCGCTCGAACTGCATCGCCGCACCGAGCGAAGGGGCGACGTAGCGCACCTCGCAGTTCGTGCCGAGCGCACGAAACGCCAGGCTCCGCAGCGGAGCGGCGCCGCCCGCCGTTGAGGGCGGGAGCGTGGCGGACGAGGCGCTGGCGGCGGCAGTCACGACGAGGGAGCGCGTGTGTGGTTTACCAAGTGATGCCGATGCCGGCAGTGACGATGTTGGCGTCGGGATAGGCGCTGGCGGAGGTGAGGTCGTCGAGGCCGGTCATGTCGTAGCGGTCGACCGCGAGATCGAGGTGCACGTGCTCGGTGGGGTTCCACACGAGTTTGAGGCCGTAGTTCACGCTGCGCATTTTCGAGAGGCGGTAATCGGCCGAGAAGAACGGGCCGGAGGGGTTCGGCAGGTCGCCAGGCACGATGTCGGTGCCGGTGAGGGAAACGTGGTAGAAATCCGCCTGGCCCTGCTGGTAGAAGCGCAGGCTGGGGATCAGCACGAAATGCGTGCCGAGTTTCTGGAGCCAAGCGAGAGTGATCGTGTGGCTCGTGGTGCCGAAGGAGTCGTGGTATAGGCGGTAGCTCGCGTCGATGGCGCCGTGCGCGGCCTCGACGGCGTGGTTCAGCCCCGCGAAGACGATCCACTTGTTGCGCTTGTCAGGGCGGTTTTCCGGGAAGGTGAGCGGGAGGAAGAGGCCCGGGGCCAGCTCGGTTTCCTTGGTGATAATCTTGTAGGGGTCGCTCTGGTACCCGGAGACATGGCCGAAGCTGAAGTTGAGCGAGACGGAGGTCTGCGGATTGAGGAGCTGGTTGACCCCGATGACGGCATCCCACGCGCGCTTCTTCACGCGCTCGGACTGGTAGAACACGCGGATGGTGTCGTCGGTCGCGCTGACGCCGAGGAGGAGCGAGGTGTTCTTGTCGTTGAAATCGGTGAGCGTGTTCAGCGACGCGCCGTTGGAGACGTAGTCGCTCTCGCGCGAGTTGGCGATGCCGACGCCGAGGTTCACGCGGCTGAACTGGCGCGAGAAGTCGGCGGTCCAGGCCTTGCGGCGCTCGTGCATCTGCGTGAGCGGTACATCGCCGCCGGGCGTGGTCGGAGCCTCGCCGGTGGGCGTCGCGCCAGCGATGGAATCGATGACGCCGGTGAGCTTGAGTTTCGCATCGGTGCCGAGCGACTGCTCGATCAGCGCGTATTGCGCCTGCACGCCCACGCGACCGCCGGACTCCTGATAGTCCTCGAATCTGTAGGTGACGGTCGACTCCGCGCGCGCGCTGCGCGGCTGCAGAAGGAAGAGCACGCCGGCGCAGAGCAGGGCCGGCGTGAAGACGGTGCGTTGTGAGTGCGACATGGGAAGTTGGGTCCGGTGGTTGTCGCGGGGCTGAGCGGCATTCCTCTGCTGCGGCGCGCCAGCCGAAACCGTGGCGTGGTTCGAATGAACCACGGCGAAACGACGGGTGGCGGAGCGTGGAGAGGTGTGGAGCATGCCGTTCGGCCCGTGACGAGGGAACGGTCGGGGCTTTAGCTCCACTCCGCGGTGGGCCAACAAGTTTAAGGTAACCGCGCCGTTACCTTTGCGCCGCCGCCAGCGGCCACGTGCCGCTCAATCGGCCGCGACGAGGCGCACGACGAACTCCGTCCACTCCTTGTCGGAACGCAGCAGTTCGAGTTCGCCGCGATGCAAGCGGGCGAGCTCACGCGCGAGGTTCAATCCCAGTCCGTAGCCGGGAATGTTTTCCCCCACGTCGCCACGGCTGAAACGATCGAAAATCCGCGGCTGCTCGGCCGGCGGAATCGGCTGACGCGCGGTGTTGCCGACCACGAGTTCGACCCATTGACCACGCCTCACCGCATGCAGCCGAATGACGCCGCCGGGGCGATTGTATTTTACGGCGTTTTCGAGGAGGTTCTCGACCACGAGCGTCACGTAGCGTGCGTCCCCCTGCACCGGCAAGCGGGGCGGCAGATCGACCTCCATCTGCAAGCGAAACGGGTCGGGGCGCACGCTTTGGTCGTCGATCACGCCCTCGATGAGCCGCACGAGATCGAAGACGCCGAGTTGGATTTCCAACCGTCCGGCGTCCATGCGCGAGAGGAGCAGCAGATCGTCGATCAACGACGACAAACGTGAGGTCTGCGCGATCAAGGCCCGTACCTCCCGCGTCGCATGTTTCGAAAGACGCTCCTTCGCCTGCAACTCCTCCAACCCGGCGCGCAGCACCGCCACCGGGGTCTTCAGTTGGTGCGAAGCATCCGCCGAGAAACGCGCCGCGCGGCGCAGCCCCTCGGTGGTCAACGCCAGCGCCTCCTCCGCCTCCCGGCGCCGCGCGCGGTTCTCGGCGGAGAACTGCACCAGTTGCGCCACCGGCCGGGCGAACCGCACGGCCATCAGATGGCTGATCCACATCGCCAGCATCAGCACGAGCCCGCCCGTGCCGAGCACCTGCCAGTGCAACTGCCGCTGCAACGCCTGCAGCTTGGTGAGCGAATAGAGCCCGATTTCATAAGCCGGCGGGTACGCGGAACCAACATTCAGGCACTCCATCAACAGCATGCGCGGCACGCCGCCGATCGTCACCTCCAGCGGCCGCGCCGGCGCGGCGCCGCTGGCGAGCGCACGTGTCAGCACATCGGCGACGCGCTGCTCCGCCGGTGGCGGCAATCCAAGCAGAAACACCCGGCCCTGCGTCCACAGCCCCGTGAGAGCGTCGTCCGAGGGCAGCTTCGTTTGCATGACATGCTCGGCCGGCTCGAAGCCGAGCACGAGTGTCGCCACCACCCGACCATCCTGCGCGCCCACCATCGGCAGCGCGATCACGTCCAGAATCGGGCCATCGTGCCCTTTCCGCTCACGGTGCAGGTAGCCAAGCTGGAGCTCGGCCCCGGAGACACTGCCCAATGGCAACTGCGCCTCCTCCCCGGGCGTCAGCCTGCCGACCGGCGCGCCCGCGGGCGGCTCGATCAAACGGCCGTTCGGATCCAGGAAGCGCATGAACTCGGCGTGGAACTGCCGCCGTTCGTATGCTTCGTGTTCTTCGTCGCGCTCGATCGTCTCGCCCAACACCTCCACGCCATGCGCGTAGAGCCGTTGCCGAAAATCCTGCCCGGAGGGAACGCCCAGGCGCTCCACCAATTCGAGACAGCGCTCGACCAACGCAGCGCGCCGCATCTGCTGCACATCCCGCAGGGACTCGAAGGTTTGCTGAAACTCCCGCGTGAACCCCCGCGTAACCGTCTCCTCCACCCGCCGGTGCGCGATCCAGAGCACGCCCACCGTGATGAGCGACACCACGGCCATGATCGTGAGCTGAAGGCGCCAGCGGAAGCGGACCGTGGTGTTGGCCGGAAACGGCGGCGCGATGTTTTCAGGTGTCATCCGCGGGACGGCGCGCGCAAGGTGTAACCGACCGAGCGGACGGTGTGGATCAGCTCCGGGCCGTTTGCATCGATCTTCTTGCGCAAGCGGCCGATGAAAATCTCCACCGTGCGAGTGTGGCACTCGTGCTCGCGCTGCCAGACGCGCTCACAAATCTCGCCGCGCGAAAACACGCGGCCGGGCTCCTGCATCAGGACGAGCAGCAGATCGAACTCGCGCGGCGACAACTCGATCGACACGCCGTCGCGCGTGACGGTGCGCCGATGGGCGTCGACCCGCAGGTCCGCGACCGCAAGCAAGTCTTCCGCTGTCGGCGCCATGCCGCGGCGACCGAGCGCCTCGATTCGCGCGAGCAGTTCGTCCATCGCGAACGGCTTCGCCACGTAGTCATCCGCCCCGGCGCGCAATCCCGCCACACGATGCTCCACCTCGCCCCGGGCCGTGAGCATCAACACCCGCGCCGCGCAGCCGGAAGCGCGCACCTGCGCGAGCACGCCGAAGCCGTCGATCCCGGGCAGGTTCAGATCGAGCACGATCAGGTCGGGGCGATCCGCGAGCACGCGCCGCACTCCGGCGTTCCCGTCGTGTTCGGCGCTGGCCACATGGCCGTGGCGAGTGAGCGCGCTCACGATATGGCGCGCGAGTTGTTGCTCGTCTTCCAGCACCAGGATTCGCATCGCCGTATCACTGCCCCCGGCGCGCCGCGCATGGCAAGTGCGCAAACGGGCGCGCGCAGGGGCGTTGCGTCGCCGCCGCCCTCCGCTCCCGCCTGAACACAGGTTGACGTACCGTCCGATGGGCGTCGCGAGCGACGCCCCTACGGTTGACCCGGCCTCGGCGCGGCCGGCCACAGCGGGAATGGCGCGCCCTGCCCTGCTACTGCAACGGCGGGATGGCAGCGGCCATGAGGTTGAGGCGGCCGTTTTTCACGCCCTTGCAGGTCACGAGCTCGTCGGTGAGTTTGCGCAACTCATCGGCCCGGCCCTGCACGAGCAGCACCTCGAGGTAGTTGTGGTGCTCGAGATGGACGTGCATCGAGGAGACGATCAGCAGGTAGTAGCGGTGCTGGATCTCGGCGAGTTTTGCCTGCAGGTCACGCTTCCGGTAGTCGTAGACGAGCGAGATGGTGCCGCCGACGGAGCCCGACTCAGTCTGGCTGGCGAACTCGACCAAGCCGTCGCGCGCGAGTGCGGCGATCGCCTGCGAGCGGCTCTGGAAACCGCGCTTGGTCACCATCGCGTCGAGTTCGTCGAGCAGGCTCTCGGGCAACGAGACGCTGAAGCGGGCGACCTTGTCGGGTTTGCGCGGCGCGCGGAGCATGGCGTCGTCCATGCCAGAATCCGCGCCGGTCGTCGAGGCCGGCGCGGAGGAGGAAACGGTGGAGGTCGTATCAGAAGAGCCGGGCATACCGGTCGACTTCCCATTGGCTGACCGTGAGGTGGTAGGCGCGCCACTCGTCGGTCTTGTAGGTGATGAACTCGTCGCGCAGCTCCTGGCCGAGCACCTTCGTGACGAAGGGATCAGCAGCGAACTGTTCCACGGCTTCCTCGAGATCGCGCGGCAGGTAGCGGATCCCGCGCTTCGCCAACTCGACGTCGGAGAGTTCGTAGAGGTTCTCCTCCTGTGGATGGCCGGGATCGAGTTTCTCGCGAATGCCCTCGAGGCCGGCGGCGAGCAGGAGCGTGGCGCCGAGGTACGGGTTGCAGGCGGAGTCGGCATTGCGGCTCTCGCAGCGGCCGCCGCCCATCGGCACGCGGATGGAATTGGTGCGGTTGTTGGTGCCGAAGCTGTTGAAGACCGGCGCCCACGAGTAGTAGCTCATCGCGCCGCGGCGGATGAGGCGCTTGTAGCTGTTCACCGTCGGCGCGAGCGCGGCGCAGATCGCCGGGCCGTGGCGGATGATGCCCGCGATGAATGAATACGCCAGCGGCGTGAGCCCGAGGCCGCGGGGGTCGTCGTTCGGATCGCACTTGAAGGCGTTCACCCCCGAGGCGAGTTCGTAGAGCGACATGTTGAAGTGCGCGCCGTTGCCCGTCTTGTCGGCGAAAGGCTTGGGCATGAACGTCGCGAGCAGGCCCTCCTCAGCGGCGTAGTGTTTCGCCATCATCCGGAAGAAGACGTAGCGGTCGCACATCGTGAGCGCGTCGGCGTACTTGAAGTCGAATTCGAACTGCGAATGCGCGTCCTCGTGGTCGAGCGAGTAGAGGTCCCAGCCGAGCTGGTTGATCGCGGTGGAGACCTTGTCGAGCCAGGTGTAGCGGTCGAGGAAGCGCTTCACGTCGTAGCAGCTCTTCACGAGGTTGTCGTCGGAGTTGGGGATCGAGAGCTTCCCGTCCTCGGCCTGCTTCACGACGAAGACCTCGCACTCGATGCCGAGGTTGAAGCCGAGGCCGAGCGTGGCGGCGTCGGCGAGGACGTTCTTCAGGGCGACGCGTGTATTGATGCCGTAGGGCTGGCCGTGGAAGGTGTTGTCGGCCGGGAACCAAGCGACCTCGGGCTTCCACGGGAGCTGGAAGCCGCGGTCGAGGTCAGGCAACGAGGCGATCTCGTCGTCGTTGGGGCGCTGGCCGAGGCCGTCGAGCGCGTAGCCGGTGTAGAGTTCAGAGCCGTGCGCGAAGTGGAGGAAGTGGTCGATCGGGACGAACTTGCCCTTGGGGATGCCGTGGATGTCGGTGTAGGCGCCGACGCAGTATTTGACGCCCTTGGCTCTGAGCTCGGCCTGAAGTTTGAGAATCTCGGAATCGGGTTTCATCGGACGGAGGGAAGAAGTTGGAAATTTGAAGTTGGAAGTTGGTGCGGAGTACGGACGGACGGTCGGCCTTCGCGCTGGCGGTTCGCCTCCGGGATCAATCCCAACTGCAAACTGCCAACTACCCGGCCGCGTGAGCGGCCGATGGCGACTGTCCGCTGGAGCTCGGGAAGTAGGAGAAATTGAGCGGCGAGCGTTCGTGCAGGCCGTTGGTCACCAACTTCGCTAGATCCTCGACGAGCCAGCGCATGAGCCGGCGGCCCTGCGCCTTTGTCGCGCGGCTCGGAAAACCGGTGACGCCGTTTTTGCTCGTGCGGTTGACCGGATGCGCGAAGACAAGGCCGCCGGTGCGGTCGGGATCGTCGGCGTTTTTCACGAGACCGTGGCGAACAAGCTCCGGCGCGTGCGAGAGCATGAGCGCGGTTTCGGCGGCGTTGGCGTGCCAGTCGGCGGCGTCGGCGAAGAACTCGCGGTGCACGCGCGGGCTGGCGTCGGCGGAGTTGAGCAATGCGACCATGAAACCGTCGTGTCTGCTGCGCAGGATCTCCAGCGCGCAGCGCAGCGGGGCGAAATTGGTCACGTGGGTGTTGAGCAAGAAGAGGCGGCGGAAACCCGCGGCGAAGAGCCAGTCGCCGAGGTCGGTCACGAGCGCGATGAGCGTCTGCGGTTGGGGCGCGAGCGTGCCGGGCCAGCGGTGCGAGTGTCCGAGCGAGCAGCCGTAGGCGAGTGTTGGGAGCACAGGTACGCCGGTGGCGGCGGAGACGGCGTCGCCGAGGAGCGTGGCAAGGCAGGCGTCCATGCCGGTGCCGAGGTGCGGGCCGTGTTGCTCGGTGGCACCGCAGGGCAGGATGACGGCGTCCATGCCCTGCGCCGGCAGCGCGGCGATCTCGGGCCAGGCCAGACGCGACCACACGACCGGGCCGGCGGCTCGGGAGCGCGCGCGGCGACGCGGTTTCGCGGAGCTGGAGACGGCGCGCGGCATGGTCATTCGACGTCGTCGCCGACCTGGGTGAGGCGAACGATGGGAAGTTTCTCCGCCTCCGCCGAGGCGTGTTCGCGGCGAGGGTGGATGAGTTCGTCGAGGCGGCGGCGCGTGGCGAGGAACTCGGGCGAGTTGACCTGCCCGAGACTGCGCGGTCGCGGCACGGGCACCTCGATGAGCTCGGCCACCTCGCCGGGATTTGCCTTCAGGACGAGGATACGGTCGGCGAGCAGGATGGCCTCGTCGAGGTCGTGGGTGATGAAGAGGATGGTGACGTCGACATTGCGCCAGATCTCGAGCAGGTGGGTCTGCATCTGCGCGCGGGTCTGCGCGTCGAGCGCGCCGAATGGCTCGTCCATGAGCAGTATCCGCGGATTGGCGGCAAGGGCTCGCGCGATGGCGGTGCGTTGCTTCATGCCGCCGGAGAGTTGCGCCGGGTAGGCCTTCTCGAAGCGCGAGAGGCCGACGAGGTCGATCCACTGGCGCGCCTCGGCCTCGGCGCGGCTGCGGTCCATGCCCTGCATCTCGAGGCCGAACATCACGTTGCGGGTGACGTTGAGCCACGGGAATAGCGTATAGCCCTGGAAGACCATGCCGCGGTCGGGGCCGGGACCGCTCACCTCGCGGCCGTCGAGCAGCATGCGGCCGGACGTCGGGTAATCGAGGCCGGCGACCATGCGGATGAGCGTCGACTTGCCGCAGCCGGACGGACCGATCACGCAGAGAAACTCGCGGCGGTGCACCTGGAAGGAGACGTCGCGCAGCGCGGTGACGGGGCCATGCTCGCTGTCGAACTGACGGCCGAGGTTCTCGACGGAGAGCACGACCGGGCGTTCGCGGAGTTTGCGGAAACGGTCGGCCACGGCGCGCGACTGCTCGCGGTAGTCGGGCAAGGCGGCGGCGGAAACGACAGGGCTCATGCGGTGTTTCCCTTCGTTTCCGGCTCGTCGGGGAAGAGCACGGTGTAGCGGTCGGCGAAGAGGCGGACGAGGAGCGTGCGCAGGCGGCTAGGGCGTTGGCTGCGCCACGGGAAAAGGCGCGCACCGGCGAATGCTAGCACCTGGTCGGTCGCGAGGCCGATCACGCCGATGATGACGATGGCGGCGTAAACGTTGTCGAAGTTCCGATACTTCGCCTGCTGGTTGATGAAAAAGGTGATCCCGGAACTCACGCCGACGACCTCGGCGACGATCAGATACGTCCACGCCCAACCGAGGAGGATGCGCAGGTCGTTGTAGAGATCGGGCAGGCTCGCGGGCAAGAGCACGCGCAGGAGCAGATGACGGCGTTTGGCACCGAGCGTCTGCGCGGCCTCGATCAGACCGAGCTCGGCCTTGCGCACGGTGTTCGCGACGACGAGGACCTGCTGGAAGAATGTGCCGATGACGATAATCGCGATCTTCGGTTCGAGGTGGATGCCGAACACGGCGACCATGAGTGCGCCGAAGGCCGGTGCCGGCATGTAGCGGACGAAGTCGACGAACGGCTCGGTGGTGCGCGCGACCGAGGTGTACGCACCGCAGAGGACTCCGAGCGGCACACCCACGGCCGACGAGATGAGGAAGCCCCAAAAGATCGTCTGGATGCTCATCCAGAGGCTTTCGTGCAGCCAGAGGTCGCCGCGCAAAACTGGCGCGGTGGTGAACGCAGTGTAGAGAGCGCGGCACACGGCGTGCGGCGCGGGCAGGTAGATCGGGTTGGCGCGTTCGCCGGTGGGCACCACCCCACCCTCCGCGGTCACGCGGGCGACCTGGGTTTCGAAGTCGGCCCGCGGGATGAGCTGGTCGACGCGGAACCACGAGACCGCGCCGGGGTTCTCCACCTTGATCATCGGGTGCCATACGAAAGGTACGTAACTGACGATGCACCACACCACCACCGGCAGGAGGAACGCGAGCACGCCGAGGAGCGTCCGCCGGCGCGGCGGCAGATCCTGACGGACGGCGAACCATTGGTGGCGTGGCATGGTGGGACGGAAGGAGGAGGTAGTTGGCAGTTGGAATCTGGTAGTTGGGCGCAGGCGGACCCTCGGTGGCGCAGAGCGGCGTCCGGCCACCAACTTCCAATCTCCAACTACCGACTCCTCCGAATCCGCGGCATCCGCGGATTCGGCTTACTTCTTGAGCGCTTCGACGGTGACCTTGGCGTCGATGTACGAGGTCACGTCCTGCGATTCCTTGTAGACGCCGTTGGCCACGTTGAACTCGTTGGCGATTTTCGAGGAGCCGAGCAGTGAGTCGAAGCCATCGGACTTGGCGGCGAGAACCTTGGCGCCCTCGGTGAGCGAGAGGAAGCGGGTGCCGGGCATGAAGGCGGCATACTCCTTCGGGTCGACGCCAGCGCGGGCGGCCATGATGGCAATGCCGTCCTTCTGTGTCTCCGGATCGCGGAGATAGGCGACAACCTTGTCCCAGACGCGGACGAACTTCACCCAGTCGGCGCGGCGCGTGGCGAGGCTCTGCGGGGAGACGACGACGGCGTCGTAGATCAGGCCGGGCTCGTTGGCGGAGGTGTAGATGGCTTTCGAGCCGGGCACGGCTTTGAGTGCGGCGCCGGAGTTCGGCTGCCAGGCGCCGATCGCATCAACTTGGCCGGAGGCGAGGACCTGCGGGGTCTGGTTCGTCGGCGTGGGGATGAGTTCGACGTCCTTCTCGGTCAGGCCGGCCTTCTTGAGGCCATTGAGGAGGAGCAGGTGTTCGACGAAGCCGATCTCGATGCCGATCTTCTTGCCCTTGAGCTCGGCGATGGAGCCGATGCCGGGCTTGGCGACGATCATGTCGTTGCCGTTGGAGTAGTCGGTCATGAGGACCATGACGTTCTTCGCACCGTTGGCGCCGGTGACGAGCGCGTCGCCGTTGGTGACGGTGACCGCGTCGCACTTTCCGGCGGTGAACGCCTCCATCGACGGACCGTACTCGAACCAGAGCAGCTCGACCTCGACGCCGGCTTCCTTGAACCAACCCTTCTGAGCAGCGATTTCGAGGGCGGTCCAGCCGGGCCAGTCGGAGAACGCCACCTTCAACGGCTCCGCGCCGAGCGGAGCCGAGAGGGCGAGGAGCAGGCCGGAAGCCGCGGCCAGACGGCGGAGAGAAGCGGAAAGTGAGATCATGGCAGGAATGTGGAGTGCTACTTTTTGCTCAGAAGGTGTTACCCATTCCTTTGAGCAGGGCATGTGCCACGGCGCACGACGGCCCTCGATTCGGCGCCCCACCTCGCGCGTCAAAGCTTGCGCAGATCCGCCTGCAGACCGGGCAAAACGGCGGCTAGCGCCGTGCGCACGGCCACGAAGGTGTCGCGCAAAACGAGTCCGTTGGCGGCGATCAAACGCACGATCCACAGGCCGGGCGCGAGTGTCGTCACACCGCAAAGGCAGTCAATGTGGTGCAATGCGCGGAGCTGCTCCCATACCGGCGCATCGAGATGGAGCGCGGGCGCGGCGATCACCGCGGTGCCGAACCACGCTTCGCGCATGCCGTGGAAGCTCGCGAGGCGCGCAAGCTCCGCGCCGCTGGCGTTGAGGTGTTCGCGCAGGAGCAGCCGGCCATCGGACTTCACCTCAAGCCCGATCCGCAACCGCCGCCAAGCCCAGCACTCCCCTCGCCCGACGCGCCCGGGGGCAAGCTGATCGGTGAAGAACGCCGCCGCACCGGGGGCGAGTTCGAGGGATGTGTGCTGCGCGTAGTCGGTTCCCCGGTGCGGATAGAGGGCCTCGGGCGAGTACTCGAGCCAGGCGCCCGCGCCGACGGCGAACCGCTGCCGGCAGCGCGCCACGCCGCGCTGCATCATGAACGCGCGGGCCGCCGCGGGCGTGGTCACGGCGAGCGAGGCGCCGGGCTGGACGGTGATGTCGAGCTCGAGTTCGTCGCCGGCAAGGATGCCCGCTGTCGAGTTCACGGGCTGGGCGTGCAGGACATGGCCGTCCCAATACGGCTTGCTGAGGTGAAACGGGGCACGGAACGACTGGCGCGCGAGATACGTCTCGCCGGTGGGGCGCGCGGCGGCGGTGAGGTGCAGATGTCCGCGCAGCGCGGGCGCCTCGACTGGAGCGGTGGCGCTCACGCGGTCTTCGGCTTGATGGCGAAGAGCACCTCGCGCTCGATCCAGGCGATCACGGCGTCGAGGCCCTGCTCGCTCTTGAGGTCGCAGAAGAGAAACGGCCGTGCGCCGCGCTGCGCCGTGGCGTCGCGCTCCATCACGGCGAGATCGGCGCCCACGTGCGGTGCGAGTGTGATTTTGTTGATGATGAGCAGATCGCTGAAACGGATCGCGGGGCCGCCCTTGCGGGGGATCTTGTCGCCCTCGGCGACGTCGATCACGTAGATGAACGAATCAACCAGCTCGGGGGAGAAGGTGGCGGAGAGGTTGTCGCCGCCGCTCTCGACAAGCACGAGCTGCAGATCGGGGAACAACACCTCGAGGCCGCGCACGGCCTGCTCGTTCATAGTGGTGTCGTCGCGAATCGCCGTGTGCGGGCAGCCACCCGTCTCCACGCCGACGATGCGCTCTGGCGCGAGCGCGCTGTGGCGGCGGAGGAACTGCGCGTCCTCGAGCGTGTAGATGTCATTCGTGACGACAGCCATCGAGTAGCGCTCGCGCAGCTTCTGGCAGAGCCGCAGGCAGAGCATGGTTTTGCCGGAGCCGACAGGGCCGCCGACGCCGATGCGAGGAGGACGGGACATTTTCGATTTTGGTTTTTCGATTGCGGATTACGGAAGGCGCGCAGGCGCGTGAGCGAAACCCAACTGCGGTCAGGAGATGAAGAGCCGGAAGTCGGCGGACTCGTGGCGGGCGGAGGCGATGTCCCACCACGGGTTGAACGTGCCGAGCTCCTCGAAAGGGCGAGCAGGTGCGGCGGCGACTTCGGCTTCGCCCGCGGCGAGCGCTTCGGCGAGCAGCGTGTGGCTGGCGTTCTGGCCGAGGCGGAGAAGTTTCACCGCTGCAGCGACGAGCGCCGAGATCGTGCCGTAGAGCACGGCGGCGAGCACGGCTTCGCGTGGCACGCCGAGCGCACGGCCCTCGATCGCTGCGGCCACGCACGACGGACGCGGCCAACCGCCCGCGGCGGCGCGGCGGTTGAATTCGGCCGCGGGTCCACTGTCGCCATGGACAGTCACCGCGAAATCGAGACGTTGCGCGCCGATGGCGGCCGAAGCGGAGCGGAGCTCGCGTGTGCCGCGCAGCGCGGCGCCGAGTGAGCAAAGTGTGTGTAGCGTCTCCCAGTCGGGCGACGCGCCGGCGGCATCCCACGCGCGCGCGGCGATCGGCAAATCCGTGCGGCCGAGCTGCGGCACGGCCTGCCCGAGCAGAAACTCACGCAACGTGCCGCGATCGCGCACCGCGCCGGACTGCACAAGCCCCTCGAGGCCGAAGGAGTGTGCGTAGGTGCCGGTCGGGTAGAACGAGTCGGTCGTCTGCAGCAGCCGCGCTATCCACGAGACGGAGACAGAGGCGGTGAGCTCGCTCATGCGCGATTGGCGACGGGTTTGAAGAGGAACGGATGAGCTTCCGGGCCGGCCGCGTGGCTGTGCGGCGCGGCACCGGCGGCGAATCGATGCGGACGGAAGACTTCCGCGATCGCGCGGTAGGCTATGCCGAGGCGATCGAGAGACTGGCGCAGAGCGGTGTCATCGGGCGCGAGCAGGCGAGCGGGTTGTGCCTCGATCGGAAAATGAAGATTGCCAACAGCCCAGCCGGTGACCGCCGCGGCGTCGGATGCGGTTGGCAGAGGGATTTCGAGCACGGGTTCGGGCTGTTGGCGTATCACGTAGCGCGCGGCTGCGTCAGCGAAAACGGCGTCGCCGTGTGTGAGCGGCCCCGAGAGCTCGAAACCGAATTCGGCACCATCGGCGGCAACGGCGCGCCAGAGGCGTTTCGCGAGCTGGCGCCGCTCGACGGGGATCGAGATCTCCGGCAGCGCGGAATCGGCGGTGATCGCGGCGTGGACAAGTATCATGGGCGAAAACGCGCAGCGTTAGCATCTCGTCCGGGTGTGCGGCATCGAGGGACAGAATAGTCGTGGAGCGGGCGCGGCATGAATTCTATTCAAGCAAGCCGCGGGCCAGAGTCGGCGGCAGCGCGGGGGCCAGCTTCGGACAGGAAACGATTTCCGACGGTGAGTTGACCAGATGCGAATGCCGGCGAAGTACGGCGCGTGAATTCGCGTGCGATGAACAATGTCATAACCCGTCGACCGGCCGAACGGCGTTTTGAAACCATCGTCGATGGTCTCACGGCGATGCTCGAATACGAAGAGCGGGGCGATACACTCGTGTTCACCCACACGTTCGTGCCGGATGCGTTGCGCGGTGGCGGGATCGCGGCGCAACTAACGGAAGCCGCACTTCGGTTTGCGCGTGCACACGGGAAGCGGGTCGTGCCGGCGTGCAGCTACGCGGCGGCGTACCTGCGAAAGCACCGCGAGTACGCCGATCTCGTGGCTCCGGAGAGTTAATCGATGCCGGCAGCTGTTGTCGGTCGGAGCACCGCGCAGCGGTTCCAAGAACTCAGTTGGACCAACGTGAGCGCGTAACACACGACGACGGCGGCGGAGATGGCGGCCAGGCGATGCTCCCCGCCGAACGCGTACGCCGCGGTGCACGCGGCCGTGCGCGCGATCGCGTGGATGAGTCCCAGAGGCATCTGGATGATCCAGCCGAAGACGATCCAGTGCAGCCCGAGACCGATCGCGAGTGAGAGTGGAGCGAGCGCCGGTTTCTGCAGAATGAGCGCGAAGTGAAGAGCCCAGAGCAGGTTCACCATGAGCACCGATTGCCCCATCAGTGTCGCAAACGCGTTGCCCTTCTGGAAAATCTGCTGGCCGGTCAGCGCGGCGATTCCGAGCGCAAGCGGGAAAATCGCCCCGGTCGCAAACAACATCACGTAGAGCGAAGTGGACGGCGTCACGAACCAGCTCGCGATGCCGACAGCTGCCCACGTCACCAAGCCCGCGAGCGGAAACGCGCGGAATCCGGCACTGCGACGAATGAATTCGAGACGTTGCTGCTCGAGTGAAGCCATGGGACGAGATGCGATACGAGCCCGAGCGCCACGGCTACCTCAAAGAAATCGCAAAGTGGGTGTAGTGGCGCGACCGCCGTTCGCCGGAGCGGATGCATGTGTCGCGCTGACGAGGTGGCGGTGGGGAGCGCACCCCAGGAGCAGCTGAGTTGGCTGCGGGATTGTTTTCGCGGCGCCGGCGTGCAACGTGGCGGAAATGTCCACTGCTTGGCCGCATGAAGAGACCATCGTCGCATTGGCGACTCCCTCCGGGGAGTCGGCCATCGCGCTCGTGCGGCTCTCGGGTGGGGAGTGCGCACGGTTGGCGCGGGAGATTTTCGGGCGCGTTCCCCCACCCCGCACTGCGAGCCATGCCGATTACCGCGATGGCGCGGGGGCGGTTGTCGATGATGTGCTGTTCACGTATTTCGCTGGGCCGGCCTCATACACGGGCGAGGACGTGCTTGAGATCGGCTGCCATGGCAGTCCGTACATCGCGGAACGAGTCCTGGAGGACTTGGTCGGCCGCGGCGTGCGAATGGCTGAGCCTGGGGAGTTCACGAAACGCGCCTTTCTCAACGGGCGCATGGACCTGAGTCAGGCCGAGGCGGTGATGGATCTCATCCACGCGCGCAGCGAACGCGCGCTCGAGGCGGCAAATCGGCAACTGCGCGGCGCGCTCGGCAAGCAAATCGCGACGTCGATCGAGCGACTGGTCGGCGTGGTCGCGCAGGTCGAGGCGTACATCGATTTTCCCGAGGAGGATCTGCCGACCGAGGATCGCGGGAGGTTGCGCGACGACGTGGCGGCGCTCCGCGCAGAACTCGGGCGACTGCTCGCCACAGCTCATTACGGCGCGCTGCTGCGGGACGGCGTGCGCGCGGTGATCGTGGGCGAACCCAATGCCGGCAAGAGCAGCCTGCTCAACCGGCTGGTCGGCTGGGATCGCGCGCTGGTGAGCCCGGAGCCGGGCACCACGCGCGACTACCTCGAGGAAGCCAGGGTGCTGGGCGCGCATAAGGTCCGGTTTGTGGATACCGCTGGACTGAATGCTGCACCCGGAGCGCTCGAGGCCCGCGGCATCGAACGCACGCTCGAACGCGCGGCCGAGGCGGACCTCTTTCTGGTGGTCTTGGACGCGACTCGCCCCTACCCCACCCTGCCCGCTGCGATCACCGATCGGCTGACCGTCGCGAACACGATTTTCGTTTGGAACAAGCGCGATCTCGCCGGACCCGGGACTCCGCCGGTGGAATGGGCGCACTTCCCCCGAGTGGGAGTGTCGGCACTCACTGGTGGCGGAGTGGGAGACCTCGAATCGACTATTTCTGGTCTCATTGACAATCAACGTGTTACATTTGACGGCGACGTGATTGCCATCAATGCGCGACATGCGGGAGATCTGGTGGAAGCGACCCAGGGTTTGGCGCAGGCAGAGGCCAAGCTCGTCGATGGTGGCGCGGATGAATTGATGGCATCGGATCTGCGCGGCGCGCTCGAAGCGCTCGGTCGAATCGGTGGCCGCGTCGACCACGAGCGAATCTTGGACAAGCTGTTTGCAAGCTTCTGCATCGGCAAATAACGCGGCACACTTCCCTATCCCATCAAACACGCGCTGTCGTTCGGATTTCCAATGGCGTACGTCTTCCAAGGCAAGGTATTCGATGTGATCGTCTGCGGCGCTGGCCATGCCGGCTGCGAGGCGGCGTTATCGGCGGCCCGTCTCGGCGCCGATACCCTGCTGCTCACCGGCAATCTCGACACGATTGCGCAGATGAGCTGCAACCCGGCGATTGGCGGCCAAGCCAAGGGGCACATCGTGCGCGAAATCGACGCGCTCGGCGGAGAGATGGCGATGAACACCGATGCCACCGGCATCCAGTTCCGCCTGCTGAACGAATCGAAAGGCCCGGCGGTGCAATCTCCTCGCGCCCAGTGCGACAAGAAGGCCTATCAGTTGCGGATGAAGCAAACATTGGAGGCGCAGCCTAACCTGCTCGTGTTCCAAGCGACTGTCACCGGACTCCTCCGGGACGGAAGACGCGTATTGGGGTGTCAGACGAACCTCGATATCGACTTCCACGGGCGAACCGTGGTGGTCACAACCGGCACCTTCCTCCGCGGGCTGCTGCACATCGGGAAGAACAAGAACGAAGGCGGCCGGCTGGGCGATTTCAGCGCCCGCACTCTTTCCGCGAGCCTCCTGGAAGCCGGTATAGAGCTTCGACGGCTAAAGACCGGCACTCCCCCACGCGTGCTCGGGCGCAGCATCGATTTTGGCCGAATGGAGGAACAAAGGGGCGACACGCGCCCGACTTTCTTCGCGTTCCACGATACTAGAGAGAACGACGAGTTGTTCCACGTGGAACACTCCCGTGGACAACAACGCCTCGGTTGGGCTCCAGGCACTGACCAGATCTCTTGCTGGATTACGTATACCACGGATCGCTCCGCCGAGATCGTGAGGCGGAACCTACATACCTCCGCCATGTATTCCGGCGAGATCGAAGGCGTGGGGCCTCGGTACTGCCCAAGTATCGAAGACAAGTTCGTTCGTTTCGCGGATAAGCCACGCCATCTGCTCTTTCTGGAGCCGGAAGGACGGCACACCGACGAGTACTACATCAACGGGTTGTCGACCAGCATGTCGCTCGAGGTGCAGATCGAACTCGTGCGGAGCGTTCCGGGATTGGAGCACGCGGAGTTGGTGCGCCCCGCCTATGCCGTGGAGTACGATTTCGCCCCACCGACACAGCTTTGGCCGAGCCTAGAATCACGGAAGATGGACGGACTCTTCTTCGCGGGACAGATCAATGGGACATCGGGCTATGAGGAGGCCGCGGGGCAGGGGACGATTGCCGGAATCAACGCCGCGCTGAAAGTTCGCAGCACCGAACCGTTGGTGCTCGGGCGACACGAGGCGTACCTTGGTGTCCTGATCGACGACCTCGTGACCAAAGGCACCAATGAACCCTACCGGATGTTCACCAGTCGCGCGGAATACCGCCTCCTACTAAACCACGCCTCGGCGGAGCTTCGCCTCCTCACTCATCTCCGACGTATCGGTCTCGTACCAGCCGTCCGGCTTGCGCGAATCGAAGCCAAAGCAGCGCGGGTATGGCGCTGGCTGGAAACATTGGAGCGCGAACGCAACGCGGGAATCACTTGGGGCGACCACGTACGGCGCGAAACGCCCGAACTCCAGCTCCCATCAGAGTTTGTGGCCGAGAGCGAGTCGGTCCGTGACGAGGTGCTCTATCGCATCCGCTACCGCGGGTACCTCGAACGCGAACGACGGAACATTGAGCGATTGACCAACCTCGAACATGTGAAGATCCCCGCCTCCCTGGATTTCAAGACGGTCAGGGGCCTGCGGAAAGAGTGCGCTCTCAAGCTCGCGGAGTTCCGGCCCGCCACACTGGGACAGGCGAGCCGCATCAGTGGCGTGAGCCCCGCGGACTTGAGCGTGCTTCTCGTCCTGATCGAATCCGGTCGCTCCGGAACTTGAACGGCCGCCAGGTGCTCCGCAGGGCGGCGCATACACAAACACCGCCACCGCAAGTAACATTCCAGTGACGATAGGCTTTTCTCTGGAAAGCCCTCCTCTCGACACTAGCCTCCGCAGCATGGCCGATTCACGGGCAAAACGAATCCTCATCGTCGATGACGAGCCAGATGTGACCGAACTCGTCGGGTACCAGCTTCGCGCGAAAGGCTACGCCGTCGAAGCGCTCAACAACCCGACACAGAGCATCGCCAAGATCCGCTCCTTCCAGCCCGACCTCGTGATTCTCGATGTGATGATGCCGGACATCAGCGGGATTCAGATCTGCCGGATGCTACGAGCCGATCCGAAGACCAAAGACGTACCCGTGGTCTTCCTCACTGCCCGCGCAGAGGAAGCGGATCGGGTGCTTGGACTCGAAGTCGGAGGTGATGACTATATTTGCAAGCCATTCAGCTCCAAGGAGTTACTCCTTCGAATACAAGGCTTGCTTCGTCGCTCCGTCGCACCTGAAGAGGAGCGACCGAAGCGACTGGAGATCGGCTCCATCGTTTTGGACAACGAACGCCACGAGGCCACGGTGAACGGCCTGCCCATCGAACTCACCGCCACCGAATTCCGCCTCCTGCGACTCCTGATGGAGCGAAAGGGCCGGGTGCAGACACGCGAACACCTCCTGCTCAACGTCTGGAATTACGAAACCGAGATCGAGACCCGGACCGTCGATACCCACATCCGGCGGTTGCGCGAGAAACTCGGCGACCAAGCTGACCTGATCGAGACCCTCCGCGGGGTAGGGTACCGAATGATTGATCCGCAGGCGAATCCGCGCGCATGTTGATTCTGTTCATCGGCTTCGAGACAGCGGCGATTCTCATTTTGGTGAAGCTGCTCTGGGATTCGCGGCGGCGCCAACGCGACCTCCGGGCTGCCTTGCGAAACCGCACACCGTACTTGATCGACGACGCCTCGGGACCATTCCTCGCCGATTGGCGGGAGACCGTTGCAACCGCAAACGAGGTACTGGAGTCCCTCAAAGCCGCGGAAGCCGCCCGCACTGGCCGTATCGACCAACTTGAAGCCACGCTCGGCAGCCTGCGCGAAGGTGTTTTGGCCGTCGACGACTCAAATACGATAGTCTTGTCCAACAATGCCTTAGCCGCGATTTTCCCGAAAGCGACGCAGATCCTCGGCGAACGCATCGAGACAGTTGTGCGAAGTAGCACGTTTTCGGCGTTTCTCGACGATGTGCGGCGCGGCATCGCCGCCAACCGGGTGGAGCACGAGTTGTTAACCGAGAGCGGCAGCATCTGGATCGAGGCAACCGGCGCGGTGGTGCGACCCTGGGACGGCAGCCGCGGGAGCTGGGTGCTCTGCGTTCTCCACGAGATCACCCGGCAAAAGCAGCTCGAGTCCATGCGTAAGGAGTTCGTAGCCAACGTCTCGCACGAACTGCGCACCCCCCTGAGCGTTATCAAGGGTTTCATCGAGACGCTCGTCGATGATCATCGCGCGATGCCGGAAGCCGACCGCGATCGGTTCTTGCGCACGGTTCAGCGCCATGCCGAGCGCCTGCATGTGATTCTCGAGGATCTACTCACGCTCTCCCGTCTCGAATCCCGCAACCCGGGCCTGCAACTGGAATCGACCGATCTCGGTGGTCTGATCCGCGAACTCGCCGCCGACTATCGGCAACGCGCCGGCAACTCCGGGCATCGCATCGAAATCCAGATCCCAGCTGAAATGCCGCGCGTCGCACTCGACGCCGTGCGGATCCGACAGGTTTTCGACAACCTTCTCGATAACGCCCTGAAGTACACGCCACCGCAGTCGTTCATCGCGATCCGCGTCGTAAAAACGGGCGCTGATCTAGAGGTGCGAATCGAGGACAACGGCCCGGGCATTCCGGCGAAAGACCTTCCGCACATCTTCGAGCGCTTCTATCGCGTGGACAAAGGCCGCTCGCGGGAAAAAGGCGGCACCGGACTCGGGCTCAGCATCGTCAAACACATCGTCCAACTCCACGGCGGCCGCATCTGGGCTGAAAGCGTGCTAGGGAAGGGGACGACGATCGTTTTCGTTCTCCCCGAGGGAATCACCGCGCCCGCCGCAGCCACTCCGTCCGCGGAACTGGCCTGATCGAGCCACTTGCGAGTCGTGCCCGCGCCCGGGGGGGTGCTCGCACAGCTCCGTTTTTCGGTTGTCAGCCGGGGGCGCGCACAGGTGCGATTTGGCGCCATGCGTTTTCATCCAGGCGCCAAGCCTGAGTTCGTCCGTCATGTCGAGTCGCGCCTCGCCTCGCTTCGCGACGAGCTCTCGCGTGTGTTCTCCGGCAGCGCGGCACCCGTCGTACTCGAGATCGGCTGCGGGCACGGACATTTCCTCTCCCGTTACGCACACGACTTTCCCGCCCACTTCTGCTTGGGGATCGATCTGCTGAAGGACCGGCTTGATCGCGCCACCAGGAAGCGCGATCGCGCCAAGCTGGTGAACCTCCACTTTGTCAAAACAGAGGCCGCCGAATTCCTCGAATGCCTTCCGGCGGGCCTCTCGTTCCACAGCGTGTTTCTGCTGTTTCCCGATCCGTGGCCCAAAAAACGGCACCACAAAAACCGCCTCGTGCGCGCCGATTTCATGGCTGCGCTCGCAGCCCGCATGGCTCCGGGTGGCCAGTTCTATTTCCGCACCGACCACGCCGAGTATTTCGAAGCTGGTCGCGCCATACTGGCCGAACACCCCGATTGGCACATCGAGCCCGAGAGCGCTTGGCCCTGCGAAGAAGCGACCGTCTTCCAGCTAAAGGCGGAGGCCTACCATAGCTTGGTAGCCACAGTCGTCGCTCGCCACCGCTGATCGGCCCTTATCCCGCCCAGTCATGGCCCCCGCCACGCGTTGGCGCCACCACACCCGAGCCTTCCGTTTCCATACGCTCGCGGCATCAGGGAGAGACAAACGAAGCCTTTCCCACTCGCGGGTTTTGCGGGCATGATCCTCGTCCGCCAAATCTCCGCCAACCCGCAGTCGTCCTAATCCGCATCGCTTCTCTAATGAGTGAGCATTGTAGCTCGTTTCGATTAGGGTTTAGGATTTGCCGAGACGCGTCGGCTAATAGTTCTCGTCGCCCTCTGCTTTTCTATCAGCAACTTCGAAGTTTGACCCGATAGAACACCTTCCCATTTCCTCCCTGTCTCTGCCTCGCGCCTCCTCCCACATGACTGGTCGAGTTATCCTTTGCGCCTTGTTTGCCCCCGTGGCGGCCGCCGTTGCCCGGGCTGAAGACGGGGTCGCCCCAGCGGCGACGAAGCTCTTCGAGATCCCAGGCTTGGGTTTGCCGGTAACCAACAGCGTGGTCACGAGTTGGGTCGTCTCGCTGCTTATTTTGATCGGGCTCCGCTTGATGGTGAGAAAACCGCGGCTGATCCCGTCGCGCGGCCAAGCGATCGTCGAGAGCGCACTCGAGGCGCTCCGCGGTCTCTATCAACCGATCATCGGGAAGAAGGCCTTCCCTGCGGCCTTCCCGATTTTGGTCTGCCTCTTTCTCTATATTCTGCTCCAAAACTGGAGCGGGCTGATCCCCGGCGTCGGCAGCATCGGGTTCGGCCATGTGGTCGCAGGCCATTTCCACGTCACCGAGCCGTTCATCCGCCCCGCCAACGCCGACTGGAACGGCACCGTCGCGCTCGCCATCGTCGCCATGGTCGCCTGGGTCTATCTCATCCTGCGCTACGCCGGACCGAAGATGGTGCTCTACGACCTCTTCGGTAACAAGGCCGACAAGAGCGAACTCGCCGCCTATATCTATTATCCGCTCTCGTTAATCTTCCTGCTCGTCGGATTCATCGAGGTCGTCTCGATCGCCATCCGGCCGTTCACGCTCTCCGTCCGTCTCTTCGGCAACGTCTTCGGTGGCGAGAACCTCCTGCACTCCACCGGGTTTCTTTTTCCGTTCTACTTCCTTGAGACGCTCGTCGGCTTCGTCCAGGCGCTCGTTTTCACGCTCCTCCTGAGCGTCTACATCGGCCTGATCTGCAACCACGGCGACGACGAACACGGCCACGTCGAAGCCCACCACTGATCCCTTTTCCCGCCGGGACCGTGCCACACAGATGCGCGGACGGCAGGACGCAACAACCCAAAGCAACCACCACCAAATGACCACCATCCTCGCAGAAATCTCGGGTAATCTCGCCAGCGCCGCTGGTGTCTTCGGCGCCGCCATCGGCGTGGGCCTGATCGGCTTCCGCGCTTGCGAATCCGTGGGCCGCAACCCCGGCGCTTCCGGCAAGATCCTCGTCCAATCGATCCTGGCCATGGCGCTCGCCGAAGGCCTCGGCTTGCTCGCGCTGCTCATCGCCAAGCCGGTCTGATCCGGTTTCCGCCCCCTTGGATGCACCGCCTCCGCGGTGCATCAGTCTCTTTTCCTCCTACCATGCTTCCCATTCTCCTCGCCTCGGCCGACGCCCATGCAGTCGTCGAGCACGCCGCGTCCGGCGGGCTGGTCGAGCAGTTCGGCCTCTCGCTGAACTACGTCGTGATGCAGGTGATCAGCTTCGCGATCCTTGCGTTCGTGCTCTACCGCTGGGGCATCAAGCCCGTGCTCGCCACGATGGACGAGCGCCAGCATAAGATCGAATCCGGCCTCAAGTACGCCGAGGAGATGAAGACGCGCCTCGAGCAGGCCAACCAGCAGAGCGAGGAGATTCTGCGCAAGTCTGCCGTCGAGGCTCAGGCCATCGTCAACGACGCCCGCAAGACCGCAAAGGAACTCGCCGATCGCCAGACGCAGGATACCGCCGCCCAGACCGCCGCGATGCTCGCCAAGGCGCAACAGGCCATCGAGCTCGAGCGAGGCAAGATGCTCGCCGAAGTCCGCGGCGAGATCGCGCGCCTCGTCACTCTCACCGCCGGCAAGGTCCTCACCAAGGAGCTCTCGCCCGAGGAGAAGTCGCGTTACACGCAGACCGCTACCCGCGAACTCACCGGCGTCTGATCGCCCGTCCTCTTTTCTCCGCGCTCGATGTCCGCCACCAAACAGATTCGCGCCACCGCCAAGCAGCTCCTCGCGCTCAGCCTCGAAAACGGCCAGCTCTCGGAGCCCAAGGTGCGCGCCGTGCTCGCGTGGTTCGAACAGAAGCCACCGGCGCATGCTGCCGCCACGCTCCGCGAATACCACCGCCTCGCTCTGCGCGAGGTCGGCCGAAGCCGCGCGCGCATCGAGTTCGCCGGCACGCTCGCCAGCGGGGCGGTCGCCTCGATCATCACCGAGCTGTCGCGGATCTACCACCGCCCGATCTCGGCCACCACCATTGAGAATTCTTCGCTCATCGCCGGCGTGCGCGTGAGCATCGGCGACGACGTTTTCGAGCGCTCCGTCGCCGGCCAGCTCGAGAAGCTTGCCGCCACCACCGCCTGATCCCGGTCCCGTTTTCCTGTCCGACGCCCAACCCCTTCCTTTCCTGATGAGCTCCGTCATCGAACAAATCGAGCAACAGATCGCCAAACTGCAGACGCAGACGATCAAGAAGAACGTCGGCCACATCCGCACCCTCGCCGACGGCGTCGCCAAAGTCGACGGCCTCTCCGAGGTCATGTACAACGAGATGGTGCAGTTCCCCGGCGATGTCATCGGCATCGCGCTCAACCTCGAAGAGGATGAGGTCGGCTGCGTCCTCCTCGGCGATGTCGCGAAGCTCAAGGAAGGCGACGAGTGCCAGACCACCGGCCGCCTGCTCTCCGTGCCCGTCGGCAAGGCGCTCCTCGGCCGCGTTGTCGATGCACTCGGCCGCCCGCTCGACGGCAAGGGCCCGATCGATGCCAAGGAGTTCAACCCCGTCGAGAAGATCGCGCCCGGCATTATCGCCCGTCGCTCCGTCAACCAGCCGCTGCTCACGGGCATCATGTCGATCGACTCCATGATTCCGATCGGCCGCGGCCAACGTGAGCTGATCATCGGCGACCGTGGCACCGGCAAGACCGCCATCGCGATCGACACGATCATCAACCAGTCGCGCATCAACAAGGCCGGCCTCGCCTCCGGCGACCCGAAATTCCGCCCGGTCTATTCCATCTACGTCGTCATCGGCCAGAAGAACGCCAACGTCGCCCGCACCATCGGCGTGCTCGAGGAAGCCGGCGCGATGGAACACACCATCATCGTCTCCGCTCCGGCGTCCGACAACCCCGCCAACCAGTACCTCGCCCCGTACTCCGGCGCCGCGATCGGCGAGTGGTTCATGGCCAACGGCATGGATGCGCTCGTCGTCTACGACGATCTCTCGAAGCACGCCGTCGCCTACCGCCAGATTTCGCTCGTGCTCAAGCGCCCGTCCGGCCGCGAAGCGTACCCGGGCGATGTGTTCTATCTCCACTCGCGCCTGCTCGAACGTTCCGCCCGCCTCAACGACGAGAACGGCGGTGGCTCGCTCACCGCGCTACCCATCATCGAGACGCAGGCCGGCGACGTCTCCGCGTACATCCCGACCAACGTCATCTCGATCACCGACGGCCAGATCTTCCTCGAGACCGATCTCTTCAACCAGGGCCAGCGTCCCGCGATTTCCGTCGGTCTCTCCGTCTCGCGCGTCGGTTCGTCCGCGCAGCTGAAGATGACCAAACAGGTCGCCGGCAAGCTGAAGGGCGAGCTCGCGCAGTTCCGCGAGTTGGCCGCCTTCGCGCAGTTCGGCTCCGATCTCGACGCCCGCACGAAAGCCCAGCTCGACCGCGGCGCGCGCATCACCGAGCTCTTCAAGCAGCCGCAGTTCCAGCCGCAGCCGATCGAGCTGCAGGCCGCAGTGCTCTGGGCGATGCAGAACAACTTCTTCGATACGATTCCGGTCGCGAAGATGGTCGAGGCCGCGAACAGCCTGCGCGACTTCCTCACCGCCCGGAAGGCCGCCTTCCTCGTCACCTTGGCCAAGGAAAAGGTCTTCAGCGACGCGCTCGCCGCCGAGCTGAAACCCTCCATCGAGGAGTGGAAGAAAACCTTCGCCGTCTGAAGCGCGCCGCGCCCCGCCGCTTCGCCAACGCCG
The DNA here is from genome assembly GCA_035299125.1 of Opitutaceae bacterium. Classification (GTDB taxonomy): domain Bacteria; phylum Verrucomicrobiota; class Verrucomicrobiia; order Opitutales; family Opitutaceae; genus CAJCBL01. The sequence goes on from DATGXA010000350.1 coordinate 27,219, forward strand.
AACTATCCTTACCGTGGCCTCCACCCGCGACATCCGCCGCCGCATCAAGTCCGTCAAGAACACTCGCCAGATCACGAAGGCGATGGAGCTTGTCGCGGCCTCGAAGATGAAGAAGGCGCAGCAGGCCGCGCTCGCCGGTCGGCCGTACACCCAGCTGCTCGCCGACATGCTCGCCGCCGTCGCCCCGCGGGTCGACGAGTCGATGCACCCGTTCCTCGCCGTCCGCCCCGTGCAGACCCGCGGAATCCTGCTCGTCACGACGAACATGGGCCTGTGCGGCGCGCTCAACGGCAACCTCTTCAAGATCGTCTCCGAGATCCGCACACCGGCGAAGTTCGTCGCGATCGGTCGCAAGGGCACGCAGTTCCTCGCCCGCACCAAGCGCGATCTGCTCGCCGATTTCACCGTGGGCGATCCCGTGCCGTTCGCGCAGGTCCGCCCGGTCGTCGAGTTCATGGTGCAGCAGTACCTCGAGGGGACGATCGACACGATCGAGGTCGTGTACCCGCGCTTCAAGAACACCCTCGTGCAGGAGCCGACCGTGCGCCCGGTGCTGCCGCTCGCCAACGTGCAGGAGTTCCTCGCCCACCTGCACGCCGAGACCGGCGTCGTCGCCCGCGCCGACGACCGCGAGATGCTCTTCGAACCTGATCCGCGGCAGGTGCTCGAGGCGTTGCTCCCGTTCTACGTGAACCGCCTCATCTACCAGCTTGTGCTATCCGCCCGCGCCTCTGAGTACAGCGCCCGCATGGTCGCGATGAAGACGGCCAAGGACAACGCCTCGAAGCTCCTCGACGACCTCACTCTCCAGTTCAACAAGGCCCGCCAGGCCGGCATCACCGCCGAGATCCTCGAGATCTCCGCCTCGCAAATGGCCCAGTCCGCGTGAGCCGCGCCACGCCCACCGTTTTTAGCAACCCGCTTCTCCCTCTCCGCTCATGAACAAAGGCAAGATCACCCAGGTCATCGGCGCCGTCGTCGACGTGCAGTTCCCCGCCGGCAGCGTCCCGCCGATCCTCCAGGCGCTGCAGGTCGACATCCGGCTGCAGGGCAAGACCAGCCGTCTCGTGCTCGAGGTCCAGCAACACCTCGGTGAGGGCGTCGTCCGCTCGGTCGCCATGTCCAGCACCGAGGGCCTCGTGCGCGGTGCCGAGGTGCTTGATACGGGCGCCCCGATCTCCGTGCCCGTCGGCGCCGGCGTGCTCGGCCGCATCTTCAACGTCATCGGCGAGCCCGTCGACAACCGCGGCCCGGTCACCTACGACCGCCTGTCCCCGATCCATCGCGCCGCGCCCACGCTCATTGATCAGGAGACGAAGCCGAAGATCCTAACCACCGGCATCAAGGTCATCGATCTCATCTGCCCCTTCATGAAGGGTGGCAAGATCGGCGCCTTCGGCGGCGCCGGCGTCGGCAAGACCGTCGTGATCATGGAGCTCATCAACAACATCGCGAAGACCCACGGCGGCTATTCCGTCTTCGCCGGTGTCGGCGAACGTTCCCGCGAGGGCAACGACCTCTACCACGAGATGAGCGACTCGAAGGTCATCGTGCAGGAGGACCTCTCCAAATCGAAGGTCGCGCTCGTCTACGGCCAGATGAACGAGCCACCGGGCGCCCGCATGCGCGTGGGCCTCACCGCGCTCACGATGGCGGAATACTTCCGCGACGAGAAGAACCAGGACGTGCTGCTCTTCATCGACAACATCTTCCGCTTCTCCCAGGCCGGCTCCGAAGTTTCCGCTCTGCTCGGTCGCTCGCCCTCGGCAGTCGGTTACCAGCCGACGCTCGCCAACGAGATGGGCATCCTCCAAGAGCGCATCACCTCCACGAAGAAGGGATCCATTACCTCCTTCCAGGCCGTCTACGTGCCCGCCGACGATCTCACCGATCCCGCTCCGGCAAACACGTTCGCGCACCTCGACTCCACGATCGTCCTTGAGCGCTCCATCGCCGAGCTCGGCATCTATCCCGCGGTCGATCCGCTCGCCTCGGGCTCGAAGGCGCTCGATCCGGCCATCGTCGGCCAGGAACACTACAACGTCGCCCGCGGCGTGCAGCGCGTCCTCCAGCGGTACAAGGACCTGCAGGACATCATCGCCATCCTCGGCCTCGACGAACTCTCGCCCGAGGACAAGCAAACCGTCTACCGCGCGCGCAAGATCCAGAAATTCCTCGCGCAGCCGCTCAACGTCGCCGAGGTCTTCAACGGAGTCCCCGGCAAGATCGTGCCGGTCGCCGAGACGATCCGCGGCTTCAGGATGATCCTCAGCGGCGAACTCGACCACATCTCCGAGAGCGACTTCTACAACAAGGGCGGCATCGACGACGTCCTCGCCGCCGCGGAGAAGAAGTAAGCCATGCCTCTCACGCTCGAGATCGTCACGCCCGAAGGCCGCGTCTATTCCGACACGGTCGATACCGTCGTCCTGCCGACGACCCAAGGCGAGATCGGCATCCTGCCCGGCCATATCCCGCTGCTCACCCAGCTCGAGGATGGCGAATTGCGCGTGCAAAAGGGCCAGGTCACCGAATCGCTCGCCTGCGGCCGCGGTTTCGCCGAGATCGCAGCCGACAAGATCAGCGTCCTCGCCGAGCAGGCGATCGACATCGCCAAGATCGACGAAGCCGCCGTGGAAAACGCCTGCCGCCGCGCCGAAGAGGCGCTCGCGCAGAAACAATCCCTCTCCGCCGAGGAGGCCGAACGTCTCGAAAGCGTCGTGCGGTTCGCCTACGCGCAGCTCGACCTCAAGCGCCGCCGTCGCGGCTGAGTTTCGCCCGCTCGGCGCCCAACGCGGCGAAGAGCAACGCGCTCGCCATCCATCCGGCGAGCACGCCCGTTGCCAACCGCGTCGCGTGCCGAATCGGCATCGCACCGGTCGCCTGCAAGATCACGTCGGCCAAGAGCGGCACCGCCGCGACACAGAGCAACGTCCGCGCGTGCGGCACCCAGCGCCGCGGCACCGGGATCAGCGCACCGAGCACCACCCCGGCGTAGATGCCGGCGCAGCGGCTGCACACCAGCATCGCCACGCCGGAGAAGCACGCCGTGCGCTCCGGAAGTTGGTGACACAGCCCGTGAAACAGCGCGATCGCAGCCGCGGGTCTCGCGTGCACCGCGGCAAAGAGCCACGGGATGAGACCCGCCGCCGCCACGAGCGCGCGCAATAGCCAGAGCAGCCGGCCGCTCACCTCACGTGCGCTGCTTGTCCTTGAAGAAAAGGATCAGCGCGAGGAACCCGCCGAGCGCACCGAAGCCGGCGAAAAGGATGACCTGAACCGGAATCATGATCAGGTTCGCAGCTCCCTGCATTGCCATCTGCTGAGAAAACTGCGGCGGCAAATTCTCCGCCAGCGAAGCCATCATCTTCGCCATCACGCCCGCAAAGAGGATACCGATCAACCAACCGAGGATACCGGCGATCAGCCCCGCTCCGGCGCCAGCGAGCGTGCCAAAGAGCGCCGCCTCACCGTTGGTCACGCGATCGTTCGGGTTCTCCTTGAAATACATCATCAGCGCCAGCGCGATGCCCGCCATGTTGAGCAGGCAGAAAAAGAGGTTCAGGCAGCTCAACAGCGGGATGCTCGAGAGTACGCCGCCGAAGACGGCGCCGAGCACGATGTGTTTTTTGAAACGGCCCAGACCGGCGGGCGGAGCGGAGGGCGACGGAACAGGGGAGGAGAAGGCTTCGTTCACGGGTACCTTTACGTGCGAGGGTTGATGCAGAGGGGGACGGCGCGATCCTCTCGCGCGGGCAAACCGAGTCAAACGGCATTCGGCCGGCCCGCTCGTGCGCTTCGTATCCGCATCACACCCATGCGATCCATGCCACGCCCAGGAGCAGCGTGAGGATCGCGACCGGCATGCCCGCCTTCAGGTATTCCACGAAGCCGAGGTGCACACCGCGCCGCCGCGCGGTCTCGGCGACGATCAGATTCGCCACGGAGCCGAGCAGCGTCAGGTTACCCGCGAGCGTCGTCGCCATCGCGAGCGTGAGCCACGCTTGGTGCGGCTCGGTGAGTCCGGGTACGACGGGCCGGAAGAGCATCACCGCGGGCACGTTCGAGACGACGTTGCTGAGAATCAGCGAAACGATCGTGAGCGGCCCCGGCCCTGCGTCAGCATACGGCCGTAACAAAGCGAAGAGCCGTGCGCCGAGTCCGCTGTGCTCGATCGCGCCCGTCACGACGAACAACCCGCAGAAGAACACCAGCAACGCCCAGTCGATCTCTTGAAACACCTTCTCCGACTCGAGCCGTCGCGTGATCAGCAACAGCGCAGCAGCAGCAGCAGCGGCGACCGGTACCGGCGCACCGGCGACGAGCGCGACCAGCATGAGCCCTGTGGCGAGCATCGATTTTCGGAGCAACGGCCGGTAGTGCTGCGGCGGAAGCTCGAGCTGCTCCGCGAAGCGCTCCGCACGGAATTCGCGCCGATAGACCAGCACCACCACCGCCCAATCGACAACCAAGCCGAGCAGTGCGATCGGGCCCAGCGCCCGGGTGAAGTCGACGAAGCCGATCCCGGAGGAAATGCCGACGAGCATGTTTTGCGGGTTGCCGGTGATCGTCGCCACCGAACCGATGTTCGCGGCGGTCACGAGGCCGACGAGGTAGGGCAGGGGATTGCGCTTCAACGAAGCCGTGAGGTCGAGTACCAGCGGCGTGAACACGAGCACGATCGTGTCGTTCAGGAAGATCGCCGAAAGCGCGCCCGAGACGAAGACGATCAACGCCAACAGACGACGAGGCGTGCGCGCGAAGCGGATGACGTGCGAGTTGACCAGGTGGAAGAAGCCCGCGATCCGCAGGTTCACGTTCAACACCATCATCCCGAAAAGCAGCAGGATCGTGTTCCAGTCGACAGCGCGGTACGCGGCTTCGAGCGGCATGAGTCCGCAAGCGACGAAAAGCACCGCGCCCACCAGCGCGATCGTCGCGCGGTTCATCTTCAGCGCGGGGTACCGCCCGATGGCGACACCCACGAGCGTGACGGTCGCGAGCGCTGCGACGGCGATCTGGTTCCAGTTCATTCCGGCCCGAAACTGCGACCGCCCAGAGCGCCGTGCAAACCGGCAATGCCGCGCGGGAAGCGTGGTCGGCCGAGAAAAACGCTGGCTCCGCTCGACCGAGCACGGGAATCGGGCGCGTCGCGGGCTTATGCCGGAAAACGACCGAAGGCCGACACCATCACGGCGCCGACACGCCGTCCGGCCTTCGGCTCGAAACCCCACGCGGAGATCCGCCATGAGCTCGATACCCACCATCGCTCCGAAACGCGTTCGCCTCACCGCCATTTTCCGCCACCTGCTGTGCGCCACGTTGATCGCCACCGGCCCCACGCTGCTCCGCGGATCCGTCGGCGCGGACGAACCCGCCAGTCCCCCCGCCGCTCCGACCTATAGCCTGCCCGACGACCCGCGCGAGATGCTGCAGCTCACGCCCGAGATGCTCGCGTTCTTCGATGCCCGTGTGCACCGTCACGCATCCCTGGAGACACGCCTCGACGAGATCTCCGACGCGATCCTCGGTGAACGCGGACTGCACTTCCGCTACGTGGCCGACGGCGTGTGGGATGTGCGCGAGACGTTCCGCCGGCGCGCCGGAAACTGCGTCGCCTATTCGATGCTGATCGTCGCCGTCGCCCGCGCGTATGGCATCCCGGCGAAGTTCAACGAGGTGCAAATCGATCCTCGCTGGAGCCGACTCGGCTCGATCGTGCTCGAGAGCCGGCACCTCAACGTCCGCGTCGAGAGCGGCGACGGCGGTTACGAACTCGACCTGATCATGCCGGACGACCTGCGCACATCCCGGCGGTCTTCGACAGTCGTGAGCGACGAACGCGCCTGGGCCAGCGCCTACACCAACGCCGGAGTGTACCGCCTCGCCGCCGGCGATCGCAGGGGGGCGTTCACACTGCTCGAACGCGCCGTGGCGATCGATCCCACCTTCGGCGGCGCCTGGACCAACCTCGGTTGCGCACATCTGCTTTCCGGCGAGCGGGAGCTCGCCAGCCTCTGCTTCAAACGCGCGCTCGCCAACGACCCGCGGACGATGTCGGCGCTGAGTGGCTTGGCGCGCCTCGAACGCCGCGCTGGCCGCATTGCCGAAGCCGAGCGCCTCGAGCGCCGCGTTCGGAACTACCGCGAGCGCAATCCGTATTACCTTCTCGCCGTCGCCCGCGACGAACTCGAGAGCGGCCGTCCCGAAGCCGCCCGCCGTTACCTCGCCCGCGCGATCTGGTTGAAGCGCGACGAGCCCGAATTCTACGAGACGATGATCGAGGTCTCGCGTCAGCTCGGCGCGGAACGCGAGGCGAACCGCTGGGCCCGCCGGCTGAACGACGCGCGCGACGCCATCGCCGCGGTCGCGCGCTGAGACCTCCCCGCGCCGAGGTTTGCCGCCTGCGGTCCCGTGCGGCACATTGTCGCCGGAAACACCCCTCCATGTCGCGTCCCATTGCGCTTCCCCGCCACGGACTCCTCGTTTGTCGCGCCGTGCTGATCGTCGTCTCGTGCGTGCTGGCGGCCACGTGGGTGCGGGCAGACGAGCGGGCGCAGCCGGCCGCGCCCGCCGAAGTGCCCGCCGACTGGCGCGACCTGTTGCGGCTCGACGACGATGTGCGCCGATTCTTCGCGTCACGCGTGCCCCGCAACACCTCCGAGGCGGAGCGCGTCGATGCGATTGTCGCCGCGATCCTGGATCCGGGTGAACTCGGCTTCACCTACCGCGAGGACGGCACGTTCGCCGCGCGCGAGACATTCCGCCGGCGGCAGGGTAACTGCGTGGCGTTTTCGATCCTCGTCGTGGCGGTGGCCCGTGAATACGGGCTCGTCGCGCGGTTCAACGAGGTCCGCACCGAGCCGCACTGGGACCGCGTGGGCCAGGTGGTCGCGGAGTTCCGGCACCTCAACGTCGTCGTGCGCACGGAGACCGGCAACGTGATGCTCGACCTCCTGCCGACGCCCGGTGCCGGCGGCGCGCTCACGGTGGCGCGGCCGGTGAGCGACGCCCACGCGTTCGCGATGTTCTACAGCAACATCGGCGTGCAGCGGCTCGGCGCGGGCGACCCCGCCGGGGCGCAGCCGCTCCTGGAACTGGCGACGCGCATCGCGCCGGGCTACGCCGTCGGCTGGGTGAACCTCGGCAGCTTGCATTCGCTCCGTGGCGACACCGCGGCCGCGCGTGAGTGCTACGAACGAGCGCTGCGCGAGGAGCCGCGCGAGTTGAAGGCGATCGCGAGCCTCGTCCCGCTCTACCGCGCGGCTGGCGAGCCCGCGCGCGCGGAAGCGCTCGAGCGCAGGACCGAGCGTTATCGCGAACGCAATCCGTACTATCTGGCGTCGCTCGCGCGGCGCGAATTGGCGGCGGGCGAGGTCGCGGCGGCGGAGAAACGGCTGCGCCGCGCGCTCGCGCTCAAGAACGACGAACCGGAGTTTCTCGAGCTCGCCGTGGCCGCGGCCCGCCGGCTCGGTCACGAGCGCGACGCGGCAACGTGGTCGGCGCGGCTGGAGCAGCTGCGGGCGGAAGCACGCGCGCCCGCACCGCCTCAGGCCGGTTCGGCGCCGGTCGGGCCGTAGTATTCACGAACCCACTCGACGAGCTGGCGCAGGCCCTCCTCGAGCGGCGTCTTCGGCGCGTAGCCTACGGCGGCCTGGATGCGCGAGAGATCGGCGCAGGTTTCCGGCATCTCGGTGGGCTGGGGCGGGAGCAGCTCGACCTTGGCCTTCTTGCCGAGGAGCGACTCGAGCATCTGCACGAAGAGCAGCATCTCGACCGGGCGGTTGTTGCCGATGTTGAAGACATCGTACGGCGCGGCGGGCGGCTTCGCCTCGGCTCCCGGTTCGACCGCGGGCGCCGGCGGGCGAGGGGAGTGCGTGAGCTTCAGGACGCCGGAGACGATGTCGTCGACGAACGTGAAGTCGCGGCGGTATTTGCCGTAGTTCCAGAGCTTGATCGTCTCGCCGGCGAGGATGGCGCGGGCGAACATGATCGGGCTCATGTCGGGCCGGCCCCACGGGCCGTAGACGGTGAAGAACCGCAGGCCGGTGCAGCGCAGGCCATGCACGTGGGCGTAGCTGTACGCCATGTGCTCGTTGGCGCGCTTGGTGGCGGCGTAGAAGGAGAGTGGCTCGCTCACGGCATCCTCGCGGAAGGGCGTGGGTACGCCGGCGCCGTAGACGCTCGACGAGGAGGCGAACACGAGGTGCTTCGGCGGGTGGCGGCGCGCGGCCTCGAGAATGTTGCCGAAACCGACGAGGTTGCTGTGCACGTAGGCCTCGGGATGGGTGAGGCTGTAGCGCACGCCGGCTTGGGCGCCGAGGTGGATGATGTAGTCGGGCTTGAAGCTGGCGACGAGCGAGTGCAACGCAGGCGCGTCGGCGAAATCGGTTTGGACGAAACGGAAGCCCTCGCGGCCCTCGAGCCGGGCGAGGCGGGCGCGCTTGAGGGCGACCGAGTAGTAGTCGTTGACGTTGTCGATGCCGAGCACCTCGGGTTGACCGGGCGAGGCGAGTAGGCGGTGGCAGACGTGCGAGCCGACAAACCCGGCCGCGCCGGTCACGAGTAGCTTCATGTCGGCGGGTTTAGGCGATGCGGTGCGGGCCGGCTAGAAAATTTGCCGTGGCCGCGCGCGGACGGAACGGTTGCGCTTGGAAAACTATGTGTAAGGTTCCGCTTGAAGGCGTCGCCGCCGCCGCCTTTCCCTACTCGAACCGAACCCCCACACACCGCCTGGTATGAACATCAAAGCCTATCTGAAGCCGCACTGCGGCTGGAGCAATGGCGTCCGCGCGATCCTGCGGAAATACGATCTTCCTTTCGAGGACTGCGACATCTTCAACAACCCCGATCTCTACGCCGAGATGGTGCGCCGGTCCGGCCAGCCGCTCTCGCCCTGTGTGGAGATCGATGGCGTGATGCTCGCGGACGTGAGCGGCGAGGAGGTCGAGAACTACCTTTTGGCGAACAATCTCGTGCAGCCGAACTCCACAGCGCCCGAGGCGCCGATCTCGAGCGGTTGCTCACATGACGAAGAGCAGGCGCGGCTCGCAAGCGAGCCGATCCGCTTCTTCTGAGCCGCGGCCCCGCGTCGGGGCCGAGACGACAGACCTCCGTGTCGCCTTCAGGCCGTTCCCACGGCACTGGAAAAAGCACGGCTGCGCGCCGTTCACGAAAAAACGCGGCCTACCGCGTATTTTTTGGTGACTATTTTCCTCTGCGCCTCCCAAAGTCACCCTCCGTCCCTCTCGACCACACTTCACGGAATGAGCAGCAACAGCACCACCCGTCCCGGCCAGCTCGGCCTTCCCGCCAAGCAAGGTCTCTACGATCCGTTCTTTGAGCACGACGCCTGCGGTGTCGGCTTCGTGGTCGACATGAAGGGGCGCAAATCCCACCGCATCGTCGAGCAGGCCATCCAGGTTCTCGTCAACCTCGACCACCGCGGCGCCGCCGGCAGCGAGCCGAACACCGGCGACGGCGCCGGCATCCTGCTCCAGATCCCGCACACCTTCTTCGCCGCCGCCTGCAAGAAAGCGCGCATCCCGCTCCCGGCCGCCGGCGAATACGGCACCGGCATCGTCTTCCTCCCGAAGAACGTGACCAAGCGCCGCCGCCTCGAGGAGAAGTTCGAGCAGATCATCCAGTCCGAAGGCCAGACCGTGCTCGGTTGGCGCACGGTGCCGACGAACAACAAGTCGCTCGGCGAGACCGCCAAGGCCTCCGAGCCCGCGATGCGCCAGATCTTCATCGGCCGCTCGCCCGAGCTGGCCGACAACGCGGCGTTCGAGCGCAAGCTCTACGTCATCCGCAAGCGCGCCTACAACGAGATCCGCAACACCACGATGGACGGCGCGGAGTACTGGTACCTCCCCAGCCTCTCGTCGCAGACGATCGTCTACAAGGGCATGCTGCTCACGCTGCAGCTCGCCGACTATTTCCCGGACCTCAGCGACCCGACGATGGAGACCGCGCTCGCCCTCGTCCACTCGCGCTTCTCGACCAACACCTTCCCGAGCTGGAACCGCGCGCACCCGTACCGCTACCTCGCCCACAACGGCGAGATCAACACCCTGCGCGGCAACATCAACTGGATGCACGCCCGCGAGGCGTTGTTCATCTCCGAGGCCTTCGGCGACGACATCAAGAAGGTACTGCCGGTCATAGATCCGCACGGTTCCGACTCCGCGATGTTCGACAACACGCTGGAGCTGCTCGTGCTCGCCGGCCGCCCCATCGCGCACGCCGCGATGATGATGATCCCCGAACCGTGGTCCGGCCACGAGACGATGGATGACGCCCGCAAGGCGTTCTACCAGTACCATTCCTGCCTCATGGAGCCGTGGGACGGCCCCGCCTGCATCTGTTTCACCGACGGCAAGCAGATGGGCGCCGTGCTCGACCGCAACGGTCTCCGCCCCGCCCGCTACTACGTCACCAAGGACGGTCTCGTCATCCTCGCCTCCGAGGCGGGCGTGCTCGATATCGATCCGATCAACGTCGAGAAGAAGGGCCGCCTGCAACCCGGCCGCATGTTCCTCGTCGACACCGAGCTGGGCCGCATCGTCGAAGACGAGGAGATCAAGGCGAAGTTCGTCAACGAGCGCCCGTATCGCGAGTGGCTCGACCAGCACCTCGTGAAACTCGAGGACCTCCCGGCCGCTCCCGAGGTGCCGCAGCCCGACCACGAGACGCTGCTTCAGCGCCAGATCGCCTTCGGCTACACGCACGAAGACGAGCGTCTCCTCATCACCCCGATGGCCCGCGACGGCGTCGAGGCCACCGGCGCGATGGGCAACGACGCCCCGCTCGCCGTCCTCTCCAACAAGCCGCGCCTGCTCTACGATTATTTCAAGCAGCTCTTCGCGCAGGTCACGAACCCGCCGATCGACTGCATCCGCGAGGAGATCATCACCTCCGCCGAGACCCGTCTCGGCTCCGAGGGCAACCTCCTCCAGCCCACGCCGTCCTCCTGCCGCCGCGTCGAGCTCAAGTGGCCGGTGCTGACGAACGAGGAGTTCGCCAAGATCCGCCGCATGGAGCTGCCCGGCCTGAAGGTCGGCTCGCTCCCGATCCTCTTCCGCGTCACCCGCGGCGAGCAGGGTTTGCGCAAGTCCGTCGAAGAGCTCTGTCTCATGGCCCGCCGCATGATCGAGGAAGAGGAGATCAGCGTCCTCATCCTCAGTGACCGCGGCGTGAACAAGGATTTCGCCCCGATCCCGGCGTTGCTCGCCGTGTCCGGCCTGCACCACTATCTCATCCGTGAGGGTCTCCGCACCCGCGTGAGCATCGTGCTCGAGACCGGCGAAGCCCGCGAGGTGCACCACTTCGCGCTCCTGATCGGCTACGGCTGCTCGGCGATCAACCCGTACGTGGCGTTCGAGACGATCGACGACATGATCCGCGAGGGTCTGTTGCCGAACATCGACCACAAGACCGCCTGCAAGAACTTCGTGAAGGCCGCCGCCAAGGGCGTCATCAAGGTCGCCTCCAAGATGGGCATCTCCGCCATCCAGAGCTACCGCGGCGCCCAAGTGTTCGAGGCGGTCGGTATCCGCCAGGACATCATCGACCAGTTCTTCACCTGGACCCCTTCCCGCGTCGGCGGCATCGGCCTGCGCACGCTCGCCAACGAGGTGCTCCTGCGCCACCGCGCCGCGTTCCCCGAGCGCCCGGTCAACGGCCACGTCCTCCCCGAGGGCGGCCAGTACAAGTGGCGCGACGACGGCGAGTTCCACCTCTTCAACCCCGAGACGATCCACTTCCTCCAGAAGGCGGTCCGCCTCGGCAGCTACTCGGTCTTCAAGGACTACGCCCGCCTGGTCAACGACCAGTCGAAGAACCTCTGCACGCTCCGCGGCCTGCTCGACTTCAAGCCGGGCGACGCGATCCCGATCGAGGAAGTCGAGTCCGTCGAGTCGATCATGAAGCGGTTCAAGACCGGCGCCATGTCCTACGGCTCCATCTCCAAGGAAGCCCACGAGACGATGGCCGTCGCGATGAACCGCATCGGCGGCAAGTCGAACACCGGCGAAGGCGGCGAGGATCCCATTCGCTACCTCCCGCTCGACAACGGCGATTCCAAGAACTCCGCCATCAAGCAGGTCGCCTCCGGCCGCTTCGGCGTCACCGGCGAATACCTCGCCAACGCCCGCGAGCTCCAGATCAAGATGGCCCAGGGCGCCAAGCCCGGCGAAGGCGGCCAGCTCCCCGGCACCAAGGTCTATCCTTGGGTGGCCAAGACCCGCCACACCACCGCCGGCGTCGGCCTCATCTCGCCGCCGCCCCACCACGACATCTACTCGATCGAGGACCTCGCCGAGCTCATCCACGATCTCAAGAACGCCAACCGCCGCGCCCGCATCAGCGTGAAGCTCGTCGCCGAAGTCGGCGTCGGCACCATCGCCGCCGGCGTCGCCAAGGCCCACGCCGATGTCGTCCTCATCTCCGGCCACGACGGCGGCACCGGCGCCTCGCCGCAGACCTCCATCAAGCACGCCGGTCTCCCGTGGGAACTCGGTCTTGCCGAGACCCACCAGACCCTCGTCCTGAACAACCTCCGCTCGCGCATCGCCGTCGAGACCGACGGCCAGCTCAAGACCGGCCGCGATGTCGTCATCGCCGCGCTGCTCGGCGCCGAGGAGTTCGGCTTCGCCACTGGCCCGCTCGTCGCCATGGGCTGCATCATGATGCGCGTCTGCCATCTGAATACCTGCCCGGTCGGCGTCGCCACCCAGGATCCGAAGCTGCGCGAGAAGTTCCAGGGCAAGCCCGAGCACGTGGTGAACTTCATGAAGTTCATCGCCACCGAGGTCCGCGAGATCATGGCCCAGCTCGGCTTCCGCACGATCGAGGAGATGATCGGCCACACCGAGCGCCTCGAGCCCAAGCAGGCCATCGAGCACTGGAAGGCCAAGGGCCTCGATTTCTCGAGCATCCTCTACCAGCCCGATGCCGGCCCCGAGGTCGGTCGCTTCTGCCAGACCCAGCAGGACCACGGTCTCGACAAGTCGATCGACCTCACCCAGCTGCTCGCGCTCTGCCAGCCCGCGATCGACAAGGGCGAGAAGGTCGTCGCCGAGCTCCCGATCAAGAACGTCCACCGCGTCGTCGGCACCATCACCGGTTCCGAGATCTCGAAGAAGTACGGCGCCAAGGGCCTCCCCGAGGACACCATCCGCATCAAGTTCAACGGCTCCGCCGGCCAGAGCTTCGGCGCCTTCATGCCGAAAGGCATGACGTTCACCCTCGAGGGCGACGCCAACGACTACGTCGGCAAGGGCCTCTCGGGCGGCAAGATCATCGTGTATCCGCCCGCCGGTTCCACCTTCCCGGCCGAGGAGAACATCATCGTCGGCAACGTCGCCCTCTACGGCGCCACCTCCGGCGAGGTCTACATCCGCGGCATGGCCGGCGAACGCTTCTGCGTCCGCAACTCCGGCGTCGACGCCGTCGTCGAAGGCGTCGGTGATCACGGTTGCGAATACATGACCGGCGGTCGCGTCGTCGTCCTCGGCCAGACCGGGCGCAACTTCGCGGCCGGCATGTCCGGCGGCGTCGCCTACGTCCTCGACGAGGCGGGCGACTTCGACACGCGCGTGAACAAGCAGATGGTCGGCCTCGACAAGGTCACCGCCCCGGCGGAGCTCGCCGAGCTGCGCGCGCAGGTCGAGCGCCACGCCCAGCTCACCGGCAGCGCCCGCGCCAAGCAGGTGCTCGCCGCTTGGGACACGTTCGCGCCGAAGTTCGTCAAGGTTCTGCCCAAGGACTACCAGCGCATGCTCGCCTGCATCGAGCGCGCGAAGGCCCAGGGCCTCACCGGCGACGAGGCCATCATGGCCGCGTTCGAGGAAAACGCCCGCGATCTCTCCCGCGTCGGCGGCAACTAAGGCGCTTCGCGCATCTCAAATCCGAAATTTCAAATCGCAGATCCCGCCTCCTCTCCCATGGGCAAGCCAACCGGATTCATCGAGTATCTCCGCGAAATTCCCGTCGACCGTCCGCCGCTCGAGCGCGTGCGCGACTGGAAGGAATTTCACCTCCACATGGAGGAGAAGAAACTCCGCAACCAAGGCGCGCGCTGCATGGATTGCGGCATCCCGTTCTGCCATACCGGCAAGCTCATCAGCGGCATGGCCTCGGGTTGCCCCGTCCACAACCTGATCCCCGAGTGGAACGACCTCGTCTTCCGCGGCCAGTGGCAGGAAGCGCTCCGCCGCCTCCACCGCACGAACAACTTCCCGGAGTTCACCGGCCGCGTCTGCCCGGCTCCCTGCGAAGGCTCCTGCACGCTCGGCATCATCAGCCCGCCCGTCACGATCAAGAACATCGAGTGCGCGATCATCGACAAGGGCTGGGATGAAGGCTGGGTCCTCCCCGAGGCGCCGAAAACCCGCACCGGCAAGAAAGTCGCCGTCGTCGGTTCCGGCCCGTCCGGTCTCGCCGCCGCCGCCCAGCTCAACAAGGTCGGCCACACCGTCACCGTCTTCGAACGCGCCGACCGCCCCGGCGGCCTCCTCATGTACGGCATCCCGAACATGAAGCTCGACAAGCAGGAGGTCGTCCTCCGCCGCGTCCAGCTGCTTGAGCAGGAAGGCGTGAAGTTCATCTGCAACGCCACCGTCGGCGACAACGTCGAGGCCGAGGCCCTCCTCAAGGAGTTCGACGCCGTCGTGCTCTGCACCGGCGCCACCCAGCCGCGCGATCTCCCCGTCGAAGGCCGCGCCCTCAAGGGCGTGCACTTCGCGATGGAGTACCTCACCGCCAACACCAAGGCCGTGCTCGGCGGCGACGGCTCCAAGTCCGCCATCTCCGCCGCGGGCAAGGATGTCATCATCATCGGCGGCGGCGACACCGGCACCGACTGCGTCGGTTCCTCCATCCGCCAAGGCTGCAAGACCGTCCGCCAGATCGAGATCCTCCCGAAGCCGCCGCTCGAGCGCCAGCCCGATAACCCTTGGCCCGAGTGGCCGAAGACCCTCAAGGTCGACTACGGCCAGGAGGAAGCCGCCGCCAAATTCGGCGCCGATCCGCGCACGTACCTCACGACCGTGAAGAAGTTCGTCGGCGACGAGGCGGGCAACGTGAAGGAAGTCCACACCGTCGAGGTGAAGTGGACCAAGAACGACAAGGGCCAGTTCATCCCGCAGGAGCAGGCCGGCACCGAGAAGGTCCTGCCCGCGCAGCTCGTCTTCCTCGCCATGGGCTTCCTCGGGCCGGAGCAAGCGCTCCTCAAGGACCTCAAGCTCGAGACCGACCCGCGCTCCAACATCAAGGCCGAGTACGGCAAGTTCGGCACCAGCGTGAAGGGTGTCTTCGCCGCCGGCGACTGCCGCCGCGGCCAGAGCCTCGTCGTCTGGGCCATCAACGAGGGCCGCGCCGTCGCTCGCGAGTGCGACCGCTACCTCATGGGCTCGTCCGACCTGCCCTGAAGCAGCCCGGGCCTCGCGCCCGACAGTCTCTGGTTTCGTTTTCCAACGACGGCCGCGGCTCCCACCGCGGCCGTTCTGTTTCTCGCCCTCGGGTTGTCCATCGATCCAGCAAAATTCGCCGTCGGACAAAATTCCGAAACTTTTTCACGCCCTCCGAGTTATCGTTGGCGTGAAAATGCTCCGCGCTCTCCGCGTCGTCGTCCTCCTCCTGATCGGCCTCCCCGTCGCCCTCGGTGAAGTCGCTCCCGCCGCGCTCTCCCACCTGCTGCGCGCCCGCGCCGAACTCGGCGATTCACACTGGTCCGCGATCCTCCGCCTCGCCGGCAACGACCCCGCCCGGCCCGCCGACACCGCCCTCGTCTTCGAGTTCGCCAACGCCCTCTGGTTCTATCGTCCGCTCGACGGCACGCAGAGCCTCTCCCGCCACTGGAACAACGTCGCCGCCGAGCGTCGCGATCTCCTCCCGCTCCTCCAGCGCATCGACGCCGACTACACCAGCTTCAGCGAATACGACCCCGTCGCGCTCGCGGCCGGCGCCCCCAGCACCGGCGAACTCCCCAACGGCTGCTTCATCCAGAGCGTCGCCGAAGCCCGCCGCCTCGAGCGCGAAGCCGCCATCACCGACGGCTGCCTGCTCTCGTACTACGCCGACACCGCCGAGGGCCTGCGCGGCCACACCGTATTGGTCTATCATGACGCCAACGGCTCGCATGTCTTCGATCCCGCCGAGGGTCGCACCACCGACACCCCGAAGACTTCGCTCTACGACGAGGCGCTCAACCTCGCCCGCCGCATCACACCCTTCGCGCTCGCCACCCGGCTCACCAAGGCCGCAAAGATCACGCTCTTCAAACGCGACGGCGACACCGCACCGCACAAGGCCTCCGCGCGCTCAAGCAACCGTCGCCCGGTGCTCCGCTGAACACCGTCCTCCAGCTGCCCGCTGCGCCGTAACGGTTGATTCGAGCGCGACGGGCGCCGCAAATCCGAGCCGGGCCCGCGCCTCGGTGTTCGTCACGCGTCCGAACTGGCACCTCTTTCGCGCCCGTTCCTCACGGTGTATCCGCCGTTCGTCGCGGCGGCGTTGCGCCGCCATTGCGTGCGACCTGAAACTTCGCGTATAGATTTCGTGTCTCGCTCACTCCGGGTCGCGCGCTCCTATGTCCATCCCCTCAATCTCGACCTATTCGCGCCAGGCGATCGCGAATCTGACCACCACCGAGCTGCAGGGCCTCACGTCGACGGAGTTCGCTTCGTTGCTCGCCTCGCAGATCAAGTCGCTCACTACCACCCAGGTCGAGAGCCTCACCGAGACCGCGCTCGCCGCGATGACGGCGACCCAGATCAAGGCGCTCAGCGCCGCGCAGGCCACCGCGCTCACGTCGAGCCAACTCATCGTCTTCAGCGCGACCCAGTTCTCCACCTTCAGCTCGGCGCAGCTCGCCGGTATGTTGCCCGCCGAGATCGCCGCGCTCACCACGACCCAGCTCGCCGGCCTCGCCGCCAATGATTTCGGCGAACTCTCCGCCGCGCAGGCGGCCGCTCTCACGACCGAGCAACTGGCTGTCCTCACCCGGTCGCAGTTTTCCGGTTTCAGCGGCGCAAGCCTCGGCAGCTTCACCACGACACAGCTGCAATCGCTCGCACCCACGCAGTTCGCCAACCTCAGCACCACCGCCCTCAGGGGCCTCAAGGCCACGCAAATCACCGAGCTCACGCCCGAACAGCTCGGCGTCCTCACCGCCACGCAACTCGGCGCACTCGCCGCCGCGACCGTGGGCGCACTCACCGGCGAGCAGGTGGCCGCGCTCACCACCACCCAGCTCGGCGGCCTCCTGCCCACGCAACTCGCCGCGCTCGGCGCGCCGCAGCTCGAGGCGTTGGGCGCCACACAGCTCGCTTCGTTCGACATCGCGCAGCTGCGCAATCTCACCTCCACCGCGCTCAGCCTGCTCACCGCCACGCAACTCGCCGCGCTTTCCGACACGCAGCTCGCCGCCCTGGCCACGACTCAGCTCAGAGGGCTCACCGCGACCGATGTCGCCGAGCTCACGCTCACGCAACTCGCCGCCCTCACCGACACGCAACTCGCCGCCCTCTCGCTCACCGCGCTCTCCGGCCTCACGACCACCCAGATCGCCGCGCTCTCCGTCTCGGAACTCTCCCATCTCAGCGCTTGGGCGGTCGGCTCGTTCTCCGCGGCCCAGATCGCCGCGCTCTCCCCGACGCAACTCGCCGGTCTCGCGACCACCCAGGTGCGCAACCTCTCCTGGAGCTTCATCGCAGCGTTGTCGGCCAACCAATTCGCCGCGCTCGGCACCGCCCAGATCGCCGCGCTTTCCACCGCGACCATCAAAGGCCTCGAGATCACCACGCTCGCCGCGCTTTCCGCCTCCCAGCTGCGGGCCCTCACCTCGTACCAACTCGCCGCGCTTTCCTCCACGCAGGTCGCTTCGCTCTCCACCACGCAGCTCGGCGTGCTCACCCCCACTCAGCTCGCGACCTTCACGAGCACCGACATCGCCGCGCTCGCCACCACCCAACTGGCCGCGCTCTCGGGCACGCAGTTCGCCGCCCTCTCCATCTCCGCCATCAAAGGCCTCTCCGGCTCCCACCTCGCCGCATTGACCGAGACGCAGTTTGCCGCCCTCACGAGCACCCAGGCCGCCGCGCTCACCACCACCCAGGCGGACCAGCTCAGCACCACGCAATTTGCCGCGCTCACCACCACCCAGCTCCGCGCGCTCAACGCCGCCGTGCTCGGCTCGCTCGCCGACGAACAGATCGCCCTCCTCACCACCACGCAGATCGCCGCCCTCTCGCCCGCCCAGCTCGGCCGTTTCACGCCCACCAGCCTCGCCGCCTTCACCACCACACAGATCGCGGCGTTCTCGGCCGCGCAGTTGGCCGGGCTCTCCGCCGCGGCGTTCACCGGTCTCGCGGAGACCCAGATCGCCAGCCTCGCACCGTCGCAGCTCGGCGCGCTCTCCTCGAATCACCTCAAGGCACTTTCAAGCACGCAGATCTCGCAGTTCAGCCCCGCGCAACTCGCCGCTCTCTCCGCCGCCCAGTTGCGCGGCCTCACCGCGTCAAACGTAAGCGCGCTTGAGGCCACCCAACTCGCCGCGTTCTCCGCCGAGCAGATCGCCGGCATCACCGTCACCCAGATCCAAGGGCTCAACAGCACCGATCTCGGCGAGTTCACCACCACGCAACTCGCCGCTCTCACCACCACCCAGTTCGCCGCCCTGCGCACCGCCATCGTCGCCGGTCTCACCACCACCCAGATCGCCGCGCTCTCCACCACCCAGCTGAACGCCCTCGCCGGGCGCACCTTCGGCTTCCTCACCGAGACCCAGCTCGCCGCCCTCTCCGCCACTCAGCTCGCCGCGCTCACCACCACCAAGCTCCGCAACCTCACCACCACCCAAGCCGCCGCGCTCGACGTCACCCAGCTCGCCCGTTTCTCCAGCACCCAGCTCGGCGCCATCGCCCCCGCCGCTTTCGCCAGCCTCGGGGAAACGCAGATGGCCGGTCTCACCACCACCCAACTCCGCGGCCTCACCACGGCCCAGATCGCGGCGCTCAGCACCACCGGCGTCGATGCCCTCGGCGCCATGCAACTCGTCGCGCTCTCCACCACCCAGATCGCCGCCCTCGGCGCCACCCACCTCGGCTCGCTCACCGACACGCAGCTCGCCGCCTTCACCACCACTCAAATCGCCGCCCTTTCCACCGCCGCGATCAAAGGCCTCACCGAAGCCCAACTCACCGCGCTCGACGCCGCCCACCTCGCGGCGCTCACCTCGACCGCGCTCTCCGGCCTCACCGCCACCCAGCTCGCACAGCTCCCCGTCGCGCAGCTCCTCGCCCTCGCCACCCACCAGCTCCGCGGCTTCACCAGCGCGCAACTCGCCGCCCTCAACGAGACCCAGCTCGCCGCGCTCGCCTCCACGCAACTTTCCGCCCTCGCGAGCACCCAGCTCCGCGGCCTCACCGCCACCGCGCTCACCCAGCTCACCACCGCGCAACTCCAGGCGTTGACTTCCGCCCAGCTCGCCGGCTTCGCCACCACCGCGATCCCCGGGCTCACCGAGGAGCAGCTCGCCACCCTCTCCATCACCCAGCTCCGCGGCCTCACCAGCACCCAGCTCGCCGCTCTCACCACCACCCAAGCCGGCCACCTTGCCGAGACGCAGCTCGCCGCCCTCTCCACCACCCAACTCCGCGGCCTCTCGAGCACCGCCGCCAGCGCGCTCACATCGACGCAGCTCGCCGCCCTCAGCTCCACCCAGCTCGCCGCGCTCACCACCGCGCAACTCGCCGGCCTCACCAGTACCGACATCAACGAGCTCAGCCTCACCGAACTCGCCGCGTTCGCCTCCACTCAGCTCGCCGCCCTCTCCACCGGCGCTCTCGCCGGTTTCACGACCACGCAGCTCGCCGCCCTCTCCACCACCCAGCTGAAGGGCTTCACCGCCGCGCAGCTCGCTGCGTTCTCCGCCGACCAACTCGACACGTTCGCCACCTCGCAACTGGCCGCCCTCACCACCACCCAGCTCGGCGGCCTTTCCGCCACCCAGCTCGGCGAACTCTCGCTCACCCAACTCGCCGTCCTCTCTCCCGCCCAGTTCGGCGCGCTTTCCTCCGCCGCCGTGCGCGGCCTCGCGGAAACGCAGCTCGCCGCTCTCACGCTCACGCAACTCGACGGCCTCACCGCCACCCAGTTCGCCGCCCTTTCCGCCACCCAGATCGGCCAGCTCGCGAGCACCCAGCTCGCCTCGCTCTCCATCACCCAGCTCAAAGGCCTCACCGCCACCGGCCTCGCCGCCCTCGGCACCACGCTGCTCGAAGCACTCTCCTCCACCCAGCTCGCCGCCCTGCCGGCCACCGCGATCACCGGTCTCACCGAGGAACAGCTCGCCGCTCTCTCGACGACGCAGTTCGCCGTCCTCACCTCCACCGAACTCGCCGCGCTCACCGCCACCCAGATCGGCCTCCTCAGCGCCACCCAACTCGCCGCCCTTTCCACCCTGCAAATCCGCGGCTTCACCGCCACCCAGCTCGCCGCACTCTCCGAAACGCAGCTCGCGACCTTCGCCACCACCCAGATCGCCGCCCTCTCCACCACCCAGGTCGCCGGCCTCAACCACACCGAACTCGCCGCCCTGAGCCCCGCGCAACTCGCCGCGCTCTCCTCACTCCAGCTCGGCGCGCTCGCCACCGGCGCCGTCTCCGGTCTCACCACCGCGCAATTCGCGTCGCTCTCCGTCACCCAGCTCGCCGGTTTCTCCAGCACGCAACTCGGCGCCCTCACGACGACCCAAGTGAGCGAGCTCTCCGTCACCCAGCTCTCCGCCCTTTCCGCCCACCAACTCCGCGGCCTCACCAGCACCGGCGTGAGCACGCTCACCTCCGCGCAGTTCGCCGCGTTGAGCACCACGCAGCTCGCCGCACTCACCACCGCACAGATCCAAGGCCTCACCGCCGCCGACACCGCCGAGCTCAGCCTCACCGAACTCGCCCGTCTCACCTCCACCCAGCTCGCCGCCCTCACCACCACCGCGCTCTCCGGCCTCGACACCACCCAACTCGCCGCCCTCGCCACCACCCAGGTCGCCGCCTTCGTCGCCGCGCAACTTGCCGCGTTTTCCACCGCGCAGTTCGCCGCGTTGAGCACCACGCAGCTCGCCGCCCTTTCCACCTCCGGCGTCGCCGGCCTCACCTCGACCAATCTCGCCGGGCTCGACGCCACCCAACTCGGCGCGCTCTCCGCCGCGCAGCTCGGCGCCCTCGCCACGACCGCGCTCTCCGGCCTCACCATCACCCAACTCGGCGAACTCTCGACCACGCGCCTCAACGCCCTCCGGCCCACCCAGCTCGCCGCACTCGCCACCACGCAGCTCGCCGCCTTCAGCACGACTCAGTTCGCCGCCCTCTCCACCACCAACCTCGCCGGCCTCGTCGACACCCAGCTCGCCGCTCTCTCGCTCGACCAACTCGCCGCACTCTCCACGCGCCAGCTCGCCGCTCTCTCCGCCACCGGCATCGACGGCCTCACGACCGACGCCGTCGCCGCCCTCTCCGCCACCCAGCTCGCCGCGCTCACCACCGCACAACTCGCCGGCCTCACCGCCGCCCAATTGCGCGCGTTCACGACCACGCAACTCGCCGCGCTCTCCGCCGTCCAACTCCACGGCCTCCCTGCGACCCAGCTCGCCGCCTTCGCCGCCGAGCAGATCGCCACGTTCTCCACCGCGCAACTCGCCGAACTCTCCAGCACCGCACTCGGCGGCTTCACCGCCGCGCAGCTCGCCGCGCTCTCACCCGACCAGCTCGCCGCGTTCGCCTCCACGCAGCTCGCCGCACTCTCCAACACCGCGTTGGCCGGGTTCACCGCCACCACGCTCGCCGGCCTCACCACCCGCCAGCTCGCCGCGCTTTCGAGCAACCAACTCGCCGCGCTCTCCACCGGCCAGCTCGCACAGCTCGCCGCCACCCAAGTCGCCGCGCTCTCCACCACCGGCGTCACCGGCCTCACCGAGACGCAGCTCGGCGCCTTCAACGCCACCCAGCTCGCCGCACTCACCGCCGCGCAATTCGCGCACCTCACCGCCACCGCCCTCGAAGGTCTGAGCGGGGCCGACATGGCGGCGCTTTCCGTGACCCAACTCCGGGCGCTCAGCGCCACCAGCCTCGCCGCCCTCGGGTCCCACCAGCTCGCCGGCCTCGCTGCCACTCAGGTAGCTTCGCTCACCACCACACAGCTCGCCGCCCTCGCGCCCGACGCCCTCACCGGTCTCGCCGTCGAGGATTTCGCCGCGCTCTCCCACACCCAGCTCACCGCGTTCACTGCCGCGCAGTTCGGCGCGTTCACCGAAACACAGGTCGCCGCCCTCGCGCCCACGCAGATCGCCGCGCTCTCCGCCACCCAACTCGCCGGCCTCGACAGCACGCAGGTGGCCGCGCTCTCCGCCACCCAGCTCGCCCAGCTTTCGCCCGAACAACTCACGCTGCTCTCGCTCGCCGGCCTCGACGGCTTCACACCCGCCAAGATCGCCGCACTCTCCACCGCACAGCTCGGGGCGCTCACCGCCGCGCACCTCGCCAGCCTCGCCGCCACCCAAGTCGCGGCCCTCACCGCGACCCAGCTTGCCGCGCTCACGACCACGCAGCTCAACCAGCTTTCGGAGACGGGCCTCGCAGCATTCACCGCCGCCCAGATCGCCACGCTCTCCACGACTCAGGTCGCCGGCCTTTCCACCATCCAATTCGCCGGCCTCACCTCGACCGAGGTCGCCGCGCTCGGCGCCACGCAACTCGCCGCACTCTCCACCCGCCAGCTCGCCGCCCTCGACACCACCGCAGTGGTCGGTCTCGGCGCCACGAGCTTCGCCGCACTCTCGGCCACGCAGCTCGCCGCATTCACCTCCACCCAGTTCGGCGCGCTCACCAACGCGCAACTCGCCGCGTTCGACACCACGCAGCTCGCCACCTTCTCCGCCACCGAATTGCGCGGCCTCACCGAAACCCAGGCCGCCGCCTTCTCCACCACGCAGCTCGCCGCGTTGTCAGCCACGCAGTTCGCCGCGCTCTCCACCCTCGCGATCGCCGGCCTCACCGCCACGCAACTTGCCGCCCTTTCCACCACGCAAGTGAAGGGCCTCGCCGTCACCGGCCTCGCTGCGCTCACCACCCGCCAACTCGACGCCCTCAGCGGCACCCAGCTCGCCGCGCTCTCCACCACGCAGCTTCGCGGACTAACGAGCACCCAGATCGGCGCGCTCGGCGCCCCACAACTCGCCGCGTTGGCCACGACGCACATCGCCGCGCTCGCCGCCACCCAGCTGCAAGGTCTCTCGAGCACCGGCGTCGCCGCCCTCGCGCCCACGCAGCTCGCCACGCTCTCCGCCGCTCAGATCGCCGCGCTCTCCACGACCGGCATGGCCGGGCTCACCACCACCGAACTCTCGGCCCTCTCCACGCGCCAACTCGCGTCGTTCACCGCCACGCAGATCGGCGCCTTCTCCGCCGAACAACTCGCCACCCTCACCACCACCCAGGTGCGCGTGCTCACCGCCGCCGAGATCGGCGGCCTCACCTCGACCCAGGTCGCGGGCCTCTCCGCCGCGCAACTCGCCGCCTTCTCCACCACGCAGCTCGCCGCCCTCTCCGCCACCGGCGTCAAGGGCCTCACCGCCACGCAGCTCGCCGCCTTCACCGGCACCCAGCTCGGCGCCCTAACCGCAGCCGAGTTCGCCGCCCTCACCACCACTCAGGTCGCAAATCTCGCCACGACTCAGCTCGCCGCGCTCACCTCAACCCAACTCCGCGGCCTGACCACCACCGGGCTCGGCGCGCTCTCCGCCGAACAATTCGCCGCGCTCTCCACCACGCAGCTCGCGAACCTGTCGCTCGCGCAATTCCAGGGGCTCACGAGTTCCGCCATCGCCGCACTGTCCACGACCCAACTCGCAGCGCTCTCGACGACCCAGCTGGCCAACCTCTCGACCACCGCCGTCACCGGCCTCGCCGCGAGCGATTTCGCGGCGCTCACCGCGCGCCAGCTCGGCGCGTTCACCGCCACGCAGCTCGGCGCGCTCACAACCACGCAGGTTGCCGCGCTCGACGCCGAGCTGCTCGCCGCGTTCACCACCACGCAGGTGCGCGGCCTCGCCGACACGCAGGTCGGCGCGTTCTCCACGACCCAGCTCGCCTCTCTCTCCACCGCGCAGCTCGCTTCACTCTCCACCGGCGGCGCCTCCGGCCTCACCGCCACCCAACTCGCTTCGCTCAGCACCACGCAGCTCGGCGCCCTCGCCGCCACCGAGATCGAAGCGCTCGCCACCACTGCGCTCGCCGGCCTCTCGGCCACCACGCTCGCCGCGCTCACCACAACGCAGCTCGCCAGCCTCGCCGCCACCGGTCTCGCCGCGCTCACGACCACGCAGCTCGCCAGCCTCGGCACCGCCCAGCTCGAGGCGCTCTCCGCCACCGGTCTCGCCGGCCTCACCTCGCGCCAAGTCTCCGCACTCTCCGCCACGCAGCTCGCCACGCTCGGCGCCAACCAACTCGCCTCGCTTTCCACCACCGGCCTGCGCGGTCTCACCGCCGCCCAGCTCGCCACGCTCACGACCGCGCAGCTCGTCGCGCTCGGCGCCGAAGGTGCGGCCGCGCTCTCCGCCACCGCCGTATCCGGACTCTCCACCACGCAGCTCGCCGCCCTCACCACCGCGCAATTCGCCAGCCTCTCGGCCGAGGGCATCTCCGGTCTCGGCACCGCGCAGTTCGCCGGCCTCAGCGCCACCCAGCTCGGCATGCTCAACGCCACCGAGCTCGGCGGTCTCACGGCCGCGCAGCTCGCCGCCCTCTCTGCGGCCAAGTTCGAGACGTTCTCCACCGCGCAGCTCGCCGCCCTCTCGACCTCCGCGATCTCCGGCCTCACCGCCGCCCAGCTCGCCGCCCTCGACGAGACCCGCCTCGACGTCCTCACCTCGACTCAGCTCGCCGCCCTCACCACGACCCAGATCGGCCAGCTCTCGACGACGCAGATCACCGATCTCTCCACCACGCAGATCGCCGGCCTCGTGCGCCCGCAACTCCGCGCGCTCAATGCCGAGCAGTTTGCCGCGCTCGCCCCCGCGCAGATCGCGGCCCTCGGCGGCGCGCAATTCGCAAACCTCACCGCCACCGAACTCCGCGCCCTCAGCCCCGCCCAGCTAGGCGCCGTCACCGCGGCGCAGCTCGGCGCGCTCGCCGGCCCGCAGTTCGGCGCCTTCAGCACCACGCAGTTCGACCAGCTCGCCGCCACCCAGCTCACCGAGCTCACCACAACCACGATCCAGGCGCTCGAAACGACGACCGTCGCCGCCCTCACCGTGCACCTGATCGAGTCGCTCACCGCCACACAGCTCGCCGCCCTCACCGGCGAACAGCTTGCGCTGTTCTCGCCCGCCCAGCTCGCCGCCTACCAAAGCGCGCGCGTCTGAGAAACGTGTCTCCGTTTTCCTGAGCCAGCCCGGCCGCCGCGCGCCCACCTTCCGCCATGTCGCCCGTTCCACCGCCCTCCGATCCCCTCCAGTCGATGGCCCCCGGCTTCAGCGTCACCGAGCTCATCCGCACCGCCGAGACGCTCAAGCAGACCGGCCAGACCGCCGCCATCGAGCCGCTCTACGCCACCTGGATCGCGCGCAACTCCACGCACCCGCTGCTCTACGCCGTTCTCTTCAACTACTCCGTCACGCTCTCCGACGCCGGCAAACTCGACGCCGCCCGCACCGCCCTCGAGCGCGCCCTCGCGCTCAACGCCGACTTCATGCCCGCCCACATCAACCTCGGGCGGCTCTACGAGCGTCTCGGCATGGTCGGCCTCGCCCTCGTCCAGTGGTCCGCCGTCAGCACCAAACTCGCCGCCGTCAACGGCTCCGCCATCGCGCACAAGACGATGGCGCTCAACCAAAGCGCGCGCGCCCTCGAGGCCGCCGCCCAAGACGAGCCCGCCGAGGATCTCCTCCGCCAGAGCCTCGAGATCGACCCGCGCCAGCACGAGGTCGCGCAACACTTCCTCGCCCTCCGCCAGCGCCAGTGCAAATGGCCCGTCGTCGTTCCCTGGGAACGCGTCGATCGAGAGACGCTCCTGCGCGGCATGTCGCCGCTCTCGCTCGCCGCCTACACCGACGACCCGCTGCTCCAGCTCGCCGCCGCCGCGCACTACAACCGCACCGAGATCGGCGCTCCCGCCTCGCCGCTGCCCGCGCTCGATCGCGCTCGTGCCGGTGGCGAGCGCCTGCGCATCGGTTACGTCTGCTCCGATTTCCGCGCCCACGCGCTCGGCTACCTCCTCACCGAGGTGCTCGGCCTCCACGACCGCGCGCGCGTCGAGGTCTTCGCCTATTACTGCGGCCCCGAGGCCAACGACCCGCTCCACGCGCAGTTCCAGGCCACCGCCGATCACTGGCTGCCCATCACCGCGCTCGACGATGCCGCCGCCGCCGCGCGCATCGCGGCCGACGGCATCCAGATCCTCGTCGATCTCAACGGCTACACCCGTGACGCCCGCGTGAAACTCTTCGCGCTGCGCCCCGCGCCGGTCCTCGTCAACTGGCTCGGCTACCCGGGCACCATGGCGAGCCCGTATCACCACTACGTCATCGCCGACGACTGGATCGTCCCGCCCGAGCACGAGCAGTACTTCTCCGAACGCGTGCTCCGCCTCCCGTGCTACCAGCCCAGCGCACGCACCCGCGCCGTCGCGCCCGAGCCACCCACCCGCGCCGCCGCCGGCCTGCCCGAGGACGCGGTCGTCTACTGCTGCTTCAACGGCGCGCACAAGATCACCCGTTTCACATTCGACCGTTGGCTCTCCATCCTCGAACGCGTGCCGCGCAGCGTGCTCTGGCTGCTCGGCAGCTCCGACGCCGCGCAGGACCGCCTCCGCGAACACACCACGCGCCGCGGCCTCGACCCGCAACGCCTCGTCTTCGCCCCCAAGCTCGCCAACCCGCACCACCTCGCGCGCTACCCGCTCGCCGATCTCTTCCTCGACACCACGCCCTACGGCGCGCACACGACCGCCTCCGACGCGCTCTGGATGGGCGTGCCCGTGCTCACGCTCAGCGGCCGCTCCTTCGCCTCGCGCGTCTGCGGCAGCCTCGTGCGCGCCGCCGGCCTGCCCGAACTCGCCTGCACCAGCGCGCTCGCCTTTCTCGCCACCGCGGTCGACCTCGGCCTGCATCCGGAAAAACTCCGCGCGCTCCGCGCCCGCCTCGCCGCGAACCGCGACACCTGCGTCCTCTTCGACATGCCGCAGCTCGTCGCCCGCCTCGAGGATCTCTACGCCGAGATGTGGGCCGATCTGGAAGCCGGCCGCCTCCCACAGCCCGATCTCGCCAACCTCGACGTTTACCTCGAGGTCGGCGCGCCGCTCGACCACGAGGAGATCGAAGTGCAGGCGATCGACGATTACCACGAGTTCTGGCGCGAACGCCTCCTGCGCCGCCACGCCCACCGCCCGATCCCGACCGACCGCCGCCTGATCGACGCCCCACGCTTCGGCTGATCCGGATGGTTCACACGTGGCGAAAATCGCCAAGGCTTTCGACCCGGCCGAGCGCAGATCGAAACTCTCGCGAATTTCGTTACAGCGCCTCGTTTCCACCTCCATCGGAAGTGTGAAACTTGCGGGCTGACGTCCCGCCCGCCACCGCTCCCCGGCATCATCTCCCCCACATCGCGTCCCTCCCGCCCCCGGGGGCAACATGTCAACTATTGGTTGACGCAGCCATGCGCCCGCATCCGAGCGCGACCCGGCGCGCGCCCTCGGTCGCACCGCTCGTTGCAGCGCGCCACCCGCCAGCAGTGGCACCATCGGCGCATCCCGCTTGGTCGGATGCGCCGTCCGCGGGCAACGACCACGCCAGCCAACGCAGTTCGCACAGTGGCTGCAGCGAAGGCCGGAGCGCTCAAGGAGCTCGGACCCGAGGCATCGGAAAGCCACTCGCCTTCGGGTGCGTGCCTCGAGGCACGCCTCCACGACGCAATTCTCCGTGATCTCCTTCCCGCTCCCTTTCGATTCTGTGACCTGCCTGCATTGCCGTTCCCAAGCCGGATCGCTGCATCGGACCCGGCGACGTGCCGAAAATCCCTAAGAAATCCGCGGCTCGCGTGTCTTCATCGGGTGGAGCCTCCACGGCTCCGATTCCCGTTGCCCATGCGCGCCCCGGCCATCGCCCAAGTTTTCTCGCCACCCTCCAGTATTTCCGGTCTGGTGGCGCGATCAACCCCGCGCATGGATCCGGAGCCACCCACCTTGGCTGCGTTGTTCGAAGAAGAGGAATCCGGCCTGCTGCGCTACGCGCTCGGGCTCACGGGTCGCCGGCCCGTCGCCGAGGAGCTGGTGCAGGAGGCGTTTCTCCGTCTCCACCAGTCCTGGGCCGAGGTGGAAAACCCGCGCGCCTGGCTCTACCGCACCGTCCGCAACCTCGCGCTCAACCACCTCCGCGACCACCCGCTCGAGACCGAGCTCGCCGCCGACACCGCATCGACCAACGACCGCTCCGCCGCCGAGCGCCTCGGCCGGGACGAAGCCGTCGGCACCGTGCGGCTCCTCCTCGCCGAGCTCCCCGCAGACGACCGCCGCCTCATCCACCTCAAGTACCACGAGGAGCTTCAGTATCAGGAGATCGGACGCCGCACCGGCCTCACCTCCGGCAACGTCGGCTATCGTCTGCACCACCTCCTCAAAACGCTGGCCGATGGTCTCCGCCGCGCCGGCATCGAAGGAAGCGAGGGCTGAACATGACACAGGAAAACACGCCGCCCGCCCCGCACCGCCCCACCGACACCGAGCTCGAGGAACGCATCGTCGCCTGGGTTCTCGGCGAAGCCTCCGCGTTCGAGATCGCCGCGCTGGAAGCGGTGGTCGCCGCCCGTCCCGAATTCGCCGTCTTCAAACGCCGCATCGAGGCCGTCCACGGCCTCGTCGCCGCAGCCGCGCGCGAGAATGCCGCTCCGCTCCGCCTCTCTCCTGATCGCCGCGCCAGACTCCTTGCCGTGATCGGCTCCGCCCCTGCAGTAGCCGGGGGCGCCGCCCCCGGCAAAACCGCCGCGCAATCCAAGTCCGCCGCCCCCACCAAACCCTCCGTCGTGCGCCTGCCACGACCGCCCGAGCGCCCGTGGTGGCGCAACGAGTGGTTCTACTCCGCCGCCGCCTGCGTGGTCATCAGCATCGGTGGCTTCTGGATGCTCGGCACCGTCTCTCCGAACAAACCGCAGAGACCAGATCCGGATGCCATGCTCGAGTGCATTCAACCTTCAGCTGAAGAAGAAGCGCCAGACAGTTTCCCGGAGCCACCGGGCGACGTCCCGCACTTCGAACTCACAGTACCGACGAGGAGCATGGCACCGATTGCTGCGAACTATTCGTGGTCTGCTCCGAAAGCCGCAACAGCGCCACGAGTCGCGCCGAAACCGAACCTCGTGTTCGGCACGTTCGGTACGACGGATCTCGACAGGAAAAAGGAGGTGGTGGTCAGTGGTTTCTCCCAGTTCTCCGAACAGACCGGTGAATCCGATGCTTCCAGCGCCGCCGGTTACGCCAGTAAGACTGTCGCCGAATCGAGCGGGGTGCTGGATAAGTTCGAAGTCAATGAAACGGAGTCCCGCGGTTACACGGCGACTAATACGCTCGGAGGCACACGTCTTCGCACCGAACTCAAGGACATCAGCTCGTCGATATCGGTCGTCACGAAGCAGTTCATGAAAGACGTCGGGGCGACCAATAAAGAGTCGGTGCTCGGCTACAGCGGAAATGCTGAAGTCGGCGGTCTAGAAGGAAATTTCGCGGGGAAACCCGCCGCCCCCCGCGACAACTTCCTCTCCAAGCGCAAGACCGAGCGCATCGGTGGAAAGGGTGGGGCGCCGGCTCCGGCCGCGCCTGCGGTCGGCGGCGAAGCGGAGGAAGTCGTGGTGCTCTCGCCGTTCTCTGTCGCGAGCTCGCAGGACTCCGGCTACCTCCGGAGCAATCGCGCACCGAAGCTGCCGAAGCGTCCGGCCCCCTCCGCGACCACCGCCGGCATGGGCCCCGGCGGACTTCAACCAACCGACGTCGATCTCAATCTCCAAGCAGCCGCGTCCACCACGTCCACGCCGTCCACTCA
Organism: Opitutaceae bacterium; assembly: GCA_035299125.1. GTDB lineage: Bacteria > Verrucomicrobiota > Verrucomicrobiia > Opitutales > Opitutaceae > CAJCBL01. The sequence goes on from DATGXA010000350.1 coordinate 57,307, forward strand.
GTCCACTCCTTTCGCCCTCGCCGAGTCCGCCACCGACCACCCTCTCCCGCGCCCCGCCCAAAAGCTCGCCGCCCCACCGCCCTCCACCGACGAAACCAGCGCCGCGCATGAGCCCGTCTCCACGTTCTCCCTCCACGTGAGCGACGCCTCGTTCAAGCTCGCGCTGACCGCGCTCGCCGCCGGCCGCCTGCCCGACGCCGCTTCGATCCGCCCCGAGGAATTCTACAACGCCTTCGACTACGGCGATCCCGCGCCCGGCGCCGGCGAAAAAGTCTCCTGCCGCCTCGAGCAGGCCGCGCATCCGTTCGCGCAGCAGCGCAACCTCGTGCGCATCGCCGTGCGCGTGCCGGCCACCGGCCGCGGCTCCGGCACGCCGCTCAACCTCACCGTCCTCCTCGACACCTCCGGTTCGATGGAGCGGCCCGACCGCCGCGCCGCAGTGCGCGCCGCGCTCCGCACGCTCGTCGGCCTGCTCGGCCCCGCCGACCGCCTGACGCTCGTCGGGTTCGCGCGCCAACCGCGCCTGCTCGCCGAGGCGTTGGATGGCAACCACGCCAACCAAGCGCTCGATTTCCTCGACCGCACTCCCGCCGAGGGCGGCACGAACCTCGAGGAGGCGCTCAAGCTCGGTGGCGAGCTCGCCCGCCGCCATTTCGCCGAGGCCGCGCAGAACCGCATCGTCCTCCTCACCGACGGCGCCGCCAACCTCGGCAACGCCGACCCCGAGCGCCTTGCCGCCGCCATCGAGACGCTGCGGAGCCAGCGCATCGCGTTCGACGCGTGCGGCGTCGGCCTCGAGGGCGTCGACGACGACATGCTCGAGGCGCTCACCCGCAAGGGCGACGGCCGCTACTACGTGCTCGATTCGCCCGAGGCGGCCGACGCCGGCTTCGCCCGCCAGCTCGCCGGCGCGTTTCGCCCCGCCGCCGAGAACGTGAAACTCCAGGTGCGTTTCAACCCCGCGCGCGTCGGCCGCTACCGGCTCGTCGGCTTCGAGAAACACCGCCTGCGCGAGGAGGATTTCCGCAACGACGCCGTCGATGCCGCCGAACTCGCCGCCGAGGAGGCCGCGGTCGCGCTCTACGAGGTCGAGGTGTTGCCGCAGGGCGAGGGCGAGGTCGCCGAAGTGCTGGTCCGCTTCCGCGACACCGGTTCGAAGGAGATGGTCGAGCGCGGCTGGACGGTGCCCTACGAGCCGCGCGCCGCGGCGTTCGACCGCGCCTCGTCGAGTCTCCAGCTCGCGGGCACAGCGGCCGCGCTCGCCGAGAAACTCCGCGGCGGCGCCGCCGGCGACCGCGTCGATCTCGATGCCCTCGCGCCGTTCGTCGCCGCCCAACGCGCCCGCCGTCCCGACGACAAGCGGCTCCAGGAGCTCGCGACGTTGTTCGAGCAACTCCGGAGGATGAAGCGATGATGTCCGGAACTGTAGCCGCGGGCGCCACCCCCGGCAGCCGGCCTCACCGCAGCCGGCAACATCCCGCCCTGACAATTC
>DATGXA010000351.1:0-21567 GCA_035299125.1 Opitutaceae bacterium
AGGACATTGAATGTATCAACGTCGCCGCCGGCGGTCGAAGCTCCATGAGTTTCACCAAGGAAGGGCGCTGGGAAAAAGCCCTCGCGCTCAAGGGCGACTACTACCTTCTCCAGTTCGGTCACAACAACGAGCCCGGCAAACCGGGCCGCTCGACGGACATGCCCACCTTCGTCGCCGACATGACCCGCTACGTCGACGAGGTACGCGCGGCCGGCGCGAAGCCGATACTCGTGACGCCGCTCGTCCGCCGGAAATGGGATCCGGCCGACGATCATCGGATCGTCTCCAGTCTCGCACCTTACGCCGAAGAGGTGCGCAAAATCGCGGCGGCGAAAAACGTGCCGCTGATCGAACTGCACGATCGTTCGAAGGCCCTCTGCGAGAAGCTCGGGCGTGAGGCTTGTCTTGCCTATGGACCGACCAAGGAGGCCGATGGCAAGCAGGTGCCCGATTTCACACACCTCAACGCCGAGGGCAGCGTGTTGATCGCGCGTCTCGTCGTCGACGAGCTCCGGCGCGTCGCACCGGAGCTTGCCGAGTATCTGCGCGCGGAGCCGATCGCCGCACCGGCGGACTCCTCCGCGCCAGCGACGGCGGACGAGTTGACCGAGCATTCTTGGGGCGGCGAACCGATCGCGCCATTGCGCGCACCGTTTCCGATGCCGGAGCTGAAACGCCCGGTATTCCCGGCGCGCGTTGTCGATGTTCGCGAACACGGCGCGGTCCCGGGCGGCGAGGTGAAGAACACCGCGGCGTTTGCGGCCGCCATCCGGGCATGTTCCGAAGCGGGCGGGGGTCGTGTGCTTGTGCCCGCGGGCCGCTGGCTCACCGGTCCGATCCATCTGCGGAGCCGCATCGAGCTGCATCTCGCCGAGGGAGCCGAAGTCGTTTTCAGCGACAAGTTCGAGGACTACCTGCCGCCGGTCTTCGTACGCGTTGGCGGGATCGAGTGCTTCAACTACTCGCCGCTCATCTACGCCCGCGGTTGCACCGACATCGCGATCACCGGCCCCGGACGTCTCAACGGCAACGCCCAGGCTTGGTGGGCATGGAAGTCGCGCGAGTCGCGCGTGCTCTTCGAGGCCGGGGCGAGCGGACTTCCGCTCGAGCAGCGCGTCTATGGCACCGAGGAAGCGGCGATCCGGCCGAACTTCGTGAGCTTCGTCGAATGCAACCGAGTCCTCCTCGAAGGTTTCACGATCGGCAGCGGCCCGAATTGGACTATCCATCCGGTGTACTGCGAGGATGTCATCATCCGCCGCGTCCACGTGCTCACCGATGGCCCGAACAACGACGGCATCGACCCGGACTCCTGCCGCAACGTGCTCGTCGAGCACTGCGTGTTCGACACTGGCGACGACTGCCTAGTCCTGAAATCCGGCTACAACGAGGACGGCTGGCGCGTCGGCCGTCCGACCGAGAACGTCGTCATGCGCTGGTGCTCCTCGAAGCGCGGCCACGGCGGCCTCGTCATCGGCTCCGAGATGTCGGGCGACGTACGTAACGTGTACATGCACGACTGCGAATTCGAGGGGACCGATCGCGCGGTGCGGATCAAGTCCAAGCGCGGCCGCGGCGGCGTGGTCGAGAATATCTGGGCCGAGAACATCCGCGTGAAGGACCTGCGCTACGAGGTCGTGATCCTGAACATGGACTACAGTTCCGATCAGCGGCGCCTCACGAACCAGCGGGCTCCTCTTTTCCGCAACATTACCGTGCGCAACGTCACCGGCGATGGCGCGCCTGCGGCGGTGCGCATCGTCGGCCTGCCGGATTCGCCGATCCAAAACGTGCGCTTCGAAAACGTCACCGTCGCCTCCACTCGTGGCGTGATCGCCGCGCACGTGCGCAACCTGCGGTTCGACGGCGTGGTCGTCACGCCGCAGCAGGGGCCGGTGTTCGATCTCAGCGATGCGCGCGATGTGCTCGTGCTCGGCGGGAAGGCTCCGGCGGGGACCGATGTATTTCTGAAACTCGCTGGTCGCGACTCGGGCGGCATCGTGCTCGAGGCGGGCGATTTCGCGGCTGCAAAGCAGATCTTTTCGACCGCGAGCGATGTGCCGGCCGACGCCGTATCCGTGCGCTGAGCGCTTCGCTGGCGCGCCGCGATCACTCGCGCCGCCGTCCTCCTGAGGGAATCGCGTTCCGCGCGGCCGGAGGTCATATTCCTTCTTCCATGAACCACCTCCCCTGGGTCTTCGCTCTTTCGCTCGCACTCGTGGCCGGTTCGCTTCGCGCCGAGCTCCGTCGCGACATCGAGTACGGCTCCGCCGGCGGCGTTTCGCTGCGGCTCGACGCGAACATCCCGGAAGGCGACGGACCGTTCCCCGTCGTGATCCTCGTGCACGGCGGCGGTTGGAGTGGGGGAGACAAGACCGGCAGCGACAAGCCCGGCAATGGCGCGGATATCACCCCCTGGTTCGCGCCGCTCACGGCGGCCAAGTTCACCTGGTTCTCGGTCAATTACCGCCTGGCTCCGGTGCATCCCTGGCCGGCCTGTCTCGAGGACGTGGGCACGGCGATCCGCTGGATCAAGACGCACGCGGCCGAGTACAAGTGCGACCCGACGCGCATCGCGCTCTTCGGTCATTCGGCGGGCGGGCAACTCGTCTGCCTCGCCGCCCTCGACGCCGGCGACGACACGCGCGTGCAGGCGGTCGCCGGTTTCGCGCCGGTGACGGATTTCGAGCAGGATCTCGCCGCTCGCGGCGGGCTCTCGATCTCGCTGCAGCAATTGCACGGCCTGCCGCAGGCGGTTACTCCGGAGGCGCTTGCGCTGCTGCGGGAGACCTCGCCGATCAACCACGTGAAGGCCGGCGCGCCGCACTTCCTGCTCGTGCACGGCTCCGCCGACAAGACAGTGCCGCTCGCGCAGTCGCTCGCATTCCAGGCGAAGCTCCGCGCCAATGGCTCGACCTGCGATCTTCTCGAGGTGAAGGACGCTGGCCACGGCCTGCTCGCGCTGATCAAGGCCGACCCGGAGATCATGACCAGGGCGATCGAGTGGACGCGCAAGGTTCTGGTGACGACCACGGGCGGCGCGACTGTCGCGGCGGACGGTACCGGCGACTTCCGCTCGGTGCAGGAGGCGATCAACGCATCGCCGCAGAATTCCACCGCCGCGCAGCCGTGGACGATCCGCATCAAGCCGGGCGTCTACAAGGAGCGGCTCTACATCCAGCGAGAGAAACGTTTCCTTCGTCTCATTGGCGAAGACGCCGCGACGACGATCGTCTCCTTCGATCTCCACGCGGACGTCCTCGGCCCCGACGGCAAACCGATCGGCACGTTTCGCACGCCCTCGACCCAGGTCGATGCGGACGATTTCACCGCGGAGAACCTGACCTTCGCGAACTCAGCCGGCCCCGTGGGGCAGGCGCTTGCGATCCGCATCGACGGCGACCGGCACGTCTATCGCCACTGCCGTTTCGAGGGCTGGCAGGACACCATACTCGTGAATCGGGGCCGGCACTACTTTGAGGAGTGCACGATCGTCGGTCACGTGGATTTCATCTTCGGCGCGGGCACCGACTGGTTCGAGCGTTGCGAGATCCGTTGCCTACGCGACGGCTACGTCACCGCTGCTTCGACGCCGGCGGAGACGCCGTACGGCTACGTTTTCAACCGCTGCCGCATCGTCGGCGCGACGCCCGAGGTGCGCACCTATCTCGGCCGCCCGTGGCGGCCATTCGCGGCCACGCTGTTTCTCCACTGCGAACTGGGCGCGGTCGTGCGGCCGGAGGGCTGGCATATCTGGGGCAAACCCGAGCGCGAGCAAACCACCCGTTACGGGGAGTTCGGCAGCACCGGCGAGGGGGCGAACGACGCCGTGCGTGTCCGGTGGGCGAAGTCGCTCACGCCCACGGAGGCGGCCGCGGTCACCATGCGGCGGGTGTTGGCCGGCGCCGATGGCTGGGATCCGCTGCGCGTGCCCTGAACCGGGCGACGGCGATCGCGCGTGGGCAGGCCCGCAGGCCGCGTTTCAAGGGGCGTTCAGCTCGTCGTTTCCGCCTGGCGCGGATGGAGCACGGTGGCGCAGACGCCGCCCTCGGGTCGGTCGATCAGCTCGACGTTGCCGCCGATGCTGCGCAACGAGTGGCGCGCGACAGTCAGCCCCATGCCCACGCCCACCGTGTGCTTGGTGCTCGTGAACGGCTCGAACATGTGGTCACGGATCTTCGGGTCGATGCCTCGGCCCTGGTCGAGCACGCGGATCTCGACCATCTCGCCGTCGGGATGCTCGGGGTTGAGCGCGGTCTGGATCGTGATCGGGCGCGGTCCCTTATGGTCGTCGCCGTAGGATTCCCACGCGTTGATGAGGAGCTTCGAGAGCGCCTCCTCCATCACCTCGACGCTGGTGTTGAAGTCGAGGTCGCCGAGCGGGTTCTCGATGGTGACCGCCTCGCCGATCTTGAACTCGGTCTGGTAACGTTTGACGACATCCTCGAGCAGCTTCTGCAGCTGCACCTGCGAGATGGAGAAACGTGACTTGATCGCGACCGTGCTCAGCTGGCGGAGGATGTTGACGATGCGGTTGATCGCCTGGTCGACGGCCTCGGCGTTCTTCCTCACCAGCTCGGGCTTGTCGTAGTACGTCTTGATCAGGTCGAGGTAGCCGATGACGACGCCGAGGAGGTTGTTGAGATTGTGCGAAATGCCCTGGGTGATCGCGCCCACGCTGGCGGAGCGGCGCGCCTCGGCGAGGCGGCGCTGAAGCACGAGCAGCTCGCGATTCATGGATACGAAACGCAGCTGCGTCTGCACGCGGGCGACGGTCTCGTCGAGGTCGATGGGCTTGGTGATGTAGTCGACGGCGCCGACGTTGAGGCCCTCGAGTTTGCTCTCCTTCGAGGTGCGCGCGGTGATGAAGATCACCGGGATGGACCGGGTGGCCACGGACTGCTTGAGCCGGTGGCAGACCTCGAAGCCGTTCATGTCGGGCATCATCACATCGAGCAGGATGAGATCCGGCATCTGACTGAGGGAAATTTGGAGCGCCTCGGTTCCACGGTTGGTCGAAAGCACCTCCATCCCTTCACGTTCCAACTTGCGGCGCAGGAGCTGCACGTTGACGGGCTGGTCGTCGACTACGAGGATCTTGGGCTTCGACATCTGGGGGTGGCTGGGAGCCGGAGTGAAGGAGAAACGGCGCGCGGCGGCAAGCGGAGGTTGGCCTCCATTTCGAGGGGGGAGTTGAAAAACGCGTAAGATGCGCCCGCGGGTGTGCGCACGGCGCGGAATCGGGCGCCGCCGGCGACAGGGCGGCCCGCGAAACTTCGCATTGTGCGGCGCGGCGGGTTGCGGCATGGCGTTGCGTTTTCCATGAGCGAACCGCGCCTGATCCAGTTCTCCGCCCTCGGCCGCCGCGCCACGCCGCCGGTCATCGCGCGGCTCATGAATGCCGCGCTCGAAACGCCCGGTCTGCTCTCGCTAGCCGTGGGCTTCACCGACAACGCCACGCAGCCGGTCGGCCCCTTCGCCGAGGCTGTCGCGGCGCTCACGGCGGCGGGCGCCGCGCCGGAGTTGTTGCAGTACGGCACGAACCAGGGCCGGCCCGCGTTGCGCCGGTTGCTCGCGGAGCGGATCGGTCGCGAGGAGAGTGGGGGCGCCGGCGCGATCGATCCCACGACGATCCTCATCACGAACGGCTCGCAGCAGGCACTCTATCTCGCGATGCAGGTGCTCTGCGAACCGGGCGACTTCATTCTCGTGGATCGGCCGAGCTACTTCGTTTTCCTCGAGCTGCTCCGCGGGCTCGGCATCGAAGCGCGCTCGTTGCCGGTGGACGACACGGGCCGGCTCGATACCGCGGCGCTCGATGCGTCGCTCGCGACGATGCAACGCGACGGCACGGCCGCGCGGTTGAAGGCCGTCTATTTCGTCGGCTACTTCTCGAATCCGTCCGGTCGCTCGCTCTCGCTGGAAGAGAAACGCGCGCTCGCGCGTACGCTCGCGAGTCGCGGATTGTTCCTCCCTACGATCGAGGACGCCGCGTACCGCCAGATGGCCTTCGACGGTTCGGCCGGTGCGCCGAGCATCCTCGCGCTCGAGGAGTGGGCCGCGTTTCCCCGTCTTTACGCCGGCACGCTCACCAAGCCGTTCGCGACGGGGCTGAAGGTCGGCTACGGCTGCTGCACCGACGCCGCCTGGCTTGCGCGGATGCTTCACGCGAAGGGTCACCACGATTTCGGCACGGCGAACTTCAACCAGGCCGTGCTCGAGCGCGTGCTCGGCGACGGCACGTTCGACGAACACCTCGCGCGGCTTCGCCCGGCGTACGCGCGCAAGATGCGCGTGCTGCACGAGGCGTTGCTCAGCGGTGATCTCGCCGAGCGCGGCTGGACATGGACGGCGCCCGCCGGCGGCCTCTACCTCTGGCTCACCGCGCCGGACGGGCTCGACCTGGGCATCGATTCGGCGTTCTGCCGCGCATGCCTCGACGCCGGCGTGCTCTACGTGCCCGGCGAGCTGTGCTTCGGCGACGCGCCGCAGCGGAACACCGCGCGGCTCTCCTTCGGCGTGCTCGGGGAAGATGAGCTGCGCGAAGCGGCGCGGCGTTTCTGTTCGGTGGCGGCGAAGGCCTGAACAGAGCTTGGAAAAACGAAAGCGCCGCCCCTTGTGCGGAGGCGGCGCCTGGAAAAAGAGGGCGTGGGCGATATCGCGTGCCGACTATTCGGTGACGATCTTCACCGACTTCACGCCTTGGCGGGCGTTGGGCGTGCTGCGCTCCGGGCCGGAGGTCGCGGTGGTGGCGATCTTCTCGAGCACGTCGTCGCCGGCGACGAGTTTGCCGAACGCCGTGTACTGGCGGTCGAGGAACGTGGCGTTGCCGTGGCAGATGAAGAACTGGCAGCCGGCCGAGTCCGGGTGCTGCGCGCGCGCCATCGAGATCACGCCGCGTACGTGCGAGCGGTCGTTGAACTCGGCCTTCACCTTGTAGCCCGGATCGCCGGTGCCGGGGATGCCCTTGGCGCCGGCCTTGGTGTTCGGGCAGCCGCCCTGGATCATGAAGCCCTTGATCACACGGTGAAACGCCGTGCCGTCGTAGAAGCCCTCGCTTGCGAGCTTCTTGAAGTTCTCGACGGTCTTCGGCGCGACCTCGGGCCAGAACTCGATCTTGATGTCGCCGTGGTCGGTGCTGATCACGGCGTATTCCTTGGTGGTGGTGGACGACATGGCGGGCGAGGCAAGCGCCGGCCGTTTCCCCGCGCAAGGCCGAATCATGCTGTGGATCGCGTGGAAAAATCGCGCCGCTGGCTCGGGTCCTGCACTGATGCGGGCATGCGAAATTTTCAGGAAATCTCCTCATGTTCCGGGAATTGCATCGACGCGCGTCCGGCGTGCGGCCATTGAGTTGCTCACAACTTACTCACAGCCGATGAGTACCCCCCAAGGGACCTTGCAACCCAAAGCGCGGCTCAGAGTTTCCACGAAGGCGAAGACCTTCGTCCTCGACACGAACGTGCTCCTGCACGACCCCCAGTCGATCTTCAAGTTCGACGACAACAACCTCGTCATCCCCGTCGAGGTCCTCGAGGAACTCGACGCCATCAAATCGGAGCAGTCCACCGAGCGCGGCCGCAACGCCCGCACCGTGCACCGCATCCTGTCACAGCTTCTTCCCGACAGCCGCGCGATGCACGAGGGCGTCGACCTGCCCACGGGCGGCACGCTCTCGGTGATCATCAACCGCTACCTGCTCGACGGCGAGACCTCGCCCACGATCCAGCGCTTCCGCTCGGTGCTGCCGGACCTCACGAAGAAGGACAACCGCATCATCGCGTGCGCGCTCTTCGTGAAGGACAGCTTCCCGCCGCCGACGATCCTCGTGACGAAGGACGTGAACGTCGCCCTCAAGGCGCGCGCGGTCGGTCTCGAGGCGCAGGATTACCTCAACGACAAGGTGCCGGTCGACGACGAGGACACCGGCTACCACACGATCGCACTCTCGATCTACGAGATGCAGCGCTTCGCGTCTGAGGGACAGATCGAGTTCGAGGGCGACGGCCTGAAGGATCTTCTCCTCAACGACTACGTTCTCCTGAAGACCCCCGAGGGGAAGACGATGCCCGGCCGCCACATGGGCGCCGGCGTCGTGCGCCGGTTGCGCATCCCCGACCATGTGCAGGCGCCCGGCGGCATCCCGATCCGGCCGCGCAATCTCGAGCAGCAGTTCTTCATGGACGCGCTCCTCGACGACTCCATCTCGCTCGTCACCTGCTACGGCAAGGCCGGCACTGGCAAGACGCTGCTCTCCACCGCCTGCGCGCTCCAACAGATCCGCGACGAGGCGAACCGCTACGACGGCGTGTCGATCTCCCGCCCGGTGATCGCGCTCGGCAAGGACATCGGCTTCCTCCCCGGCACGATCGACGAGAAGATGAAGCCGTGGTTGCAGCCTTATTACGACGCGCTCGAGGTGCTCATCCCTTCGAAGCCGCCGAAGGATCCGCAGTTCGCCGCCAAGAAGGTCGCGAAACAGAAGAAGAAGAACGAGACGCTGGCCTTCGCCGCCCCCGGCGTCACGCCGGTCGCCAGCGGCGGCGGTTCCGGCGGTTCCCTGCCGGTCATGAAACCCTACGAGCGGCTCCTCCGCTCCGGCGTCGTCGAGATCGAGGCGCTCTGTTTCATCCGCGGCCGCTCGATCGCGCGGCGGTTCTTCATCCTCGACGAGGCGCAGCAGCTCACGCCGCACGAGGTGAAGACGATCATCACGCGCATCTCCGAGGGCTCGAAGATCGTGCTTATCGGCGACCCGGCGCAGATCGACAACCCGTACGTGGACTCGCGCAGCAACGGTCTTGTCTATTGCCGCAACAAGATGCGCGGCCACGCGCTCGCCGCCCATGTGAAGCTCTCGAAAGGCGAACGCTCCAAACTCGCCGAACTCGCCGCCGATCTGCTCTGAGGCGTGACAATCCGGTCGGGAGGCGCGCGTCGAGGGACGAGTGCCAGAGGATCGGCGTGTCGATAGCGGCTCTGTGTGATCGGACGTCCGCTTGGACTTCCGCCTCTCGCCTCTCGACACCCGACTGCTTGATTACGCTTCAGCCGAACGTGATCTCGCTCGCCGGTGCGACGACGATCGGGATCGGTGCCGTGAACTCCGCCCAGACCCAGTTGTGGTGCGCGATGATCTGCACCGCGGCGAGCACCGGCCGGTCCTTCGTGGCGTGCCCATCGGCGGGAACGATCACGCGATAGCCTTCGCTCGCCGCGCGCCGCACCGTGGTGTCGACGCAGAATTCCGTGGCCGCGCCGCAGAGCACGAGCGTGTCGATGCCGCGCCTGCGCAGCTCGGCATCGAGTGTCGTGCGATAGAATGAGTCGCACACGGTCTTGCCGATCACGAGATCGCCGGGGGCTCGGTGCAGCTCGGGGTGCAGTTCCCAGCCCGGCGTGCCCGGTGTGTAGTCGGGTACTTCGCCATGCTGGATGAAGATCACTGGCCGGCCGGCGGCGCGCGCGTGATCGATGAGCGCGTTGATGCGAGCGAGCGTACCGGCGGCATCGTGGGGGCCGGGCGTGGCGAGATACCAGCCACATTGGACATCGATGACGACGAGGGCGGCGGAGAGCGGCAGCGGGGGCATGGCGGAATGGGAATGCAGTTTGGCGCGCTCAGGCGGCGCGAGCTTCGGTGCGGTTCCATCCGGTCGCGAGTCCGCGGAGCAGATCGAGCACGTTCTGCGCGGCGGTGGAGAGGCTGGAGCCGGAGGTGAAGACCGCGCCGACGATCACCTTCTCGGTGAAATCCGCCAATGGGCGCATGGCGACACGCCGGCGTTTCGCCCGCGCGGCGAACGACGCCGGGAGCACTGCCACGCCCGCGCCCTGGGCGACGAACTCGAACAACGTGTTCGCTTGCTCGCTCGAGAACGGCGGCGCGAACTCGCGGTCGCGTTCGCGCGCGAGCTGTTGCAGCCGCTCCTGGAGATGCGGGCTGTGCTCGAAAAGTAACAACGGCTCGGCCAACAGCTGCGCGAGCCGCACCGCCCGTCGCTCCGCAAAGGGATGGTCCTCCCGGCAAAAACAGGCGTACGGGATCTGCGCGAACTCCTCCGTGCACAGCGAGCCCACCACCGCCGCGCCGAGATCGAGCAGGCCGAGATCCGAGCCGCCGCTGGCCACCGAGTCGACGACAGCCTGCGGGGCGCGCTCGCGGAACTGCAGCTGCACCGAGCGGTCGCCGGCTAGCGACGGCATGCCCGTCAACCGCGGCAGCAGTTCGGTGGCGACGAACGACTGCATCGCGATGCGAACGACCGGCCGATCGCGGAAACAGCGCTGCCGGGCGTCGACGCGGAGCTGCTCCGCCTCGCGCAGGATGCGGCGCGCCGTCACGAGCGTGCGGGCGCCGGCTGGCGTGAGCGACACCCCGCGCGCCTCGCGCACGAGCAGCGGCGCGCCGATCTCCTCCTCGAGTTTGCGGATCTGCACCGAGAGCGCGGGTTGGGAAACGTGGCAGCTCGCCGCCGCGGCCATCATGCTCCCGCAGCGCGCGACCGCCTCGAAATAGCGCAGTTGGTGCATCTCCATGGCGCGAGCTATAAACGCCGCCTTGGTCGGCCCAATCAAAAACGAACGCTCGTCGCTTGTGTGCGGAGCGAACACGACGGAACTCAGCGCCGTGAAGAACACAGGGATACCCAATCGCCCGAAACGCAGCTCCCGCGCCGGCGGCAAAAAACCGCCCGTGCGCCGGATCGCGATGATCTCCACACACGGCTATGTCGCCGCCAATCCGCCGCTCGGTGCGGCCGACACCGGCGGCCAGGTCGTGTACGTGCTGGAGCTCTCCAAGAAATTCGCCGCCCTCGGCTACGAGGTCGACATCTGGACGCGGCAGTTCGCCGACCAGCCGGCGACCGAGGAGGTCGCGCCGGGTGTCACGCTCCGTCGCGCACCCTGCGGCGGGCCTGAATTCATCCGTAAGGAGGACTTGTACCGCTGCATCCCGGAGTGGTGCGAACACGCGCTGCGGCTCATCCGCGACGAAAGCCTGAGCTACACGTTCATCAACTCCCACTACTGGGACGCCGGCCTCGCCGGCCAGCATCTCGCCGACGTGCTCGACACGCCGCACCTGCACACGCCGCACTCGCTCGGCTCGTGGAAGAAGAAGCAGATGGCCGAGGGCGCGAGCGCCGTGGACCTCGCCGGCTACAACTTCGATGTGCGCATCCGCGAGGAGACGGCCATCTACGCCGCGGCGGACATGGTCATCGCGACGACACCCGAGCAGATGGACATCCTCGCGGCGGACTACGATGTGCCGGCGGAGCGCATGAAAATGGTGCCGCCCGGCTACGACGACGCGCGGTTCTTTCCCGTGAGCGAGTCGACGCGGCAGTCGATCCGCCGACGGCTCGGTTTCCGCGGGCCCACCGTGCTCGCGCTCGGGCGGCTCGCTCGCAACAAGGGCTACGACCTGCTCCTGCGCGCTTTCGCCGTGACCGCGGCGCGCGTGCCCGATGCCCGGTTACACCTCGCGATCGGCGGCGAAAGCCTCAACGAGCGCGAGCAGTCCATCCTCGCCGAGCTCAAGACGATCACTGCGGAGCTGCGGCTGGAGCCGAAGATCGTGTTCGGCGGCTTCATCCCGGACGCCGAGCTGCCCGACTACTACCGCGCGGCCGACCAGTTCGTGCTCTGCAGCCGGTACGAACCGTTCGGGATGACGGCGATCGAGGCGATGGCCTCGGGCTGCCCGACCACGCTCACGGTGCACGGCGGGCTGTTCCGCGCGGTCACGTACGGCCGGCACGCGCTCTTCGCGGACCCGTTCGACGCGGAGGATCTCGGCATCACGATGATGAAGCCGTTCAAACATCCGCGGCTACGCGCGCGCCTCGCCCGCATGGGCGCGCACAAGGCGCGCAGCCTCTTCACGTGGACGGGTATAGCCCAGCAGATCGCGGCGCAGGCGGAGTCGCGTTCCACTCCCGCCTTCTCGCTCGCCGACCACGAGTGGGACGAACCGTGGAACGACAGCGACTGATCGCCGGAGCCAGGAGCCGTCCGGATCACGGATAACGAGAAATCTATGACGTCGCTCGACTACGCCATCCTCGGCGCCTATCTGGTCGCGGTGCTGCTGGCCGGCGTGTGGCTCGCGCGCCGGGCGGCGGTCGGCTCGGACGCGTACTTTCTCGCGGGCCCCGAGCTGCCGTGGTGGGCGCTCGGCTGCTCCGGCATGGCGAGCAACCTCGACGTGGCCGGGACGATGACGGTCGTGTCGCTGATCACCGTCTACGGGCTGCAAGGGTTCTTCATCGAGTTCCGCGGCGGCGTGGTGCTGCCGATCGCGGTGTTTCTCGCGTTCATGGGCAAATGGCACCGGCGCTCCGGCGTGATGACGACGGCGGAGTGGATGTTGTTGCGCTTCGGCGAGGGCCGCGGCGGCCGGCTGGCGCGCGCGACCGCGGCGGCGACGTACGTAGTGATCACGGTGGCGATGATCGTCTTCTTCCTCGCGGCCGGCGGGCGGTTCCTGGCGGCGTTCCTGCCGTTCACGCCGACGCAGTGCACGATCGGCATGGCGGCGGTGGCGTTCGGATACACGTTGGCCGGCGGCCTCTACGGCGTGATCTGGACCGATGTCGTGCAGGCCGTGATCATCGGCGCCGCGGCGGTGTACGTGGCGATCACGGCGGCGGCGCAGGTCTCGCCGGAGCTGTTGGCCGCGTGGCCCGGCGCGGCGCTCAACCAACTGCTGCCGTTCCTCGCGCACCCGGGGCTGCGCCCGTACGAACCGTTCTGGGTGTTCCTCGCGGTCTGGGCCGGCAAGGGCGTGCTCGAGGGACTCGGTGGCAGCGGCGGCTCGGCGTACATGGCGCAGCGCTTCTACGCGGCGCGCAGCGAGGCGGACTGCCGGAAGATCGGCATGCTGTGGACGCTGCTCTTCGCCGTGCGCTGGCCGATGGTGCTCGGGTTTGCCATCCTCGCCATCGCCGCGGGGATCGACGTGCGCACGCTCGCGGATGCCGAGTCGGTGCTGCCTCAGGTGCTGCAGACCGGCTTCTTCCCGAGCGGCGTGCGCGGCCTGGTGATCGCGGCGATGATGGCGGCGGCGATGTCGACCTTCGACAGCACGATCAACGCCGGCGCGTCCTACGTGGTGCGCGATCTGTTTCTCCCGCTGCGCCCGCGCACGACGGAGCGCGGCGTGGTGTGGGCCGGCTACCTCGCCTCGGCGCTGCTCGTCGGCGGGGCGATGTGGCTCACGTTCGGGCTGGGCGCGAGCGTACTGGGAATCTGGGTGGGCATCGTGATGCTGCTCTTTCCGGCGTTTCTGGTGCCGTTCGCGCTGCGTTGGTTCTGGGCGCGATTCAACGGCGAGGGTTTCACCGCGGGCGTGGCGGCGGGCTTCGCGGCGGCGGCTTGGCTGGCCTTCGGCGCGCCGGAGTGGGGCGACGAGGCGACGCGTTTCCTCGCGATCGTGGCCTGCTCGGCGGTCGTGTCGGTCGTGGCCGCGCTGATCACGCCGCCGGTGCCCACGTTGCGGCTGGCCGAGTTCTACACGCAGACGCGGCCGATGGGCTGTTGGCCGCGCGAATGGAAGCACGTGGACCGCGCCGAGCATCGGGCGAACTGGCGGCTGCTCGCCGCCGCGCTGGGCTGGCAGGTGCTCACGTTCCTGCTGCCGATGGCGACGGTGCTCGGAATGTGGGCACAGGCGCTGCCGGCGCTGCTGCTCTGGCTCGCGCTCGGGTGCTATGTGTGGCGCGGCGCGAAGCCGGCCGAGGTCGCGGAAGAGAAAGACGGGCGACCGACGGTTTCGTAGGAGCCGGACCGTCGGTGTACTACCGTACTGTGGTCTCGTTGTAGTGTGCGTTTCCGGCGACGGGCGGAACGGCGGCCGTGGCTCGCGGCAAGTGACGGGGTGTGTGAGCCCTCTCCGGGCGGTGTCGCGAAAGCCAATCACGCGGTTCGGAGCCGCTGGTGTAGCTTCGGGGCAAACCGCGGACCGGGTCTGCCGGCCCAGGCTGAAGCTCCGGGCCACGACGGCAACCGGCCTGTCCGAAGCACCGGGCGACGCGCCCGGGGTGTCGCTTACTCCGCCAGATCGGCGGGAGTGAGCTCGGTCTCGTGACAGGCGCGCAGGAACGACGCGGCGCTCCATGCCTGGAACGCCTTGCCCATCGGCCGGCCGGTCATGCCGTGCGCCCACTCGTTGAACTCCCACTCGTGGTCGCGCCCGAGTTGGTTGAGCCGGGCGAGGCGGAGCAGTTCCTGCCGGGCGACCTCGTGCAGGCCCAGGCGGTGGATACAGCTCACCCACAGGCCGCCGATGAACGGCCAGATGCCGCCGTTGTGGTAGTGGTGCGGGAGGTTGAGGAGGTTCACCGTGTAGTAGGCGCGCCAGTCGGGATCGCCGGCCTGCACGACGGGGTAGAGGTTCGCGACCGGCCAGGGCTGGTTCACGCCCACGCCCCACATGAAGCGGAAGGCTGTGCGCGCGCGCTCGAGGTCGAGCAGGTTCATGAGGAACGCGAGGAGGTTCGCGTACACATCGCACCGCCAGTTGAACGCGAAGGGCGTGATCTCGGCCAGGAGGTACTGGGTGTCGCCGAGGGAGAACTGGCGGTCGGCGAAACGGTTGACGTTGTGCTTCACGCCGCCGGCGGGCGCGGTGCGCTCGAGCGGCGCGGTGCTCGGCCAGAACGAGTCGAGCAGGCGCATGCGGATGCGTTGCGCCCAACGCAGGTAGTCGGCGGCGCGGTCGAAATCGCCGAGGTACTCGATGATGCGGCCGTAGCAGACGTTGGCGCGGTACCAGAGGACCTCGTCGTAGAGCACGTTGTAGCTGCGACCGAAGAGATCGGTCCAGTCGCCGGCCTCGGGGATCTCGAGCAGGCCGTCGTTGTTGCTGTCGTGCGCGGTGAGCCAGCCCATCGCGCTCTGAAGCGCGGGCCGATAATGGCGGAGAAAGTCGAGTTCGCCGGTGCGCGTGACCCAGCTGTACACGGCGATGATCAACCACAGGCCGCTGTCGATGGAGGAGATGTTGCCCACGCCACCGTAGTCGGGCTCGCGGGTGTCGATGCGGACGTTCGCCGGGATGAGGCCGGAGGGCGTGATGGCGTCGAGCAGCGTGGCGAGCGTGGCGCGCTGACAGGCGCGGATCTCGGGATCGTCGATGAGGTCGAGCGTGTGCACGACGGTGAACGCGCCGTCCCGCGCCCACACGGAGCGGTAGTTGGCGTCGGTGCCGGTGACGGAGTTGTCGGCCAACGAGCAGGCGGAGAAACCGAGCGGGGTGATGTTCTTGCGCAGGGCGACGAGCGCGCGGTCGTAGGCGGTGCGGAGAAACTCGCGGTCCTCGCCGGTGAACGCGGGGAAGGCGTTGTGGAAGAGGAGGCGCAGTGGCGCGGTCTGATGGTGCGCGGGGATCTCGGTCTCGAGCGCGCCGGGCTGGCGGCCGATCACGCCGAAGTGGCGCAGGCCGTCGAGCACACCGTCGGCGAGCACGGTGCGCGCGGTGTAGATGGGGATGTCGACGGTGGCCTCGAAGAGCTCGGGGTGGGCGTTGTCGACGATGATGCCGCGCACGCCGGGCAGGCGGAACATCGTGGAGTCGTTGCCCGTGTCGCCGGCGACGAGCACCTCCGTGATGGGAATCTGGAGCCGCTCGCAGAGCCAGCGGAGCGCGCCGCCCTTGGTTGCGCGGCGCGGGAGGATGTCGAGGTCGCGCTGGCTGGAGTAGACGACGCTGGTCTCGAGTCCGGTGTCGTCGAGGGCGCGGCGGAGTTGGGCGAGCTGCTCGGGCGTGGCGTTGTCGAGGAACCAGCTCGATTTGAAGAGGTGCTGAAACTCGTCCGCCTGTCGCCGGATGCCGGGCACGGCGGCGACGATCGCATCGATCCGGTCGCGGTCCCAGGCCTGCGCGAGGAAGGCGGCGAAGTCGTCGAGCTCCGCGCCGTGGCGCACCTCGAAGATCTGCGTGCCCACGCCGCCGATGAAGAAGTCGGGCTCGGCGAGCAGTCCGCCGGCGACGAGGCGCTGCATGTCGGGGACGAGGCGGCCGCTATTGTAGACAAGCAGCGGGCGGTGCGCAGCGGGGAGGCTGGCCCAGGCGTTTTGGAAACGTCGTCCCGATTCCGGATTGCCGAGCAACGTGCCGTCGAGATCGGTGCTGAAGAGGCGGATCGCGGGGGCGGACTTCATGCGCAGCGCAGGAAACGCGGGCGCGGAGGCGGTGCAACCTCCGGCGTGGCGTGGAGGGGAGAACGTGTGCGCGACGGCCCGACGGGGACGCCTCGCCCACCTCTAACAGGTCGGTGTCGGGCGGAAACGGCAGGCCGGCCGCCGTGCTGACGATCCCGGGGTTGTCGCCGGTTTTGCCGGGGCAGGCTCTGGCGCTCCCGGAGGCTTCGCTGGATGCTTCGGGGCTACCGCTGGACGCTCCGGGGGTGCCGCCAGCTTCGCCGGGGGCACGCCGGTTGTTGCCGGGGGCGCCTCCGACTACGCTGGGGGCGCGTCCGCCAGCGGCGGGGGTGTCGCCGGAAGCTCCGGGGGAGCCCCCGACATGGCCGCGGGCGTCTCTGGATCTTCCGGGGGAGCCCCCGGAATCTTCGGCGGTGGCCTCGGAAAAGCCAGCGGTAGCCCTGTGAATGCTGGCGGTGGCCTCGGAAGTTCCGGGGCGCCCCCTGAAATCGCCGGCGGCGACGCTGGCGCAGGACTACGGAGCGAAGTCAGCTTCGGGGGAGGCTACGCCGGGTCTTCGGCGACGGATGCTCCGTGGGGTGGACGGCGGCGGACAGGGCACAGGGACTGCCGTTGGCGAAGGCGGCGGGCAGACGGGCGAAGAGCGTGGGGGATTCGTCGCGCAGGAGCGCGGCGAGCCAATGGCGGAGGAAGACGTGGAGCCACTCGCGGCCGGAGTCGCCGCGGGCGCGGAGCTTGCGGCGGAAGGAATCGCTGTGCCCGTACACCCGGCGGGCGCGGTGCGCGAGGCGGGCGGCGAAGCGCGCCGGCAACGGCTGGCCGACGAGCACCGCCGCCTCGTCGAGCACGCTGCGCGCGGCGGCGAGCGCGACGAGCGGCGTGTCGCTTTCGAGCTGCGGGCGGCGGACGATGCGGCGGGTAGAAACGGCGGCGGGCATGGCTTACTCCTTTCCGGGCGGATCTTCCTTCACGCCATAGAAGTGGGCGGCGTCGGCAACGGCTTGGTCGTTGTAGAGCGGGGCGGGCGGGGCATCCGAAGCAGCCGGGCTGTCGACTTGAGCAGCGGTGGACTGCGGAGCGGTGGCGGACTCGACGAGGGCGATCTCTTCCGGGGTGAGGCCGTAGAGCGCATAGACAAGGGCGTCGATGGCGCGGTCGGTGGCGGCGATCTGGCGGCGGAGGTTTTCCTCCACATCCGGCGACTGCGCGGCGGCGAGCTTGGCGTGAAGCGCGAGCATCGTGTCGACGAGGGCGACGAGGCGGTCGTGGCGCTCGCGGTCGGGCTTTGACTTCGGATCGATCTGCCGAATCGGTACTTTCTCCATGTATTGGTAGAAAAGCCGGTAGCGGAACTCGCCGGCACGCATGCCGAAGGGAATCGCGATGTTGCTGATGGCGAACCACGACAGACGGCTGTTCAGCATCGCGACAAGATAACGGTCGCCGCTACCGAGGCAGTAGGCGGTGTTCGAGAGGTAGGTGCCGGCCGAGTCGGGAAAGAAGCGCGGCGACTTAGCGATATCGGGGAAGATGATCTTCGGCGCGTCGAGATCGGCGTAGTAGTCGCAGGAGCGAAGCTCCCACCAGAACTCGCCCTTGTCCTGTCGCTTCCGTGCGGCGACTTCGAACGGGGCGAGATGCTTCGCGAGCGCGGGGTGCGCCTTGGCGAACCAAGCCCATGCTTCCTTGTCGCCGGCGGTGGCGCTCTTCATCTGGGCGCGAGTCCAGCCGCTCGGTACGACGATCAAGTTCCGA
Source organism: Opitutaceae bacterium (assembly GCA_035299125.1). Lineage (GTDB taxonomy): Bacteria > Verrucomicrobiota > Verrucomicrobiia > Opitutales > Opitutaceae > CAJCBL01. Next base: position 17,926 of record DATGXA010000351.1, read on the forward strand.
CCTTCGTCCTCGAGATAGTAGCGGCGCACGTTCTGCCCGCCGACGAAGGGCTTGATCAACGAGGCGCATTGCGGCGAGGCCTTCGTAATCGCAGCTTTCTGTTCGTCGGAGACTTCGAAGGCTTCGGTGAGACCGGAGAGAATCCCGCGGAAGAATTTCTTGCCGACGATCTGCCCGAGCGGCGTGCCGGAGCGGACGATCTTGTCGAAGACGGCGGCCTCGGCATCGCTTTTGACCGAGAAAGCCTCGGTGGTGAGCCGGCTGGCGGGAATCGCGTAGGCCTCGCGAGAGGTGACTGCTCCGAGATTCTCAAATTCCAGCGAGCGGATGCGGCAGGCCTGCACTTTCTCCGGCTGCGCGGTTTTGGAGAGGACGGGGATGCAGACGTAGGTGTCCTTGGCGTCGGCGAAGACGGCGAGGCCGCCAAAGTCGACGATCTGCTCGACGGCCGCCGTGCCGAGCACGTGGCGACGCAGCGGCTCGGCATAGGCGGCGCGAAGAAGGCTGCTCGAAACAATGATCGAGTAGCGACCGCCGGGGCGGAGGAGTTTGAGTCCCTGCTCGATGAAGTAGATGAAGAGGTCGGCCGTACCGTCGAAGCTGGCGAAGTGGGTTTCGAAGTAGGCCTTCTGCTCCTTGATCGATTCCTGCCGCACATATGGCGGGTTGCCGATGACGGCGTCGAAACCGCCGGCGCGCATGATCTCGGGAAAACCTTCGGCCCAGTCGAAGGTGTTGAGCTGGAGGCGGGCCTCGTCGTCGAGGGTGGGGAGGTCGGGCTGGGCGTAGAAATCGTGGCCGACGAGGCTGTTGCCGCACTTGATGTTCTTCCCGAGGTCGGGGAGCACGGCGCTCATCTCGCGGGTGCGGCCCTGGGTCTCGCGGGCCTCGCCTTCGAGGACTTTGAGGAGGAGCGAGAGCTTGGTGACCTCGACGGCCTGCGGGTCGATGTCGACACCGTGGATATGGGCGAGGAGGATGCGTTTGCGCTCGGCGGTGGTGAGTTGCCAGTTCGGGGCGAGAGGCGAAAGGCGAGAGGCGGGAGGAATGTGGGCGGCGTTGGGGTTGGTCTGGTAGAGGCGGGCGGGCTTCTGTTTCGCCCACTTCTCGGGGTCGTTGCGGAGGTAATGGTCGAGGTGCCAGTCGAGGAGGAACTGGTAGGCGCCGATGAGGAACGAGCCGGAGCCGCAGGCGGGATCGAGCACGCGCAGTTTTTCGATCTGCTTGGGCGTCTTGCCGGCGACGAGGGTGCCGACGGTCTGGCGGACGATGTAGTCGACAATGTAGGTGGGCGTGTAGTAGACGCCGCCGGCCTTGCGTACCTCGGGTTTCTCCTCGATGCGGGCGCGGTGGCCTTCGGTGAGGTGGATGACCTTGCCGAGGAAACGTTCGTAGACGGATCCGAGGATATCGGCCGGGATGACGCTGAAGACGTAGGGGCTGGCGGGATAGTAGAGGTTCTTGAGGACGTCCTTGAGCGGGGCGTCGTCGAGCTCGAGGCGGAGGGAGAGGCGGTCGGGGGACTCGGAGCAGTCGGAGTCCTTCTCGAAATGGAAGAGGCCGGAGTTGTAGCGGTAGTCGGCGCGCTCGAAGAGTTCGCAGAGGCGGCGGTAGAGGTGGTTGCCGGCGGTGAGGGCCTGGAGCTGGCCGAAGGGTTCGAGGCCGCGGTCCTCGGCGATGCGGAGGAAGACGAGGCGGTCGATGAGGCGCTGGACGGCGAAGTTGAGGTCGCGTTGGGAGAGGGACTCGTTGCGGAGCGCGAGGTGACGGGCGAGGAGGTCGCGCCAGCGCTCGATCTCCTCGAGGAAGGCGATGTCGACGGTGGCGGTGCCGCGTTTGCCGCGGGTGGCGGCGGCGTATTTGTCGAAGGAGCCGCGGAGGACGGAGTCCTTGGCGAAGATGCCGGCGATCTCGTCCCACTTCTCGGGGAGCTCGCGGTAGGTGCAGTAGAAGAGGCGGGCGGTGTGGGCCCGATCGCCGAAGACCGGGCGGACGCGCGTGTCGTAGATGGCGAACTCCTGGAAGTCGGTGAGGATGCCGAGGGGGAGCTTGGCGGACCAGGAATAGCGGCGGAGCTGGTAGGCGGGCTCGGGGTCGTCCTTGATGAGGACGGCGGGTTTCTTGGCCTCGACGAAAAACTTGCGGGTGCCGCCGATGCGGAAGGAGTAGTCGGGGGCCTTGGTCTCGCCGCCGATCTTGATGGCGTCCTCGTGGACGACGTCCTTGTACGACTCGGCGTGGCCGGCCTTGTTGTCCATGTCCCAGCCGAGGGCGGCGAAGAGGGGATCGAGGAACTCCTGGCGGAGCTGGGCCTCCTTGTAACCGGAGTCGCGGTACTGCTCCTCGTTGCGGGCGAAGAGCTCGATCCGGTCGCGGATGGAGTCGGGGAGCGGCATGGGTGAGGCGGAGCGTGGTTGTTCCGCGGGGGCGCGGCAAGCGCGGCGAAGGTGCGGCGACTGCGCGCGGTGGGCGCCGTTACTCGTCCTGCGCGAAGGCGGCTTCGGCGCGGAGGAGGTCGTGCAGTGTCACCAGTCCGATCACGCGGTCGTCGGTGCCGGCGGCGATCAGGACCACGCCGGCGGGGGAATCGATGAGCAGGCGTTGGACGTCGCGGATCGGCGTCTCGCGGCGCGCGGTGGGCGCGGGCTGGAGTTGCGGCGGTCCGCCGGCGGCGAGCGCGAGCTGCGCCTCGCTCCGGGTGAGCAGGCCGAGCGCGCGGCCTGCGGAATCGACGACGGGGAAACACCCGTAGGCATGGTCGGCGAGGAGCGGGGCGAGCGCGGTGGGCGCGAGATCGCGCACGAGGACCGGGCGGAAGTTTGCGATGCGGCTCACCGGGGAGCGTTGCCAGGAAGGCAGGTCGCGTGGCGGGACATGGCGGTCGATCTCGGCGCCGTCCTGCTCGAGGAGCGCCTCGTAGATGTTGTGCCGCGAGAGTGCATGGGAGAGCGGTCGCGCGACGAGGGCGGCGATCACCAGCGGCGGCACGATGGCGAACTCGTGCGTCATCTCGAAGACGATGAGCACGCTGGTGACCGGCGCGCCGCCGATCGAGGCCAGGCCGCTCGCCATGCCGACGACGGCGAGCAACGCGTGGTCGGCGGGCGAGAGCGGGAACGCGAGCCCGAGCAACCCGCCGACGGCCGCGCCGGTGAGTCCGCCGAAGAAGAGCGTGGGCGCGAAGATGCCGCCGCTGCCGCCGAGGCCGAAGCAGATGGCGGTGGCGACGAGCTTGGCGGCGAGCAGCAGGGCGGCGTCGTCGAGCGGCACGGCGCCGCGGAGCGCGGCGGAGAGGTCGTCGTAGCCGCCGCTGAAGACGCCGAGGCGGTGCGTGGCGAGGAACACTCCGGTGCCGAGCAGCCACACGGCGAGTCCGCCGAGGCCGGCGCGTACCCACGGAGGGGTGGCACGCGGGCCGCGGTTCCACGCCCGCAACGAGAGCGCACCGCGCTGGAAGAAATAGCCGACGAACGCGACGGCGGCGGCGACGAGCGGCACGGCGAGATACGTCGTCCAACGCACGCCGACGATCGCGCCGAGAACGAACGCCGGTTGTTCGCCCACGAGGCCGTGCGCCACCAGCGCGCCGATGACGGCGGCGAGCAGGATGCCGCCGATGAGCCGGCTGTTGAGGTCGCCCAC
>DATGXA010000352.1:0-2194 GCA_035299125.1 Opitutaceae bacterium
GGTCCGCCGAGGATCGTGCCCGCCGCGACGGAGACGAGGAAGACGAAGAGACGCAGCTGCGCCTCGCGCACCGAGAGACCGAACTTCTCGATCAGGAAAAACGTGTAGTAGCTGCCGAGGCTCGCGAGGTAGAAGTGCTTCGAGAAGATGAGCGTGCCGAGCAACGCAAGCGTCGTTAGGACGCGGCGACGCCGCAGCGGCGAGACCGGCGCGGCAGTGCATTGGCGCGCACGGCGCAGCGTGAGGTGCTCGCGATACCAACGGCCCAGGCGCGAGAGCACGAAGATTCCGAGCAACGCGATCGGCAGAAACCACAGCACGCCGCGGCGTGCCGCCGGCGGCACGATGACCGCCGCGGCCAGCAACGGCCCGAGCGCGGTGCCAAAGTTGCCGCCGACCTGGAAAAGCGATTGCGCGAACCCGTGGCGTCCGCCCGAGGCGAGTCGCGCCAGCCTCGACGCCTCCGGGTGGAACACCGACGAGCCGGTGCCGACGCAGGCCGCGGCGACCAGCAGAAGCCCGTACGAGCGCGCCTGCGCGAGCAGGACGAGGCCGAGCAGCGTGACGCCCATGCCGACCGCCAGTGAAAACGGCCGCGGGTGGCGGTCGGTCGCGAAACCGACGGCCGGTTGGAGGATCGACGCGGTTGCCTGGAACGAGAGCGCGAGCAGGCCCACCTGCGTGAAATTCAGCCCGTACTCCTCTTTGAGCACCGGGTAGATCGCCGGCAGCACGGCCTGGATCATGTCGTTGAGCAGGTGCGAAAGGCTCAACGCGAGCAGCACCGGGAGAACGGCTTCCCCGGTGGTGCTCGATGCGGCGGGCGGTGCGGCGACGGCGGTGCGCTCCATGCCCGTTGTTACGGTTCGCTGCGGCGGCTTTTCAACCGGCAAACAGCGCGGCCGCGTGCGTGGTCGGGCGGCGAGCACGGCTGGAAGCTTGCTCCGGTGTGTGGCGCCGGCTGCACTTTCGCGGCCGCCGCAGGCGCACGCCCCGTGTGCACCGCGCGGACAACCATGCTTCGCCTCAACGATGTCCGCTACCGCTATCGCGCCGACGCCCCGTGGGCGGTCGACGGCGTGTCGCTGACGCTCGGGCGCGGCGAGGTGCTCGGGCTGCTCGGCCCGAACGGCGCGGGCAAGTCGACGCTGATGGCTCTTGTCGCCGGATTGCGGCGACCGCAGGCCGGAATGGTCGAGCTCGCCGCGCCGGCGGCGGTGCGCGGCGGCTTTGCGCTGGTGCCGCAGGAGTACGCGTTCTACCCGATGCTCACGTGCCGGGAGAACCTGGAGTTTTTCGCCGGCGTGCTCGGGCTGGACGGCGCGCGGGCGCGAGCGCGGATCGCGGCGGCGCTGGCCGCGGCCGGACTGGAAACGGTCGCGACGCGGCGTGCGGCGGAGTGTTCCGGCGGGCTGAAACGCCGGCTCAATCTTGCGATCGGGCTCGTCGGCGATCCGCAGTTGTTGCTGCTCGACGAACCGACCGTCGGCGTGGATCCGCAGTCGCGGGCGTTTTTGCTGGAGACAGTGCGGCGGCTACGCGCCGAGGGCCGGGCGATCATCTACGCCTCGCACTACATGGAGGAGGTGCAGGCGATCGGCGACCGCGTGGCGGTGATCGATCACGGGCGTGTGCTCGCGTGCGGTGCGTTGGCGGAGTTGCTCGCCGGAGCGACGGCCAACGTGGAGGTGCGCGTGGCCCGCGCTCCCGATGCGGCGCTGCTCGCGCGGCTCTCGGCGGAATGCGGGCTCGCGACCGGGAGCGTCGGCGACGAGGGCTGGCTGGAGTTTGCCCTGCCCGCGGACCGGCCGTTGGAGGAGTTGCTCCGCGACGTGCGCTCGCTCGCGGGTCCGATCGTGGCGGTGCGGCACGGTTGCCGCGACCTCGAGGAGTTGTTTCTCCAGCTCACCCACCACTCGCTGCGCGACTGACGATGACTCCGCTGCTCGCCACCATCCGGAAGGAACTGCGCGCGCTCGCGCGCGATGTGCACGGGCTGCTCGTGCTCTTCGCGATGCCGGCGGTGTTCATCCTTGTGATGTCGCTGGCGCTCCGTGACACGTTCCAACCGCGCATCGCGGAGAAAGCCCGCTGGCTCGCGTGGGACGGCGATGCGTCGCCCGCCGCGGCGGCGTTGCGTGCGGCCGTGCCCGGCGGACTGCCGGCGGCGGCGACGCGCGCGGCGGTCGAGCAG
>DATGXA010000353.1:0-9612 GCA_035299125.1 Opitutaceae bacterium
GGTCATACTTCTTCGGGCACGGCTTCGGCGGCGGCTTTGGCTGGTTCTTCGCGAGCGGGTTGTGCGGCTTCGGGCTTGGCGGACTGCTGATGTTCCAGGCCCTGCCTCGCGCGGGCGCGAATCTCGCGACGCTGGTGGTCCAGTGCGGCTCCGCCGTGGTGGCGCTTTTCCTCGAGTGGGCGTGGCTCCACGCGGCACCGACCGCGCCGCGGCTTGCTTGCATCGCGGCGATTCTGGTGGGCGTGGTGATTGGCGTGGCTCCGCGGAATTTTCCTCGGTTCGGTCGCCGCGAGCTTCTCCTCGGCGCGATGTTGGCGGCGCTTTCGGCGGTGGGGCAGGGGGCGGGGCAGGTGCTCAGCCGGAAGGCGTTTGCGGTGTTGCGAGCAACCGGCGCGACCGCCGATCCGGGCACGGTGACGTTCGAACGCGTGCTCGCCGGCCTGTTCGTCGCGGTGGTGGCCCTTGTGGGCGTGCGTGTGGTGCGGGCCCGGGGCGGGGCCGCGCGCGAGCCGGCGGTGCGGGGTGATTGTCGATCGGCGACAGCTCTGCGCACGGCGATGCCTTGGGTGCTGGCCAACAGCCTCACGGGTCCGGTGCTCGGCGTCACGTGCCTCCAATGGGCGTTGAGCCAACCGCAGCTGCACGCGGGCGTGACGCAGTCGATCGTCGCGCTCGCGCCGCTGCTCACCGCGCCGCTGGCTCTCGGTTTCGGCGAGGAACTGCCGCGCGGGCGCTATTTCGCGGGAGCGTTGCTTGCGGTGGGAGGCACCGCGGCGCTCTTCCAGCCTTGGGCGACGGTGTGAGTCCGGCCGTTCGCGGCGACGGAGGAGGTGCTCGCCCTACGGCGTGACGATGCCTTCGCGGATTGCGTAGCGGGTGAGTTCGGCGACGGAGGAAAGCTGGAGCTTTTCCATCAACCGCGCGCGGTATGTCTCGACCGTTTTGGCGCCCACGCCGAGACGATCGGCGATCTCCTTTGTGCGGAGTCCGTCGGCGAGAAGTTTGAGCACCTGCAGTTCGCGTTCCGAGAGGAGCGGTTGGGGCGGTGCGATGTTGGGCAGTTGTCCGCGGCGGTAGCTCGCGACGATGTCGGTGCTGACCTCGGGGCAGAGGTAGAGCTGGCCGGCGACGACCATGCGGAGCGCGCGGATGAGTTCGTCGGTCGCGTTGTCCTTGAGCACATAACCGGAGACTCCCGCGAGCAGCGCCTCATGCACCGAGTCGTGGGTGTGGTCGGAGGAGAGCACGACGACTTTCACCTCCGAAAACACCGCGAGGATGCGACGCGCGATCTCGATGCCGTTCATGTCGGGCAGGTGCACATCGAGGATGACGATGTCCGGCGGCTGCGAACGCACCGCGCGGAGAGCGGAGGCGCCATCGCCCGCTTCGCCGATGACGGAAAACTCCGGATAACGTGCCAGCAGCGACCGCAGGCCATCGCGCAGGATACGGTGATCGTCGACGAGAAGCAGCCGCGTCGGCTCGCGGACCGCGTTTTCCGTGGGGGAAACTGCAGGCATCGCGGGCGATTGGTAAGGGGCGGGCAGCATGGTGCAAGCGTGGGGAGAACGTTCAGGTGAGCGCCTCATCGATGGCGGCGAGCAACGTGACCGCGTCGAAAGGTTTCGCCAGCACCGCGCGCACGGCGGTGCGCGCCGCGGCGACGGCGGGACGGTCGCTGCGGTTGCCGCTGATCGCGATGAGCGGCAGCGACGGGCTGTGGCGGTGCAGTTCGTGGATGAGGCTCGCGCCATCCATCACGGGCATGAGCAGGTCGGTGACGATGAGATCCACGCCCTGCTCGTCGCGCGCGAGGACGACGAGCGCCTCCGCGCCGTTGGCGGCTTCGCTCACGCGGTAGCCCTGCTGGGTGAGCGTGCGGCGGATGAGGTCGCGCACGGGCGCTTCGTCGTCGACGACGAGGATGTGACGATTCCGGCCATCGCGCGGCGCGCGATGCGGGAGGTGAGCGGTGGACGCGGGCGCGGGCTCTCCGGCAGTTTCCGGCAGGAAGACCTCGAATCGGCTCCCGACGCCGACAGTGCTGCCGACCCGGAGGAAACCATCATGGCTGCGGACGATGCCCAGTACCGTCGCCAGCCCGAGTCCGGTGCCTTCGCCGACATCCTTGGTGGTGAAGAACGGATCGAAGAGTCGCGGCAGGTTCTCCCGGGGAATCCCCGACCCCGTATCCGAAACGGTGATCACTTGGAACCGGCCGGCGCGTCCGACCGGGATGCCGCCTGCGGGCGGCTCGGCGAATTCCGTCGCGGCGAGGCGCAGCGTGAGCGTGCCGCCGCCGCGCATCGCATCGCGGGCATTCACGCAGAGGTTCATGAGCACCTGATGGAGCTGGGTGGCATCGGCGTGCACGGGCGCGGTGTGCACGGGGAGATCGCAATGGAGCACGATGCTTTTGGGCAACGTTTCGTGGAGGATGCGGGTGAGCTCGACAAGCAGGGTGTCGAGGCGGAGTGGCAACCGGCGGACGTTGCTGCCGCGGCCGAACGCGAGCAGCTGCTTGATGATCTCGGCGCCGCGGCGCACGCTGCCCTCGACGGTGTTGACGAGCTCCAATGCCTCGGGGTCGCGGATCGCGGGGCGAAGCAGGCGCGGCGCCATGAGGACGGGCTGGAGGATGTTGTTCAGGTCGTGGGCGATGCCGCTCGCCAGCCGGCCGACGACTTCCAGCCGCTGCGCGCGGAGCAGTTGTTCCTCGAGTTGTTTCTGCGCGGTGAGATCGCTCGCGAGGATGACGATGCCGCGCACGCTCCCGTCATGTCCGCGGTCCGGTGTCAGGGAACAGTGGAGCCACCGGCGACCGGCGGTGCGGAACGTGAAATCCCGGTCGAAGCTCACCACCTCGCCCGCGAGCGCGCGGGTGAAGGACGGCTCGAGCTCGGCCCAGGTATGGGCGCCGAGCTGGGTGGGGATGCGTTGTTGCACGATACGCGCGACCTTCTCTCCGAACCAGAGCGGGAACGTCGCATTCAGCAGGCGGAAACGCAGTTCGGAGTCGACGTAGGCGATGAGCGCCGGGACCGAGTCGATGATCAGGCGCAGCTGGTGTTCGCTGCGCCGCAGCGACTGCTCGGCTTGGACGCGCTCGACGAGGTCCATCGCGAGGTCGGCGAGCTCGCGTACCGTGTCGATGTCGTCGTCGTGGTAAGGCGTCGTCTTGTTGCCCACGCCGACGAGGGCGATCGTGCGCTCGCCGCGCCGGACCGGGACCGTGAGGGCGCGCGTGAGCGGCGGGTGTCCGGGAGGCAGTCCGGCCGGCTGATGCGCGAGGTGGTTCTGGACCGTGGGCCCGGTGATCCGTTGGCACTCGCACCAGAGCGCTTGGGCGGTCGCAGGGGCCGCGGCGCTCGCGGTCTCGCCGAGCAGACGTAGGGTGTTGGTAGACCAGATCTGGGCCGCGAAGCCGGTGCCGTCGGCATCGAGGAGGAAAAAGAAACCGGTGGCGCTGCCGGTGATAAATTCCGCGGTGTCGAGCGTGGCGCGCATCAGGACATCGGTCGATTGTTGGCGGCTGAGTTCCGAGAGCCGGAAGCGCGCGCGCAGGAGCGCCTCGGAGCGGTTGCGGAGGTGGACGTCGCGGATGAACACGAACAACCGACCGTCTCCGATCGGCCAGAACGAGCTGTTCAACTCCGCCTGCCAGACCGTGCCGTCTTTCGTGCGATGTCGCGTGTCGAAGAGCGCGCTGCCTTCGCGCCGGATGCGGGTGATATGCTCGGCGAGCTCGGCCGGAGTGTTTTCCGCGTCGAGGTCGGAGAGGCGCATCGTCAGGAGTGATTCGCGGCTGTAGCCGGAGCGGCGCACGTAGGCGTCGTTCGCCTCGAGCAACCGCCCCGCGAGATCGGTGATCAGGAAGCCGTCGGCCGACGTCTCGATGACGGCGCGGTAGAGCGCCTCGCGTTCGCGCAGCTGCCGGACCGCAGTGGTCCGCTCCGTGATGTCCGTCACGAGTCCGTCGATCGCGACAAGTTCGCCGGCCGGATCGCGCCGTGGCACGAGCGTGCTCCGCACCCACCGCACCATGCCGTCGCGCCGCACGAGACGGTGCTCGATCGTGTCGGAAACGGCGCCGGCCTGCGCGCGCCGGATGTGTTGCTCGACGGCCGGCCAGTCCTCGGCCGCGATCATGCGGTGCCAGAGCAGCGGGTCGCGTGCGTAGTCCGCGGGTTCGTAGCCGGTTACGCGTACGCAGCCAGCGCCGTGCACAGTCGCGCCGGGCTGCCCGCCGACAAACGGGACCATGAAGACGTAGTCGGTGGCTGCGGCCAACAGACTGCGGTAGCGTTCCTCGCTGAGCTGGAGCGCGCGATCGGCGCGTTTGCGCGCGGTGATGTCGGAGAACAGGCCGAAGGATCCCTGAAAGCATCCGCGGGAATCCGTCAGCGGATTGCCCGCGACGAGCGTCCAGATCAACGAGCCATCCTTGCGCCGCAGGCGCCGCTCGTAGCACTCGGCCACGCCATCGCGGCGCCGTGAGAGGCGCGCGAAATGATCCGCCACCTCGTCCGGGACGAGGAACTCCGCGAACTCGCGGCTGCGCAATTCGGCGAGTTCGTAGCCGAGGATCGCCGCCATGCACTCATTCACGAAAGTCGTGCGCCCGTCTGCATCGAGAATCCAGATTCCCTCGTTCGCCTCGCAGACGATCTGCCGGAAAATGTCGTCGCCTCCGTCGCGGTCGGAGCCGGCCGAGGCGGGTGCACCGTCGAGCCACAACACGGCGCGCCCGGCTTCTGGCGCATCGCAAAGCAGAGTCGCGCTGAACGACCGTGGCGCAGCGGTGTCGCCGAGCGGAAACGCAAACGGCCGCGCGGTGCGCGTCGCGAGTGCCTGGCGCACCCGGGTTCGCTCCGCCTCGGGCACGAGTTCCGAGACGCCTATACCGCGCAGCGACTCCGGGGTGCGCCCGAGCAACGCAGCCAAGGCAGGGCCGGCTCGGCTGATCGCGCCGGTGGCCAAGTCCAATTCCAACACTGGCAGCAGTTGCTGCCCGAGTAGGGCTTGGACGAGCGAAGAACCGAAAGGCATGGGGACCGCGGAATGCCGGTAGAGTAGTGGGGAAATCGAAACAGGCAATCGACCCTCAGCGAAGTTGCCACCTGTCACGATCCGTCCCCGACGCCCGCCAGCGGCCACGGCACGGACCGCGCCACGGTTGCGAAACGTCTCGGCCACTCCACCCTCGTGGGCCGCATGAACACCGTCGTCACCCTGCTGGCCGAAAACACCGCGCGCGGGCTGGGCGTGCTCGGCGAGCACGGGCTCGCGTGGTGGATCGACACCGGCGCGCATCGTGTGCTCTTCGACACCGGCCAGGGGCTCGTGCTCACGCACAACGCACGCCGGCTCGGTGTCGATCTCGCCGCGGCGCATGCCGTCGCGCTCAGCCACGGGCACAGCGATCATGTCGGCGGCCTGGAGACCGCGCTCGGCGCCGCGCCGGGGGCGACGCTGTTTCTGCACCCGGAGGCGGTCCGTCGCCGTTTCACGGGTTCCGACCGTCGACCGCCCGGCCGCCGACTCAGCACGGATTTCATGGAGACCGAGGCGTTTCGCACCGCCGGGCGGCGCGTGGTCGTCTCGCGCGAGCCGCAACAGATCGCCGACGGCGTGTGGACGACCGGTGAAGTTCCGCGCACAAACGACTTCGAGGATGTCGGCGGGCCGTTCTTCCTCGATGAACAGCTCACGCGCCCGGATCCAATCCTCGACGATCAGGCGGTGTTTTTCGCGAGCCGCGAGGGCACGGTGGTCGTGCTCGGCTGCGCGCACGCGGGCGTGGTGAACACGCTCGAGCACATCGGCGTGCTCACGGGCGGCGCGCCGATTCACACCGTGGTGGGCGGCATGCACCTGCTCAACGCCGACGAGCGGCGACTGGCCGAGACGTTTGCCGGGCTTCGCCGGCTCGGCGTGCAGCGTTTCGGGCCGAACCACTGCACCGGCGCCGCGGCCACCGCGTTGTTCTGGCGGGAGTTTCCTGGTCGCTGTTTTCCCTGCTCCGCCGGCTCGCGGCTGGAGGTCGCGAGGTAGCGTGTATCGGAGAGCTGTAGCTGAGGTCGGAGATCCCGGCGCTCGGACCGGGGGCGTCGCCCCGGCGACAGCGAAAAGCAAGCGGCTGCTGGGGCCTCCGTTCAGGCGACGCTCGTGAATTCGCGGACGCGCTGGACGGCGGACGGCCTTTCTTCGTGCGCCTGCATGTGGAGACAGTGCTTCCGGAAGCCGAAGATGTCCGCCATCGTGCTCGCCGCGGAGCGGAGCGCGCCACCCTGGCTGCCGAGTTCCTGGGCGGCGGCAGCCACTTGTTGGGACTGGGCGGCCGTGCTTTGCACCGAGTGATCGATGCCCTGCAGCGTGCGGTTGATGAGGTCGAAGCCCTTCTTCTCTTCCGCCACCGAACTCGAAAGCGTCTCCACTTGGCCGGTGAGTTCTCCCGCCTGCGCGTCGATGCGGGTGAGCGCTCCCACGACATTCTCCGTAAGGGCGGCGCCGGCGTGGCTGCCATCGACCGCTTGTTGGATACGTTCGGCGGTCTCGCGGGCGGCTGTGGCGCTGCGCAGCGCGAGCGCGCGCACCTCCTCGGCAACGACCGCGAAGCCCGCGCCGGCTTCCCCGGCGCGGGCGGCCTCGACGGCGGCGTTGAGCGCGAGGATGTTGGTTTGAAAAGCGATGCCGTTGATCGTCTGGACGATCTTGGCGATCTCGCCGGAAGATTCGCGGAGCTTACGCATCGTCGTCGCCAACTCCTCGGTGCTGCGGCGACCTTCGGCAACACCGTCGCGGGTGGCGCGGGCGAACGACGCCACATTGCGCGCGGCCTGATCGGCGCTCTCCATCTGGCTCGCGAGTTCGGCCACCGTCGCGGAGGTCTCCTCGAGTTGCGCGGCTTGGCGGGCGGCCTCATCGGCCCCGTGCTGGGCGCCTTCGGCGACGATGGCGATGGCCTCGGGGATGCGTTGGCAGACCTGTGTCATCGCGCCGAACGCTCCATTGGCCCGGCGCATCCCGCGCCAGCCGAACCACGCGCCGGCGAGCACCGTGCCAGCCAACAGCGCGCCGACCGAACCATAGATCGTGAACGAAATGCGGCGCCCGCGGTTCACCCCGGCGAAGGCGACTTCCTCCATCTCGCGGGCTGTTTTCACCACGTCGAGGATCACGTCCTTGTACTCTCGCCACAGCGGTGTCTCTTCGGCGCGAAGCAGTTTCACGGCGGAGGCGGAGTCGCCGGATTTCGCCAACGTGTGAATCCGGCGATGGATCGCTTCGTCGGATTTCCAGGAGCGCTCGATCGTGTCGAGCCGCGAGACGAACGCCGCGGCGTCGGGCAACTTGGTGCTGGAGTCGCGGAGCGTGGCGAGCACGGTCGCGAAGTCCTTGGTCGCGGCGTCGAAGTTCGAGTAGGCCTTCGGATTCTCGGGCTCGAGGATGATGTTGCGCGTGGCCTGGCCCATCTGGAGCCCCTGCGCGTAGAGCGCGGTCGCTTCCCGCGACGCGGCCGCGGCGACGCGTTGTTGCGCTTCCCGGCGCTGGGCCCAAGTGGCGGTGCCGATGATGGCGAGTGCTCCGGCGATCGCGGTGAGCGCGATCGCCGCGAACGCGCAGGCGATGGTGGTGGAGAGGTTCAGTGCACGCATAGTACGAGGCGCCGCCCTACCTATCGTACGGGTGGTGAGAACCTTGAGCAATCTGTCGACGGATCCAGAAGACGCTCTGACAGAGCGAAGAAACGGCTCGAACGGGCGCACACCCGGCCGCCGGCGCTGCTTCGCGCCCCAGCGGCGCCGAACGCAGCTTCAGTGCGCTGAGGCGGGCCGCCGGCCCAGGATCTGCACCACGGCGGCGAGACCAGAGTGACCGACGCCTTCGCGGACGTCGCGCTCGAGTTCGCGTGCGACGAGCAACTCGAGCCCGGCGAGTTCGTTGCGGAGTTCCCGAAGCTGCATCAGCCGGGCGGGGTCCTTTGGACCGCCGGTGGTGAGGGCGAGTTGCGCGGGGGTGTAGGCTTCGAGGATGAAGATCCCGCCCGGCGCCAAACCGCGCACCGCCGCCGCATGGACCGAGCGGCGCAGATCCCGCGGCAGATGGCCGAAGATGGACACGATCCCGGACCAGACGCCCGGTTCGATGCGGAACGTCGCGAGATCGGCGACGACCGTCGTCAGCGATACCCCGCGCGCGGCCGCGAGTCGGGCCGCCTTGGCGAGGCCGACCTCGGATTGGTCGACGGCCGTCACGGCGTGGCCGAGCGTGGCGAGGTGGACGGCGTTGCGGCCCTCGCCCTCGGCGAGGCAGAGCACCGGCCCGGGAGGAATCCGCGGTGCGACGGCCGCGAGAAACTCGTTGGGCTCCGTGCCGTAGATATGATCGGTGGCGGCGTAGCGTTCGTTCCAAAATTGGGTGTCCATGATCGAGTGGTTCAATTGATCCAGCCGAACTTGATGCTAACCAGCGTGCCGCCGGCCGCCAGCAGCCAGAGCAACAACCCGTGCACAAACGGCCGCGCACCGACCGCGCGCACCGAGGCGCGATCGAGTCCGGCGCCGATCAGGAACAGCGTGAGCGTGAGCGCGGCGCGCGCCGCGCGAGTGATCCACGGCGCGGCCGGTGCGAGCACGGGCACGAAGGTGAACAGCGCCGAGAGCGCGACGAAGCCGGCGATGAACAGCGGGAACTTGGCCCCGCGAGGTTTGCACTCCGCACCGGTGCAACAGCGCGGCGCGAACCACCAGCCGAGCGCGAGCGCCGCGGGTAGTATCCAGAGAGCGCGGGCGAGTTTCACGGTCGTCGCGGTGGCGAGCGCCTCCGCGCCGTGCGTCAGCGCCGCTCCGGTGACCGAACTCGTGTCGTGGATCGCGAGCGCGCACCAGAGGCCGAACGCGTGCGGGTCGAGTCCGGCGAGCGTGCCGAGCGGCGGGAAGACCAGCAGCGCCACGCCGTTGAGGAGGAAGACGGTGGCCAGCGCGGCCGAGGTTTCTGCGGCGCTGGCGCAGATCGCCGGGGCCACGGCCGCGATCGCGCTGCCGCCGCAGATGCCCGTGCCGGCTGTGATCAACGCGGCGAGCCGCGGGCGCAGTTTGAGCCAGCGCGCCAGCAGCGTGCCGAGCGCGGCCGTCGCGAGCAGGCTGACGATCGTGTAGCCGAGCCCGCGGACACCGACACGGCCGACGATCGCTAGATTCATGCCCGCACCGAGGCCGACGACGGCGAGTTGCAGCAGCGGCTTCGCGAGCTTTGCCGTGAGGCGGGCGCACGGGTTTCCGAGGCTCAGCGCAAGCGCGGTGCCGGTGAGCAGTGCGGCCCAAGGCGGCGTCCACGGCAGAAGCGAGGCGAGCGCGCCGAGCTGCAACAGCCAGCGGGCGGCGCGATGGGCGGGAGTGGTGGGGGCGACGCCGCACAGCGTCTGTGCGGGGTCGGCGGTGGGAGCGGTTGGAGCGTTCAAGCGAAGAGTCCCGTTGTCGGGTCCGGCGATGATGCCGGAGAACGGGGCATGTGACTAAGGCATTGTTTCTATGGAAACCATGCCCGATGGTTATGTGATGAACCGGAATCATCTGGCGCTCTTCCACGCCGTCGCGCAGGCCGGCG
>DATGXA010000354.1:0-11551 GCA_035299125.1 Opitutaceae bacterium
CACCGGCGCGCCGCCGATCCGCCTGCCCGTCGTCGGCGGACCGCCGCCCGGCTCGCGCAAACTCATCCTCATCGGCGCGTCCACCGGCGGCACCGAGGCGATCCGCGAAGTGCTCCAGCGCCTGCCCGGCAACCTCCCGCCCATCGCCATCGTACAGCACATCCCGGCGACATTTTCGAAGGCGTTCGCCGACCGCCTCAACGCCCTCTGCCAGATGGAGGTCCGCGAGGCGCGCGACGGCGATGAGTTCCGCCCCGGCCTCGCGCTCGTCGCGCCGGGAAACTTCCACCTGCTCGTGCAACGCCAGGGCGCGCGCTACGTCGCGCGCGTCACGACCGGCCCGATGGTCTGGCACCAACGCCCCGCCGTCGACCTGCTCTTCAAGTCCGCAGTCGAGAGCTCCGCGGCGCACACGACCGCCGTGCTCCTGACCGGCATGGGCAAGGATGGCGCCGAGGGCCTGCTCCAGCTCCGCCAACGCGGCGCGCGCACCTTTGCGCAGAACGAGGAGACGTGCGTCGTCTACGGCATGCCGCGCGCGGCCAATGAGATCGGCGCCGCCGAGCGCATGGTGCCGCTCGACCGCATGCACGAGGCGATCCTCGGCGCGGTTTCGCAGCTCGCCGATTGACCGGCCGGTCCGACGCGCGCCGCGGGCGAGTTTGAAGCGCCCGCGAAATTTCAGCGCGTACTTCCCTTTTCCCCGAAAGCACGCAACCTTCTGCGCGGATGAGCCCTTCGCCCTCGCCGGCCTCCCCACTCGCACCCGGCGCCGCCCTCAGAACCGCCTGCGAATTCTCCCAGTTTGTCACCGATGCCCGAGGCACGGTGCGCCGCTGCACCATCCTCGGCACCGAAGCGCTCTGGGGAGAACCTGAGCAGGTCCTCGGGCGCAGTCTCCTCGCGTTGCTCCGCGGGGTGCAGCCGCGATGGACCTCCATCCTGCCGCCATCCGTCGGCGAGGGTCCGGCCACGCTCTTCCTGCCCTCGCCACAGGAGCAGCTCCCGAGTTTCGGATACCGGCTCCACCGCACCGCGCTCGACGACGGTTTCGTCTTCACAATCCTGCCCGAGCTCGCCCCCGCCCCCGCCGCCCTCGGCCAAGAGGGCTTCGCCGGCCTGTCGCAACGACCCGAGGCCCTCGCGCAGCTCTTCCTCCGGCACAGCCTGCTCGAAAGCCGGATGCAGAATCACCTCGCGAACTTCCCCGGCGTCGTCTTCAGCCGGCGCAGCGACCTGTCGTTCAGCTTCCTCGGGCCGCGTTGCGAGGAGCTCACCGGCCTCGCGCCCGCGCTGCTCGCGAAGGACGGCCACGCGTACGAGGACCTCATCCACGAGGCGGACCGCGAAGCCTACGCCAAGGAATCCGCGGGGCACGCCGCCGGCCGGCCGTTCGCCCTCACCTACCGCATCCATCATGCTCGCACGGGCCAGGTCCGCCACATCATGGATGTGCGCAACCCCGCCCGCTCCGCCAGCGGACTCCCGCTCGGTTGCGACGGCATGTGGCTCGATATCACCCGTCAGAAGGTCGCCGAACTCCGCCTCAACGAAAACGGTTGGAAGGAGACCCTCGCCGTCCTCACCAGCGGCCTCCTCCACGATTTCGGCAACCTGCTCTCCGGCATCTACTCGCTCAGCGAACTCTACCACACGCAGCTCGCCACCGATCCCTCGATGGCCGAGGGCCTTGGCATGATCAAGGAGCACGCCCGCCAAGCGCAGCTCCTCGTGAAGAAAATCAGCTCGCTCAACCGCGACACCATCGGCCGCCGCAACTATTACTCGCTCAACCGCCTCACCCGCGAGCAGCTCGAGCTCATCGGCCCCGTACTCCCCAAAGGCATCAAACTCGCCACCGATTTCCCGCCTGAGGAGATCCCCGTCTACCTCGACGAGGTCGCCTTCCGCCAGGCGCTCGTGAACTTCGCCATCAACGCCCGCGACGCCATGGGCACCAAGGGCTCGATCCTCATCCAGCTCGTCGCCCCCGCGCACCCCGAGGATTTCGCCGACGTCGCCTTCCACAACCCGCCGAACTGGTCGCGCTCGTTCGCCGCCCTCGTGTTCAGCGACTCCGGCTGCGGCATCCCGCCCGACAAGCTCACGAAGATCTTCGACCCCTTCTACACCACCAAGCAGAGCGACCGCGGCACCGGCCTCGGCCTCTACACCGCCCAGCTCTTCGCGGAAAACGAAGGCGGCCACATCGGCGCCCGCAGCCGCCTCGGCAACGGCACCGACATGATCCTCATCCTCCCCATCGCCGCCCTCAACGACGACGGCTCGCCCGCCGACGCCCCCCCCGTTGCCGCCGCCGAGGAGCCCGCCGTCCGCCGCCGTTGCGTGCTCCTCCACACCCCCGGCCAGATGCCCTCCGCCTGCCTCGAGGAAGCGCTCCGCGCCCGCGACTGGGAGGTCCGCAACACCATCGCTTTCGAGGAAATCCGCGTCTTCCTCGCCGAGAAGGGCGCCGGCCTCGACCTGCTCTTCATCAACCAGCCCGAGACCGACGCCGAACTCCCCCGCCTCATCGAGCTCGTCCGCCGCGAACAACCGCATCTGCGTATTGCGCTTGAAATCACCGGGCAGAACCCCGACGAAATCCCCTCGGAAATCCGCCGCCGGGTCGACGTCCTCCTGCGCCCCAACCGCCCCGAACGCGAACTCGTCAACGAACTCGCCCGCCTCCTTCCGCCCCGATGAGCCCAGCCTACACCAAGCCCCCGATTCTCATCGTCGACGACGAGCCCATCGTGCTCGCCGCACTGAAGGAGACGCTCCTGCGCGAGAACTACGAGGTCGTCGCCACCAACAGCCCGGCCCAGGCGCTCGACATCCTCCACCAGCGCCAGTTCGCCGTCATCATCTCCGACCACCGCATGCCCGAGATGACCGGCCTCGAGTTCCTCGTCGAAGCCAAGAAGATCCAGCCGCAGACCTCCCGCATCCTCATCACCGCGGTCCTCTCGCTCCCCACGATCATCGACTCGATCAACAAGGGCGAAATCTTCCGCTTCCTCGCCAAGCCCTGGCTGCGCGAGGAGCTCACCGCCACCGTCAAGAACGCCGTCCAGCGCTACGAGCTCGTCGCGCAAAACGCCCAGCTCCAGTCCGAGACCGCGCAGCTCAACACCCGGCTCGCCGACGCCAACCGCGCCCTCGAGGCCCAGGTCCGCACGCTTGAGCAGCAGAAGCTCGCCCTCGACCGCGCCAACCACTCCCTCGAGACGAACTTCGAGAAGTCCCTCGATCTCGTCTACCGCATCCTCAACACCTACGACCCGCTCCTCGGCAACCAGATCAAGGTCGTCACCGACATCTGTAAGAAGATGGCGGACACGCCCCACTTCACCGCCGACGAGAAACACGTCCTGCGCACCAGCGCCGCCCTCTGCGACATCGGCCTGATCGGCGTCTCCCGCGAGTTCCTCCGCGCCTACCGCACCGGCCAGCCGCTCGGCGAGAACGAGCAGGCCATCATCCGCAACCATCCCATCTACGGTCAGGCCCTCGCTTCGTTCGTCGACGAACTCACCACCGTGGGCGACACCATCCGCGCCCACCACGAACGTTGGGACGGTTCCGGCTACCCCGACGGCCAGAAGGGCGAGAACATCCCGTGGACCGCCCGCTGCCTCGCCGTCGCCGTGGCGTATGTCGAGACCGGCCTCCCGAAGGAGCAGGCGATCGAATACATCCTCGCCCAGTCCGGCAGCGGCTTCGATCCCGAGGCCGTGCGCCTCTTCCTCAAGGTCACGCACCTCATCCAGCTCCCGCGGCAGGTGAAGGAAATCATGCTCGAGGAGCTCAAGCCCGGCATGACCCTCGCCAATGGCATCTACAATCCCCACGGCCTCCTCCTCATCGGCGAAGGCCAGGAACTCACGCCCGCCACGATCGCGAAGATCCGCAACTACTCGCAGATGCACCAGATCAACCAGCAGCTGCTGGTGTACACCTAAGAGCAGAGGCAGGCGGAGGATCCAGCCAGCTCAGTGGTGGATAGGTCGTATGAGACCAATAGGTCTGCTCTGACCCATTCGACCTATTCAGCCGGCATCCGCCGCACCCGCACCCACGCCAGCAGCGCCAGCCCGGCGCACACGGCGACGAACCAGTCGCCGTATCTCACATATGGCGTGAGGCGCCCGATCCAGCGCACATCGCGCGAGACGGTCACCGTGCCGCCGCCGCGGAAATAGACCGTGCCGCCCTCACCGCGCAGCTCCTCGCGCAATCCGCCGAACTCGTCGAACCAGCCGCTCCAGCCGCCGTTGCCGCAGCGCACCACCGGCCGCCGCGTCTCCGCCGCGCGCAACGCCGAATGCGCCGCGTGCTGGTACGCCGCCGCGCCCTCGCCGTACCAGGCATTGTTCGTGAGGTTCACCAGCACCTCGGCGCCGGCCGCGACGCTCGCCCGCGACAGATCGGCAAACACGTCCTCGTAGCAGATCAGCACGCCGGCCTGTACCGGCCGACTGCGCGTCGAGAGCACGAGCGGCTGCGCCGTCTCGCCGGCGAGAAAGTCGTCGCCGATCGGCACGAACTTCCGCAGCCAGCCGAAAACCGGCCGCAACGGCACGTATTCACCGAATGGCACCCGATGCCGCTTCGCGTAATAGTCGGCCTGCAGGCCATGCTCCGGATCGATCGCCACCGCGGCATTGTACCAGCGCTCCGTCGGCAGGTTCGCGTCCTCCATCACCACAACCCCGCCGAGGATCGGCGCGCCCGCACGCCGGGCGTTGTCCTCGAGCCAGCCCTGCAGTTGCGGCTGCACCTTCAGGATGTAGGGCACGGCCGATTCCGGCCAGAGCAGCAGATCCGGCCGCGCCGCGGCGACCTTCGCCGTCTCGCGTTCAAGCACGCGCAGGTTCTCGCCCGCCGCCGCCGGATCCCATTTCAACGTCTGCGGGATGTACGGCTGCACAATGCCAACCGTGAGCCACGAATCCCGCCACTGGTGCAGGAGATCGCGGCCCACGCCAAATGTCCCGCCGAGCAACGCCACCAGCGCCACCGCGAACTCCGGCGCGAACCACCGCCGCGGTCGGTCGTAGCGCAGCACCGCCATCTGGCGGAGCCATGCCGCCGTGCCGAGGTTCACGAGGATCAGCAAGAACGACACGCCATGCGCCCCCGTGTACGGGCAGAGCGCGAGCAGCAACGGGCGCTGCCACTGCGAAGCCGCCAGCGGCAGCCACGGGAAGCCGGTGAACAACCAGCCGCGCACCCATTCGCCCACGACCCACAGTCCCGCGAGACCGAGCATCGTCACGCTCCGCACCCACGCCGGCGCCGCGGCCACGCGCGGCAACGCCCAGCGCGCCGCGAGAAACCACGCGCCCGAGAGCACGCCGAGAAACGCCGCGAGCAGCACCGTGCCGACAATCGTCACGTGGTAGAGCCACGCGAGCAGCAGCACCCACGCGAGCGTCCACGCTCCCCAGATCGTCCACGCGTACAGCCGCCAAGCCGGCGCGCGCCCCGCCCAGAGCAGGGCGGGTACGGCAAACACCAGCGCGCACTCGGGCGCGTGCGCCGCCGGAAACATCAGCCACGCCAACAAAGGCGTGAGCAACAGCACGAGCAGCGCGGAGAGTCGGTCGTTCGGTTTCGCCACGGTCGGCCCCACAAAAAGAGCGCCGTCCGCCGATGACCACTGCTTTCCGCACAACCGCTGTCAGATGGGACGAGCGGTCGAGGTCAATTCGGCAACCCCGTGGCAGCGGACCGAGGTAGGGACGACTCGGAGCGTCGTTCGCTCGCCGCGGCGAGCTCAGCGGTCCCGACATGCCCCGAGTTTCACTTCAACGCGCGAGGCTTCGGTGGCGCTGTGCGGTCCGACACTTGCCGCCCACCGCCTAAACGCCCGCCTCAGCCGAGCGAAAGGTCCTTCGTGCGCTCGCGGTAGAAGCTCTCGCAGAGCGCCTGGATGTCCTTGGCATCGCGCAACTCGAGCGCCTCTTTAGCGAGCTTCTTCGCGTCGGCCATCTTCGTGTTGCGCACAAGGTACTTCACCATCGGCACCAGCGGCGGCGCCATGCTCAGGCTGGTCGCGCCGAGCCCGAGCAGCAGCGGAGCGTACGTCGGATCGCCGGCCATCTCGCCGCACACGCCGGTCGGCAGTTTCCGTTTGGCGGCCTCGGAAAAGATCGTGCGCAGCGTGCGCAACACCGCGGGATGGGTGGGCTGGTAGAGATTGGCGATGCGGACGTTCAACCGGTCGATCGCCAGCGTGTATTGAATGAGATCATTCGTGCCGACGGAGAAGAAGTCGCACTCCTCGGAGAGCAGATCCATTGTCGCCGCCGCGCTCGGTATCTCGATCATGCTGCCGACCTTCACCTTCGCGTCGAAATCCTGTCCGCGTTCGCGCAGCTCGGCTTTCGCCTCCTCGAGAAGCTTCTTCGCCTGGAGCACCTCGTCCACGCCGCTGATCATCGGGTACATGATCTGGACGTTGCCGAAGGCGCTCGCGCGCAATGCCGCGCGGAGCTGTTTCTTGAAGAACTCCGGGTTCTCGAGACAGATGCGGATCGCGCGGAAACCGAGAAACGGATTCGCCTCGGCCTCGATGCGCGCCACGCCGCTCAGGTCCGCCTTGTCGCCGCCGAGGTCGAGCGTGCGGATGATCACCGGCAGCGGCGCGAGCCCCTGCGCGACGGCCGCGTAGGCCGCAAACTGCTGCTCCTCGTCGGGCAGATGTTCGGTGTTGAGGAAGAGGTACTCGGTGCGAAACAGCCCCACGCCATCTGTGTTGTAGTTGCGCACCAGCTCGACTTCGTCGGCCTTCTCGATGTTGGCCTGGAGCGTCACGCGCACGCCGTCGAGCGTCTCGGCGGGCAGCTTGTTGACCGCCATGATCCGCGATTCGACGATCCGTCGTTTCTCCTGCAGCTTACCGTAGCGGAACAGCGTCTGCTCGGTCGGGTTGAGGATGATCAGGCCGTCATAGCCGTCGAGAATCGCCCAGGCGCCGTCGCGCGCCTTCTCGGTGATGCCGCGCGCGGCGACGACCGCCGGCACCTTCATCGAGCGGGCCACGATCACCGCATGGCTCGTCCGGCTGCCGCCCTCGGTCACGACACCCAGCACGTTGCTGCGATCGATGCTCGCCGCGTCGGAAGGACTGATCTCGTCCGCCGCCACGATGCGGTTCTGCAGCATCGAACCGAGGCTGGCCGATGCCTGCCCGAGCAACGCGTGCAGCACTCGCTTCGCTACATCGCGGATGTCCGCCACGCGCTCGCGCAAATACTCGTCCGGAATCGCCTCGAACGCCTCCACGTAGCGCTGCGCCACGCGATGGAAACACGCCTCGATGTTGAGCCCGGTGTTCTCCATCTCGCGGATTGTCTCCGCGATAAGCGCCTGGTCCTCGAGCACCATCAGATGCGCGTCGAAGATCCGCGCCTCGTCCTCACCGAGATTGCGCGCCACTTCCGCGCGCACGCGGCCGACCTCCTTGCGCGTGTCGACCAGCGCCCGTTCGAACCGCGCGATCTCCTCCACGCGCCGCGCCGGATCGATCTGGAAACGCGGCAGGTCGAGATCCTTCTGCACGAAGAGGAAGATCTGCCCGTAGGCGATCCCTTGGGACGCCGCGATGCCCTTGACGATGGTCTCGGTCTGGGCGGTTTTTTCCATTCGTGCAGATTCGTTGGAGGTAGAGAAGCCGCTGGCGGCGGAGCCGAGTCAAACGCCGCAACTTCTAGACCGTCAAACGCTTTTCCCGTCACGAGCCAGTCGCGCCACCGTGACGAACGTCTCCGCGCCCCACGCCGCGCGAATCTCCGCGATCGGGTCCGCCGCGTCGGCGGTTTCATCAAGCAACGCGAAGCACGCGCTGCCGCTTCCGGTCATGTGCAACGCCAGCCCGCAGCGCTCGCGCAGCCGCGCCGCCAGCACAGGCAACGCCGGAAACTTCGCGTACGCCACCGCCTCGAACGAATTCGCCAACAGCGCCTCCAGCTCGATCTCGCCCGCCCGCCACGCCGCCAGCCGCGTCTCCGCTTCCGTCGCTGGCGTGTAGCTGTGCGGCGCGCCGGCGACGAGCCGCCCGTACGCCCACGGTGTCTCGATGCCGAAACCCGGCCGGCACACCAGCACGCGCCGACCGTTCAGCCGCGCGCGCTCCGCTTCGCCGAGAAACTCCAACCGCTCCCCGCGCCCGCGCATGATCGTCGGCGCGTTCGCGAGAAACAGCGGACAATCCGAGCCGAGCTTCGCCGCCACCTCCGCAAGCGCGGCCTCCGGCAGCGCGACCTCCGCGAGCCGCTGCAACGCCCGCAGCGCCGCCACGCCGTCGCTGCTGCCACCGCCCATGCCCGCGCCGGCCGGGGTGCGTTTCTCGAGTTCGAAACGGAACCGCGGCGCGCGCCCCCCCGCCGTCCGCCACGCCGCCGCCGCCTTGAGCACGAGATTGCTCGCGTCCGTCGGCACTCCCGGCGCCGCGCACACCAACTCGTCCGCGCCGGTCTCCGCGTTGAGCATCGTCGCTCGCAGCGTGTCGCCGAAATCCAAGGGCGCCACCAGCGACACGAGGTCATGGAAACCATCCACCCGCCGCCCGGTGACGGCGAGGAACAGGTTCAGTTTGGCCGGCGCGAAGACGTCGATCGATGGGCTTGCGTTCACAGGGAAAAACGCTGCGGTGGAACGCTCGAAACTACGCACGCGCCTCCCATGAACTGCGACCTAATTCTCGCCCTCGATTGCGAAACCGCCGACGAAGCCGCGCCCATCCTGCGCCAGCTCTCCGGCCGCCTGCGCTGGGTGAAGATCGGCCTCCAGATGTTCACCGCCTACGGCCCCGATTACGTGCGCCGCGTCGCCGACCAAGGCTTCAACATCTTCCTCGATCTCAAGCTCCACGACATCCCGAACACCGTCGCCAAAGCCGTGCAGTCGCTCGCGCCGCTGCCCATCGGCATGCTCACGCTTCACACCTCCGGCGGCCGCGAGATGATGGAGTGGGCCGTGAAGGCCCAGCGCCAGCACAAGCCCGATCTGCTGCTCCTCGGCGTGACCGTGCTCACCTCGATGGACGACGCCGCGCTCAATGCCACCGGCGTCCCTGGCTCCGCCGCCACACAGGTCGAGCGCCTCGCGCAACTCGCCGCCGGCGCCGGCCTGAGTGGCCTCGTCTGCTCGCCGCACGAAGTCGCCCCGCTGCGCGCCGCCCTCCCGGCCGGCGTGAAACTCGTCACCCCCGGTGTCCGCCCCGCGGATGCGGCGGCCGACGAGCAGAAACGCGTCATGACGCCCGCCGACGCCGCGCGCGCCGGCTCCAGCTTCATCGTCGTGGGCCGCCCGATCCTCCGCGCCGCGAATCCCGCCGACGCCGCCGCCCGCATCCTGCGCGATCTCGGCCGATGAGCAGCATGAACGCCGCCGCCATTTTCCTCTGCGCCGGTCGCGGCACGCGCATGAAGGCCGTCGCCGACGACAAGGTCCTCGCAAAGGTCGCCGGCAAACCGGTGTACCTTCACTCCGTCGAGGCCTTCGTCGAGAGCGGCCTCACCTCCACGTTCGTCTTCGTCTTCCGCTCGGTCGCGCAGAAACGCCAGCTCGAGAAAGGCGTGCGCGCCCTCCGCCTCGCACCCACGCAGCGCATCATCTACGTGCGCGGCGGTGTCGAGCGGCAGGAGTCCGTGCGCCACGCGCTCGAGGCGCTCCCGCCGACGGTCGAATGGGTGTTCATCCACGACGCCGCCCGGCCGATGATCCGCGCACCGCTGATCCGCCGGTTCGCCTCGCTCGCCCAGCGCCGCGGCTCCGCGGTGTTCTCCCACCGCGTCGTCGACACCATCAAGGAGCTTCCGACCGCCGCCGATCCCAACGAAGCCGTGCCCGCGCGCACGCTCGAACGCAGCCGCCTCTGGGCCACCGAAACGCCCCAGATCTTCCGCCGCGCGGAGATTCTCGCCGCCTACAACTCCCTTGAGGAAACGCGCCGCGTGACCGACGACGCCCAGGCGATGGAATTCGCCGGCAAACCGGTGTTCTTCTACGAGAACCCGGAGCCGAACCCGAAGCTCACCACGCCGCGCGATCTCGCCTACACCGAGTTCCTCCTCGCCGAACGCGACCCCAAGCCGCGCAAGCGCTGAGCCGATTCCCGCCCTCAAAGTGTCGCCGCGCCCGAGAGCGGCGCCCGGCTTCGGCTGACATCCACCACCACAGCTCGCTCCGCTCCCGCTCAGTCCCTCTCGTCGCGCGCCGCGCCGCCGCGCCGGACGGCCTCAATGAGCTTGCCGTGCATCGCCGCGCCTTCGGCCTCCAAGTGTTCGAATTGCGGATGCGCAAAGATCGGCGACTGCACCGGCGGGCCGCCGTGCGCCTCCGCCTCGTCCTTCATCGCGCCCGCCAGCGCCGCGGTGAACTGGTCCAGCGCACGCGTCCGCCGCAACAACGTCCGCGGATCACGGCCCGGCCAATACTCGCCCTCGTCGCTGATCTCGATCGTCGCGCCCACCTTCCGCCAGAGCAGGATGAGATCGATCACCGCCGCGTGGCAGCGCAGCAGATGCTCCCCGCCGCCGCGGCTGGCGTACTGCGTTTTGCAGAAGGCACCAAACGTCCACGCGCCGCCGAAACCCGTGCGGCGCCGGCGCTCGCCGTCGGCCACGAACGCCGGATAGCGCCCCAAACCAAACGTCGCCGGTTCGCAGCCCTCGCCCACTTCCACCGTGAACGCCCAACCGCCCTCCGATTCGATCTCGAGCAGGTGCGCCTCGCCGTAGGGCCCGCGCGCGACCGCGCAGCGCGTCGCATGAAGAAACGTCTCCGCGATCGGCAGCACCGGTGACACCCCGCCCAGCTCGCGCCGCCGGGCCAGGCGCCTCGCGGCCGCATGCACGGCGACCACCGCGCGCTCCGCCACCGCCGCCGAGCGCGTCTCGAGCCGCAACGAGTAGTGAATGGTCACGCCCATGGGAACTCGCCCGCAGTTTGCCGGATCCCGCCGCCGAGGCGAGCCGCCGTTGCGCCAATCGGGAGCAAAGCCGGGAAGCCGCCCGCAGAACCGCTCGATCGCCCCCGGGCCCGCTCGCCGCCGTCGGCGGTTGGCGGCTTGCCCCGTCCACTACTTCTGCAAGCCTGCCGCGGCGCCGTGGCGCAAACCCCATGGACGAAATCGTCACCATCATCCTCGTCATTCTCGGTGTCGCGCTGGTGCTGCTGGTCATGCCGATCGTGGCATTGGTCAAAGCCGTCGGCGCGCGCCGCGAGGCACGCGAACTCGCGGAAAAGGTCCGCGAACTCACGCTCGAACTCGCCATCGTGAAACGCCGCGTCGCCGACGGTGCGCCCGCGACGACCGCTGCACCCGGTCCCGCGGCGCAGCCCGCGCCAGCGGGCGTGCCGCCGGCCACAGTCACTCCTCCGCCCGCGGTCGTGCAGCCCGCGCCGGTTTCCGCCGCGCCGCCGCCCACAGCCACACCAGCGCCCGCCGCACCGCCGCCGATCCCCGACGAAGCGTTTCTCCCGCCCCCGATCCCGGCGTTCGCCGAGGCGGATCGACTCCACGCCGCGTTTTCCCCGC